>DATAZF010000018.1:0-19820 GCA_036272235.1 Bryobacteraceae bacterium | reverse complement strand
ACGCCGTTTCTCAGCTACGGGCGGACGGCGATGCTCGCCAACTTCGGGATCGCGGGGATTCTGCTCGCCCTGGGGAACGACGGACATAGATCCGGCAGCCGAACGGAATCGCTGGCCCCTCTGCTTCCCGGTCTGCGCTGGGTGGAGATTGTGCTCGGACTGCTTGCGCTTGCGGTTGTCGGAAAGGCCGCCTACATCCAGCTCGGCCAGGCGGATGAGATCGCGGGGCAGGGGACTCTGGTCCTGCAGGCCGATGGAGGCCGCCGCTACGTCTACAATCCTCGCCTGATCGATGCCGCCCGCACGCTGCAACGCGGCACGATTTACGATCGCGCCGGCCTTCCGCTCGCGACCAGCAGCTGGGCCGAGCTCGAACAGCATCGCGCGCAATATCAGGACATTGGAATCGACATCGATCAGGCCTGCAACCGCGCGGAGCCGCGTTGCTATCCGCTGGGTTCTGTGACATTCCATCTGCTGGGCGACATCCGGACGCGCGCCAACTGGAGCGCGCCCAACAGCTCTCTCGTCGAGCGCGACTCCGCGATTCGTCTGCAGGGCTACGACGATCGCGCTCGAGTCGTTGCCGTGAAGGACAAGGCAGGGAAGCCGTTTTACACGATCCGCTATGACTACCGTGAGCTGCTGCCGTTGCTGCGGCATCGCTGGGAGCCGGACAACCCCGCAGTGAAACGCATCCGCGACCGCGAGCGTAACGTGCACCTCTCGATTTCGGCGGCGCTGCAGATGAAGGCGGCCCGGATCCTGAGCGAAAGTCTTAAAGCCCAGCACCTCGACCGCGGGTCGATTGTGGCGATGGATCCGGCGAATGGCGACCTGCTGGCGTCGGTGAACATGCCGTCGCCTGACTTGTTGCAGGAGAAGCTGGCGCTGGGCGAAGCATCCGGATCGCTGCTCGATCGCGCCCGCTATGGGTTGTATCCGCCGGGGTCCACGTTTAAGGTGGTGACGGCCATTGCGGCGCTGCGGCTCGATCCAAAGCTTGCGCACCAGACCTATCAGTGCATCCGGCTGCCGGATGGCCGGACCGGGAACTACGTGGGAAACTCGAAGCGGCCGATTCGGGATGATGTCGAAGACAAGAATCCGCACGGCACGCTCGATATGGATCGCGCGATCATCGTCTCGTGCAACGCCTATTTCGCGCAGCTCGGGACTTACAAAGTCGGACCGCAACAACTGCTCGACACCGCGGCGATGATCGGCATCTCAGTTGCAAATCCGGCGACGGTGAAGAATTTGAAGCCCCAGATGCCGCAGGCGTCTTACGGGCAAGGGCAGGTTGTTGTGTCGCCGTTCCAGTTGGCGCGCGTGGCGGCGGCGATCGCGGCGGGCGGCAGTCTGCAGGCGGGTCGTTGGGTCACTGATGAGAGCAATACGCGTACGCAAGCCTCGCAGCCGCTGCTGCCCCTGAACGTTGCCCAGATTCTCGCCACAGACATGCGGGGCGTCGTTACGAGCGGCACCGGCACTCGTCTCGCCGCGATCAAGCCCCAGATCGCCGGCAAGACCGGGACGGCGGAACTGGCGACTGCGCCCTCGCACGCATGGTTCATCGGCTTTGCGCCGTATGACGATGCTTCGAAGCGCATCGCCTTCGCGATTCTCGTCGAGAACGGGCGTTACGGAGGCACGGCGGCAGCGCCGATGGCCGGCGATCTGGTGATGGCTGCGCAACAATTACATTTGATTCCATGAGCCTGCTGCGACGGATCGAAAAATCGCTGGACCAACGGCTGCGGTCCATCTTTTCCGGAGGCGGCGATGAGCCGGACGCGCGCGAGGCGATCGAGCTCTATCGCGATGCGCTCGACCAGATCGCAAGGCGCGCGACCGTTGGCAAACGCGGCGACCGCGTGCTGCCGTTCAATCTGATTACGATTGAGCTGGCCGCGGCCGACGCGGAGCGCAAAGCTGTACTCGAGACGCTGTTCGATGCGGGGCAGCTGGGCGACGATATACGCGCCACTTTGAAAGAGGAACGGGTCACGCCGCCGGGCGATCTTGCGGTGGCGGTGAAGTACCCGGAAGCGCCCCTCGTTGAGATGCGGGTCATTTGCGAGCGAACGGAAAAGCCCGCGGCCTCCGCCCCCTCCACCGCGCGCGCCGTCGAGATTGTTCCAGCGCGCCTGGTCACAGTGATCGGCGCTTCGCCCTCGCGGGAATTCACGCTCGATCAGCCGCGCATCAATATTGGCCGGGAAGCCGAGATCCTCGATTCGCTCGGCAGGACGATGAGACGCAACGAGCTCTACTTTCCCGAGGCCGCGCACGAGGCCAACGCGAGCGTGTCGCGTTCACACGCACACATCCGGTTCGAATCCGGCGGCTGGCGAATCTTCGACGATGGCAGCTCGATCGGCACGACGCTGTTCCGGGATGGCCGCCGGATCGACATCCCCGCGCATGCGGGCAGAGGTGTGGCACTGCGTGCCGGCGACGAAATCTATCTGGGACAGGTGCGGCTGCGGTTTGAAACAACCGCGCGATAAGATTGAAGCAATATGCCGATCTACGAATACCGTTGCGAATCCTGCGGGGATAAGTTTGAAAAGCTGGTGCGCCGCAGCACGGATGTAATGGAATGCGGGTGCCCTGCCTGCGGAGGAAAGCACCTCGAGCAGCAGTATTCCACCTTCGCGGCCCGCGGCGGCAACGGCGCCGATCACTCATTTACGCCGGCCGCCACTCGCATGGGAGAAGGCGGGATGTGCGGTGGCGGCGGATGCGGCGGCGGCATGTGCGGCCAGAACTAGCTCCCACACAAATCACGCCGGGACAAAATCAGGCCTGGATCCGGAGTTCCGGCCGGCACGTAAGGGGCATCCGGCCCTGTTGCTGGAGCGTCTGCCAGGGTTGCGGTCGCAGCTCGAAATAGCTGGTGCGGATTGCCGCGACGAAGAGCGACGAGATCGCGGGGGGCGCATTAGCTTTGCTTATTTTGTGGCATGCCGATGTTCGATAAGCCCGATAAACAGAACCTATTGCCCAGGTGTTGCCGATAGCCCGCCGGATCGTCCATAATCGAAAGTTCGTCAGAGAAGTCCGTTTTTAGACCTGGACAGTCCTCTCAGTGGCGGATTAATCCATTTCAGGAGAACAAATGTCGAATCTAACGAATTTTCTCAACTTGTCCTACGCCGAGCTGGAAGAGAAGAATCTTGGTGCGCGTGAACAGCGGAAGAACCGCGCGGATCCGGGCAAGCTGCAGGAAGAGCGCCTCAAATATCTGACGGACGAAAAGGGCATCAAGGCCGTGGTCGTGCTGTTCAGCGATCTCGAAGGGCGCCTGCACATGCTCGACTACGACAAGAAGTTTCTGGTCAAGAGCTACGACAACCTGACGTTCGATGGATCCTCCATCCGCGGTTTCACCGCGCAGAAGGAAAGCGACCTTCGGCTGCACATGGACTGGGGCTCGTTCTACTGGGGCCCGGCCGAGTTCATCGGCGAGGGCAAGGTCCTCATTTTCGGCGAGGTGATTGACAAGCAGGGCGGCGCGTATATCGGCGATATGCGCGGCGTGCTCAAGTCTTATGCGAACGCCCAGTTCGAGAAGAACGGGTACACGCTGAACGCGGCGAACGAGATCGAGGGCTTCCTGTTCAACGGGCTCGATGCCGAGCGGCGCTACAGCGAGACCGGCAAGTTCGAATACGTGAACACAGGTGGCTACTATCATTCGCTGCCGGGCGATACGCTGCGCACGTTCATCGATAAGGCGGCCGAAGTGCAGCGCGCCATGGGCTTCGAAAACGAGAAGGACCATCCGGAAGTGGCGCCGTCGCAGTTTGAAATCAACTACGGCTACGCTGACGTGCTGCAGGCTGCGGACCAGATCCAGCTCTACAAGTTTCTCTGCCGCCAGGTGGCGCGGAACATGGGTCTTACGGCCAGCTTCCTGCCGAAGCCGGTGGTGGGCGTGAACGGCAGCGGCATGCACACCAACGTTTCGGTTTCAAAGGGCAAGACGAACCTGTTCTGGGATCCGGAAGGTGAAGAGAAGGTCAGCAAGTTCGCCTGGGAGTTCGTGGACAGAATCCTCACGCACGGCAACGACATCTGCCTGGTGCTGAATCCGAGCGTCAATGCTTACCGGCGGCTGGATCCGCATTTCGAAGCGCCGAACCAGCTCATCGCCTCGGCTGTGGATCGCGGTTCGATGGTGCGAATCCCGATCGGCAACGAGCGCAGCTCGCGCGTGGAAGTGCGCGCGGTAGCGCCGGACGCCAATCCCTACATGGTGCTTTACAGCGTGTTCAAGACGGGAATCGATGGCAACATTTCGACCCAGAAGGACCTGCGGAAAGCCAAACGGTTCCTCCCGGACAACATCTACGACGCCATGGAAAACTTCCACAAAGCGGCGTGGACGAAGACCCTTTACAGCGAAGATGTCAAGGAACGCTACGTGGATCTCAAACGCGGATCGGCGGATCGGTGCGCGAGGCTGTTGGGCACGGTTGTGAAGACTCCGGAGATTCAGTTCCATCACGAGGTTTATAACCAGTACCTCTGGAATCAGTTCTAAGCGGGGTTCGGATTTGCAAGCGGCGCAGGTCCTTATGGGGCCTGCGCTTTTTTTATGAAGGTCGCTGCTTCGGACAGCTCCGCATCGCTGACTTCATGGGGGCGGCCCTGGTAGATTCGAACGTCGACCTCCGCGCCCAACCTTTTCAATACCTCTGCCGTTTCGTGCACGCGCGGTTCCGGGATCCATTCATCGACGTCGCTCCCGGTCAGAAGCACGCGGGTGCCTGCGAGCATTTCCCGCGACTCCGGCCGCTGTGTTTCGGGCGGCCCGAACACGCCGCCTGTCAGGACAACCAGCGTGCGGCAGCGGCCGGGGTGGCGCAGCGCGTATTCGACCGTGAGACATGCGCCTTGCGAAAACCCCATCATCACAAGCTCGTGGGGGCTCAGGCGACCGCTCTCGCTGGCGCGGTCCACGGCGAGATCGATTTGCCGGATGGCTTGTGTCAATGCCGGTTCGTTCGAAGCAATCGGGTCGGTGAAAAGGCCGGGGTACCAGGTGCGATCGTGGCCAGCGGAGGGGGCGATCCAGCGGATATTGTCGAGGTTCAAACGGGAAGAGAGCCAGACCATCTCTTCCGGAGTGCGGTAACGGCCATGAATGAGAACGCCGCCAAGTGCAGCCTCACCCTTCGCCCGGCCGGTCTCGACAAAGCGGGCCGGGCGAAGGACCAGAGGCGAAGACTCACGCACAACTTATCATCAATCGGGTTTAAGTCAACGAGATAAGGTGAACGCAGGCCGGCACCCCTGGTTCGGACTATCCGTCAATTCTTCGAGCTGTCTCCGCCTACGAACGTTGCTTCCGTGCGTCTGGAAACCGGAACTGCGTGCTCCACCTTGACCGGACCATTCGATTCGGGAACCGTGATCGGCTCCAGCATCGCGATGATCTCGGCGCGGCGCTCTTCGAACCACGGCGGCAGGAGCAGGTGCGTGCCAAGCTCGGTGTAGGGCTCGTCGCGCGTGAATGCACCTTCGGCGGTCGCGGCGCATTCGGTCAGGATGCCGGCCGGGCTCCGGCAGTAGATCGAGTGAAAGTAATTCCGGTCCTTGATCTCGGAGCAATCGGTATAACCCAGCTCCTCATAGATGCCTTTCTGCTCGGCCAACTCATCGTCGGAGCCGACTTCGAGGGCCATGTGATGTCCGGTGCCGGCGCCGAAGCCCCAGCTTCCCTGCGCCTTATCCGGCTCATGAAGAAGGACGATCGTTTTCGCGGCGCCGCCCTGCCCGATTTCGAAACGGTGGGCGTTGCCATCGGTGCCGGTCTTCTTCATGCCGAGCGCGTCGACGTAGAAGCGCTCCTGTTCGCCGACTTCGCGGACGGAGAGAACCGGTCCGTAGAAGCCGCGGACCGTGACGTCTTTGCTGATCTGATCGGTCGTCCAGCCTTTGCGCTTGTCGTTGGGATCTTCGACGACTTCGAGCTCGAGTCCCGATGGATGAATAAAGCGGACGTACGAGTGCCCGAAGCGCTCTTTCTTTCCGCTGTGCTGCACTTTGTAACGGTCGAGATGCTCAACCCAGAAGGGGATGGAGCCTTTCGGTACGGTGTACGCGGTAGCCTGGATCTGGCCTGAGCCCTTGCGGCCCGGAACGCGCTTGTACGGGAAGGTCGTCATCACCGAGCCGGGCTCGGCGTTGGCGTTCGCGTAGTACATGTGATAGTGCGCATAGCGGCCGTCAAACAGGATGGTCTGTTTGATGAGTCGCTGCCCGACAACCTGCGTGAAAAAGTCTACGTCTTCCTGGGCACCACTGGCACAGACTGTGATGTGGTGGATGCCCGTGACGGGGTAATTCATCGTTTAGCCTCCCTTAAGAGAACCAGCCTAAAAATAAACCAGCCAAATAATCGAACTCTCCAGCATACTCCGCGGTTGGCTGAAGATGAGATACGTGAAGATTATAATCCTGGAGGTTGTCACCGTTCCGCGACCGCCGTACCTCGCGTGGTGTCACCGCCTTTCTTCGCGCTCAAGTGGCGGTGCGGATGGGCAAGGACGCGGTAGCGACCGGGCAGTGACGCGAAATCCTGAATGGCAAGCCGGATCCCACAATGGAGCGGGCAGTGCGCGAGGAGCTGGCGCCCGTTCTGGCGCGATCCGGCAGCTATGGCGAGGCTGCCTCCGAATGGACGGCGGAATTGCGGCAGACGATCGAGTTCGGGAGAGGTACGCAGGTCAAAGCGCACCACAATTCTTTGGGCTCATGGAACGTCCCGGTGATTGTCAACGCAAAGTCAACCGAGTGGATATTTGACACCGGCGCCAATTATTGGGTGATGACGGACAAAGATCCGGCCGTCCGCCGCTCGTTGACGGACTCTCGGTATGAAGACGGCTCCATCGGGATAGATGCTCCGGCTGACGGGTTTACATTGGATTTGAGGGCAATGCAACTGCGCGTCGCCTGAACTACACCTTGAGTCCTCAATAACTTGCGAGAGCCCTGGTGCGGATGATATAGTTGCTGACGCGTAACCTCACCGTAAGGTCACTCGTCGGAATAGACGTTCCCAGGAGACAATTTTCTCGATGATGCATTTTCGTTTTTCGGCGGTGAAGGGATTGCCGGTGCTTTTGGCGGCAGTCTTTGTGACCGTACCGCTTTTCGCGCAGGTGGATCTTTCCGGTAACTGGGGCGCGATGTTTCTCGAAGACCAGCCGGAGCGCATTCCCGGTCCGGAGCTGGGCGACTATCTCGGGCTGCCGATCACCGACTCGAACCGCCTCCGCGCGGATAGCTGGAGCTCATCGCGAATCACGATGCCGGAGCAGCAGTGTCGCGTGCACGTTTCCCCTTACATCTTTCGCGGTCCGACGAATCTGCGGATCTGGGAAGAGAAAGACCCTGAGACGCAGGCCCTTGTGGCGATTCACGTTTACAGCCAGACGTACGAGCAGAACATGGTGATCTGGATGGATGGCCGGCCGCATCCGCCGGAATATGCGCTGCATACGTGGATGGGATTCTCGACCGGTAAATGGGAAGGCGACATCCTCACCGTCCACACGACGCATATCAAGACGGGCTGGATCCGGCGCAACGGGCTGATCGAAAGCGACCGCGCCACGCTGACGCAGCACTACATCCGGCATGGCGACATCATGACGCACGTGAGCATTGTGGAAGATCCGGGCTATCTGACGGAGCCGCTGATCAAGACGCAGGATTTCCGGGTCAATCTGAACTACAACGGGAACTGGCTGTATCCGTGCGAATCGGTGGAAGAGGTCGTCGGGCGCAAGGATGGCGAGGTGCCGAACTATCTGCCGGGGCAGAACAAGTTCCTGACGGAGTACGAGAAGAACCATCCGATGGTGCCGGAACAGGCGGCAAGAGGCGGGGCGGAAACGATGTATCCGGAATACCAGGTGAAGCTGAAGGCGATGGAAGCCGGCTCCGCCAAAAAGTAAGCGCCGAAAATGAACGCAAGGAAATAAGCGGGATCAAATTGAGCATGACGAGAAGAGCTTTTCATTTTGGCGTCGCGGTGCTGGCGGCTGGATCGATGGCGGGCGTTGCGGCGGCCCAGACGGACACGGCCGCGGCCGAGAGCCACGGCGATCAGAACGCGGATTTTTCCAAAGCCGAGCTGCATGTGTGGCCAGTGCAGGGCAATATCTTCATGCTCGTGGGCGACGGCGCGAATATGACGCTGCAGGTGGGCAAGCAGGGCGCGCTGCTGGTCAACACCGGGTTCGACAAGATGTCAGACAAGGTGATCGCCACCATTAAGAAGATGTCCGAGCGGCCGCTGCAGTACATCGTCAATACGAATTCCTATCCGGACAGCACGAACGGCAACGATCTCGTACGGCTTTCCGGCACGACCATCACCGGTGCGAATGTCACGAACGATATTCGCGATTCGAGAGATGGCGCGCAGATCCTTTCGCATGAAAACGTGCTGACGCGCATGAGCGCTCCGACCGGAACGAAGTCGCCGACGCCTACGGAAGCGTGGCCGACCGACACGTTCGGCGGCCCCGAAAAGACGCTGTATTTCAACGGCGAGCCGATCGAGATCATCCATGAGCCGAACGCACTGACCGATGGAGACACCTTCGTCTTCTTCCGCAAATCGGATGTGGTGAGCGCGGGCGATATTTTCAATACGGATGGCTATCCGGTGATCGATGTCGAAAAGGGCGGCACGATCGAGGGAACGGTTCTGGCATTGACGCGACTGGTGAACATGGCGGTTGTGGAGCATGAAGAAGAGGGTGGGACGCTGATCGTTCCGGGTCACGGCCATCTGTGTGACCAGGCCGAAGTCGTGGAATACCGCGACATGGTGGCGATCGTGCGGGACCGCGTGAAAGATGCCGTGAAGCGTGGTTTGACGCTCGATCAGACGAAGGCGGCAAAGCTGACGAGGGATTACGATCCGACTTACGGTCACAACAGCTACTGGACGCCCGATATGTTTATCGAAGCGGCCTACAAGAGCCTTAAGCCAGGTAAGTGATCAGGCGGCAGGTGGGGCAAGCCGTTTGGCCTGCCGACACAACAAAAGACGGCAGGCGGAACCGGTTGCTCAAGCTGCCGCGGGTAACCTTCGCGTTCATAGTGTGCGTGCCGCTGAGCATTGCCGGCCCTCCGGTCTTCCGCAGTGACGCTGTGCCCGCCGCGTTGATAGCGAAGATGCGGCACACTACGTGGCACCAGGGTTGCCCCGTCGCGCCCGAAGATCTTCGCCAGTTGACACTGGCCTACCATGACTTCCGGAATCAGCCTCGTAGCGGCATGCTGCTGGTGCATCGCGATCTGGCAGACGAAGTCGTCCGGCACTTCGAGAGTCTGTACCGCCACGGATTCCTCATCGAGCGCATGGTCCCGGTCGAGGAATATGGCGGCGACGATGACGCGTCGATGGCGGCGAATAATACGTCCGCCTTCAATTGCCGCGATGTGACGGGAAGACCTGGAGTCTATTCGAATCACAGCTGGGGCCGGGCGATCGACATCAATCCGTTGACCAATCCCTATGTCAAAGGCGACAAGGTGCTGCCTCCCGCGGGGAGGAAGTATCTCGACCGCACAAAGGCTCATCCGGGCTCAATCCTCAAAGACGGTTTTGTCGTGATGGAGTTTGAACAGGCTGGTTGGACGTGGGGCGGCCGCTGGACCGACAGACAGGATTACCAGCACTTCGAAAAGCCGGATGCGGCAAAAACAGCGCGCTGAAATCGTTTCCAAACCCGCACTATGTTAAGTTCCTAACATTCACATGGAGGTGTATAACTTTCGTTTGTGTTTTGGAACACAGGTGCGTATCGATTCATATTCCTGATTTTGGCGACTGCGGATATTCTAAAAAAAGGAGCGTTTATGCCAAGGCGGAAGGATTCTTTGTCGGTACTGGTAGTCGATGAGGAGCCCGAGATACTTTCATTTTTCGCGAGAATTCTCGACTCGAACGGCGTGCGAGCCCTGCTGGCGCGTACGCCCGAAGAAGCCCTCGGGATCGCAAAACGCGGTTACGTGCCGATCGATCTGATGCTGACCGATGTGTTCCTGAAAACAGGCGACGGAGTGCCCGGAGACGAAATCAAGGGTTCGAGCCTGGTCGACCAGGTGCGCGAAATCCGGCCCGATATCCGGGCTCTCTATATGTCGGCGCGTATCGATGCCGAGGTAATTCGTGTCGAGTTGATGGAGCGGGGCTTTCAGACGACGTCGGAGCACGCGGACGATCGGGGCCTGATCGAGTCGATCTGCACAGCGGCCTCCGCGCCTCTGGTGCGGCGCGCAGGCGGGCTGGTTCATACGTAACGGATTTGTCCCGGTCGAAATCCAGGCGGCACGGCAATTGGATACTCTGATAGTTTCTGAACTTCCGCAATCTTTCTGTTGACCGGTGGGTTGTATCGCGCGTGCTTGTAACGAGCGTCGCGATCCTGATTCCTGCTTTCCCGTTGACGGCACAACTTGGGGACGACACGTGGAAGGACCTCGTCGCCGATGGCCAGCATGCGGCCGTAAGCAACGACTATTCAAAGGCCGAGCAATCTTATGTGAAGGCTCTCCACGAAGCGGAACGCTTTGCCGCCGATGACTGGCGGGTGGGCGCAACGCTCGAAGGTCTGGGACAGGTTTACCGGGCGGAAAAAAAATACAGCGACGGGGAAAACGCCTTCCGCCGGTCGCGCGACATTCTAAGCAAGGCGAATGGCGATGACAGCCTCGAAGTCGCAAACGTAAATTTCGACACGGCAGGACTTCTCATCGATGCCTCCAGACCGGCGGAGGCGCTGGCGTTCATCCGCCGGACATTGCCCGTTTACGAACGGTTGATGGGCGGAACAAATAATCAGACGGCGGACGCACTCTGCGTGATGGGGGATTCGCTGCGGCTGACGAAAAATCTGGCCGATGCGGAAACTGCTCTCAAGCGTTGCCTCAGCATCCGTCAGTCGGATGGTGGAATCGATACGACGGAATTCGCCGATGCTTTGCACAGCCTCGCGCTGACGTATGCGGGCGAAGCGAAGTACGCGCTCGCGGAGCCACGGTTCAAGCTGGCGGAGAAGATCCGGGAGAACAAGCTGGGTTTGACGAGCCCGCTGCTGGCGCAGACGTTTGAAGACCACGCGGCGGTGCTGAAATCCATGGGGCGCGCGAAGGAAGCGGCGAGGCTGATGGTTCTTTCGGCGGCCATCCGGCGGAGTGAGAAGAAAAGCGCACACTGATCCGGTATCCTGAAACCAATCGCCAATGTTTCGCTTTTTTGCCGCGGCAACAGTGCTCGCCAGCCTGATTGCAGCTTCCGCTTTCGGGGCCGATGTCGATGAGACCGAATGGAAAAACAAGGTAACCGCGGGCATGCGCGCGGCAGGGGCGCACGATTACGCAAAATCGGAGCAGGAACTGGTGAAAGCGCTTCACGAGGCGCAACGCTTTGGGGCGCTGGACGCGCGGGTTGGCACTACGTTGAACTCCCTCGGGCTGGTCTACCGGGCGGAAAAGAAATACGGGGATGCGGAGGCTTCCTACAGGCGGGCTCTCATTATCATTCAGAGCATGTATGGCGACAGCACCGATACAGCGAATGTAAATTTCAATATTGCAGGCGTCATGCTTGAGGAAGGCCATCAGGCCGAGGCCCTCCCTTACATCGTTAAGACGCTCGCGACCTATGAACGGCTGTTCGGCTCGAACAGTGAGAAGACGGCAGCGGCGCTCTGCATGCAGGGAGATGCGTACCGCGCGTTGAAACGCTTTCAGGAAGCGGAGGGGCCGCTGCACCGCTGTGGGGATATCCGCGAGGCCGTTCACGGACTTTACAATTCCGAAGTAGCAGATGCTCTGTACAGCCTCGCGGTGGTTTATGTTGCGGAGGGCAAGGCGTCGGCGGCAGAGCCGCGGTTCAAGCTGGTGGAGCAGATCCGGGAGAAGACCGCGGGAATTACGAGTCCGTTGCTGGCGCAGACGATGGAAGAGCACGCGGCGGTGCTGAAATCACTGGGGCGGGACGACGAGGCGGCGAAGCTCTCAAGAGTAGCGGAAGCAATTAAGAAGAGCGAGGCTAAGGGGAAGTAGTGAGCAGCGGAGCCGGCTTTTGATTGACCATGCCGTTACCAATCGGCCGCAGCGCCGGCACCCCTAAAAATAAACAGGGGCCCTGCCCTTAAAAACCCCGGGGAGAGGGTTATTGCTGCGTGCCGGCGACTTTGCGTGAGGATTCTCTTCGAGTCCGAATGTGGTGTGGATACGGAAGGCAGCGTCCACAGCTTCTTTCGCAAATGGCATTTTCCGTCATAGCGGCATTCTTCAGTTTCTCGCCAGGGCGCAAAGACGAAAAGAATGCCGGGATGGGCTTTGATTCCATCGGTATTGCAAAAAAATCGACGGATGGTTTTTGGGCTTATCGGGTGTCGCGGCGGCAGACGAAGCTACGGATTTCGTCCGCCAGAGCAGGAACGCAGATCACGTAGTTTCCTCCGTAAATGGTGTCCTGGCCGTTGAAGTCGAAAGTGGCGCAACCAGCTTCCTCGGCGATGATTTTCAGGGGCGCGAGGTCCCACGGTTTGGCCTGCGTTTCGATCCAGACGTCGGCGCGGCCGGTTGCGACCAGCATGGCGTCGAGGCAGCCGCCCATGCTGCGCACGGTCCAGAATTCCGAAAGCCACTGCAGCAGATCGGGCGCGAAGGGATATCGATGCGCGTAACTGAGACCGTTGCAGCAGAGCAACGCGTCAGCGCGGCGCTGAATCGAAGATGCGCCGATGCGCTGGCCATCCCAGAACGCGCCTTCGCCTTTGGCGGCTGAAAACATCTCGCCGGTGGATGGAAAAAAGGCAAAGCCGGCGACGGCTTTGCCGTGATCTTCGAGGCCGATAAGGACGCTCCATGCGCGCGTGCCGCGAATGAAATCGCGGGTGCCGTCGATGGGGTCGATGATCCAGCGTCGGCCGTTCGTCGACTCGCGGGCGGCGCCTTCCTCGCCGAGGAGTCCGTCGCCGGGAAAAGCCTTCTGCAGTGCTTCGACGATCAGCTTCTCGCACTCGCGATCGGCGACAGTTACGGGCGATTCGTCGGCTTTCGACTCAACGCCGATGTTTCCTTCGCGGATTTTCAGGGCCAGCGCGCCGGCGCGGCGGGCGATATCGGCTCCGATGGTCAACTCGTTTTGCCAGGACATGTTCTTTTCCAGACTACACGCACGCTAAAATAGCTCCTGATGGAAAACTTCCGCGACTTCGAGGCAGGCCCGGATCCGTTCGGCAGGACGTGGCATGCGCAATTCAAGTATCTGCAGACCGGTATTTCAATCCGGCACAGCGACTCGGTTGACGTGCGCTATGTTCTCGAAAACGGAGAAGAGCGGATGCAGAAGACGGTAGTGATCCAGAACGCGGACATTCGCGCTTATTGCGACCGGGCCGGCCGCATCCTGAGCGATTCGCTGTGTTCGCGCATCGCGGTTTGCAAATTGCGCTATGTGATCGAGACCGCGGAGGACCTGGAAAAAGAATACCTGACCGTCACGCCGCACGAGATCGAAGAGTACGACGCGAAGATCAAAAAGTGGGAAGACGATTGGGTCAGAAAACACGCTGCCTGATGCTCCTGCTTCCCGCACTGCTTCTGGCTGTAACTGCCGTGCCGCCGCTGCACGACGGGTTTAATGCCCGGCAGGCGTATACGTATACGGCGAAAGTGGCGGGATATGGGGAGCGCTGGCCGGGCTCGCCGGGTCATGCGAAGACGGAAGAGTTGATCCACCAGGTGCTGCGCAAGGATGGGGCGCAGATCGAGGCCGATGACTTTACGGCGAAGACGCCGCGAGGCCAGGTGGCGGTCCACAACATCATCGGCAAGTTCAATGCGACGGCCGATCCGAAACAGAAGATTTTCATTCTCGCGGGACATTACGACACGCTGTTCATGCCGGGGTTTATCGGCGCCAACGACGGCGGGTCGAGCACGGCGATCCTGCTGGCTTTTGCCGATGCGCTGGCCGGGCATAAGACGAACATGCAGATCTGGCTCGTCTGGACCGATCTGGAAGAAGCCGTGAAGGCATTCGACGCCGACGACGGACTCTATGGCAGCCGGCATCTGGCGAAGAAACTTTCGGGGAACGGCATGGCAGGGCGCGTGAGCGGGTTCTTCCTGCTCGACATGATCGGCGACAAGGATCTCGGGGTGACGCGCGAAACCGGCTCGACGAGGTGGCTGCAGGATTTCATTTCGCAGGCCGCGCGCCAACTGGGCTACGAGCAGTATTTTTTCCACGACGAAGCCGGTATCATCGACGATCACGTGCCGTTCCTGCAAGCCGGCATCGCCGCGGTCGACGTCGTGGATGCGAAGTACGGGCGCATGGGGCCGGGTTTGGATTCCATGGGCGAGTTCCACCACAGCAACACCGACACGATGGACAAGGTGTCGGAGCATAGCCTGGAAGTTGTGGGGCGAACGATTCTGCGAACCGTCGAGCTTCTCGACGCACAGATACACTGAGATCGTCTACATGAAAGCCTTGTTCATCGGCGCAGGGCTCCTGTGCCTTCTTGTCCCTGCGTACGCGGTCGACTGGAAGGCACTGAAGCCGCAGGGCTACGTCAGCGATTTCGCAGGCGTCGTCGATGCACAAAGCCGGGCGGAACTCGATAGCTACGCGGCGCAGGTGAAGCAGGCGACGGGGGCGGAACTGGCCTTCGTGACTCTGAAGTCTCTGCAGGGCGAGCCGATCGAAGACGTGGCGAACGATCTCTTCCATGCATGGGGGATCGGGCAAAAGGGCGAAGACAACGGAGCGATGGTGCTGTTGTCAATCGGCGATCACAAATCACGGCTCGAAGTGGGCGGTGGACTTGGCGAAGCGGTGCCGGACGGGATGGCCGGGCTGCTGCTGGACGATATGCGGCCCGCATTGCGGGAGAATCAGTACGGACCCGCGCTGCTCGCGGCTGCTGAGCGGCTGGGATCGACGATCGCGCAATCGAAAGGCGTGGCGCTTACACCGGTGGCGAAGCAATATCGGGTGCGGCGATCGACCGGTGACAGCATCCCGTGGCCGCTGATCCTGTTCGGGATCTTCTTCGTGTTGATGATCCTCCGGCGCGGTGGCGGGAATCGATTCGGCGGCGGTGGTGGCGGCGGTGGATTCTGGACGGGTATGCTGCTGGGCCAGTTACTGGGCGGCGGGAGGGGTGGCGGATACGGCGGGGGCGGTGGGTTCGGTGGATTCGATTCGGGCGGGTCCGGTGGAGGCTTCGGAGGTTTTGGGGGCGGCGACTCCGGCGGCGGCGGCGCGTCGAGCGATTGGTAAAGGGCACGAGCCGCTAAAATGATCAGTGCCATGCCGGGCTCGCTGGATCAACTTGTCGAAAAATTACGCAAGGCACTGGGCGCGGACCTGGTGTCCGTCGTTCTGTATGGGTCCGCCGCGGTGGGGGACAGCGACGAGAAGTATTCCGATTACAACGTCCTTTGCGTTTTGAGCCGGATTGAACCCGCGCAGCTCGGGGCGACAGAGGCGATCTTTCGCTGGTGGCGTGGGGAAGGGAATCCGGCGCCTCTTCTGCTGACGGAGCGGGAAGTGCGGACGTCGACGGATTGCTTCGCCATCGAGTTCCACGACATCAAAGAGCACCATCGGATTTTGCACGGCGCGGATCTGGTGTCGGGGCTGGAAATCGACCGGTCGTTTTACCGTGCGCAAGTGGAGCATGATCTGCGTGCGAAGCTGTTGCGGCTGCGCCAGAAGGCGTCCGGAATTCTTTCTGACAAAGACGTGCTTACCCGGCTGCTGGCCGACTCGATCTCGACCTTCTGCGTATTGTTCCGGCACGCGCTGCTCCTGTACGGGTTCAACGCGCCGGCGCGAAAGCGCGATGTGATCGAGAGCGCGCGCGAAAGGTTCGGGATCGATGCGGCGCCCTTCCGCCGCCTGCTCGATTTGCGCGAGCAGAAGGGCAAAGGGAAAGAGACCGAGCCGGAAGCCCTGCTGGCCGGATATATGCGGGAGATCGGGAAGGTGATCGACGCGGTCGACGTATTGGATAAAGTGCCTGCGCAAGGAGATTGAATATGAAAACCGGAGTCATCGTACTGATCGTCGTGGGCCTTGCCGTCGTGCTCGGAGGCTGTGAATTCGTGGGCACGCGCAACAAGATGGCGACGGAAAAGGAAGCGATCAGCGGGCAGTGGAGCCAGGTGGATGCCGATCTTCAACGCCGGGCGGACCTGATTCCGAACCTCGTCCAGACGGTGAAAGGTTACGCGAAAGAAGAAACTTCGGTCGTGCAGGCCGTCGCCGATGCGCGCGCCCAGATGGCGGGAGCGAGGTCACCGCAGGAAAAGATCAACGCGAGCAATCAAATGGATGGCGCGCTGGGGCGTCTGCTCGTCGTGGTGGAGAATTATCCAAATTTGAAGGCGAACGAAAATTTCAAGCAACTGCAGTTCGAGCTTGCGGGGACCGAGAATCGCATCCTCCAGTCGCGGCGGCGCTACAACGAAGCAGTGCAGAAGTACAACACGGATTTGTCATTGTTCCCGGGGAATATAGTGGCGTCCGTATCGGGATTTCAGCGGGAAGACGCTTACTTCAAGACGGAACCGGGAGCGCGGACGGTTCCGAAGGTTCAATTCTAAGGACTACTTTGGAGCCGGTGCGCCCGCCGGAGTCTTCGGCTGATTTACTGGCGACGAAGGATCTTCGTGCGGGTCGGCCACTGGCGGGTTGGGCGGGCTGACGGGTGCCGGCCGGGCTTTTCCTTTTTTCGTTTTTGCTTTGCCGCTCTCGCTCGGCTTCAGGGCCGTGTCATTTGTCGTGACTTTGTCCTTCGTTTTCGCTTTGGGCGCCTGATTAGAGTCGTGCCCGGCGTCGGGCGGCGTGCTCCGGGCGCTGGCAAATGACAAGGCGCCCGCCGCGAGCGCGAGCCTCAGAATCCATCCGTTGTGCCTCATCTGCGCCTCCCCTTCGTGACAAAACACGGCAACTCGCCGGCCAGAGAGCGTAAGAGTCCGTTCACGTGGCCAGGTGCGATTTTTCACCCGGGGCCTGATAAGTGTCAGTGGGCGGACTGGGCGATGAAGCGGTCGATCTGTTCCGTCAGGAGATCAAGCGGCAATCGACCGTCGGCAATGACGGCGTCGTTGAAATCCCGGATGTCGAACTTCGGGCCCAGCGCCTGCTCGGCTTTGGCGCGGAGCGAGCGGATGCGCAACTCACCCAGTTTGTAAGACAGCGCCTGGCCGGGCCAGGAGATGTAGCGATCCACTTCGGCGAGCGAACTTTCCGGCGTGTGGGTTTTGAAGTAATCGATGGCCTGCTGGCGAGTCCAGGCTGAATCATGGATGCCCGTGTCAACGACGAGGCGCACCGCGCGGAAGCGCTCGCTGGCGAGTTGACCGAAGCGGCTCCAGGGGTCTTTGTAGACGCCGAGTTGCGCGCCGAGCGATTCGGCGTAGAGAGCCCAACCTTCTCCGAAGGCGCTGTTGGTGTAGTAGCGGCGCAGATCAGGAAGAGAAGTCTGCTGGCTGGCGATCGCTCCCTGGAAAATGTGGCCGGGAATGGCCTCATGCAGGACCAGCGATTCCTGATCGTAACGCACCTGCTTTTCGGGCTGCCAGGTGTTGAGGTTGAACCAGCCGGGGGAGGAGAGGTCAGCTGTGGCGCCCTGAGCGTTGGTGGCGGTGGCCGCTTCGCGATCCGGCGGAATGGGGCGGACGCCGAAGAGCAGAGCCGGAATGTGGCGGAACTGATTCGGCAGTTCCGGCTCGATGATCTTCGCGATATTGCGGGAGTTGGCCAGCATCTCTTCTTTCGACTTGAAGTGTCGCGCCGGGTCCGCATCGATCTTCTTCTGGAATTCGGCGATGGTGCCGTGGAAGCCGGTTTCCTTGAGGATTGCCATCATTGCGGCTTCGATACGCACGATTTCCTGTTCACCGAGTCTGTGAATTTCAGCCGGCGACATGGTCGTCGTCGTGAAGCGGTGGATCAGGATCGCGTAGGCGGCGCGGCCTCCCGGAATCGATGCAATGCTGTCGGTTGAGCGTGCATGCGGGAGATACGTGGCGGCCATATAGTCGCGGATCTTGTGCCACGCCGGAAGAAACTGCTGGTTGTATGCGGCGGTCGCTTCGTTGCGCAGGCGTTGCTGCTCCGCCGGCGGGATCGATGCCGGAAACGAGCGGAAGGGGCGCAGGAGCTCGGTGTGATCGGCATCCTGTTTGATCTGCGCGTCGAGTTGCCTGATGACGAGGTCGGCCACGATACGGGGCTGCATCATACCCGCGGCAATGGATTCATCCTGAATCGCGAGATTCTGATCGACGTAAGCCGGGATGGCGCGGAGGCGGGCGATGATGTTCTCGTAGTCGCGGGCATTGCGCGCGGGCATGCGTCCGATTACGTTATAGATGGCGTTGTGGAACCCGTCCTGCTGGCCGATGCGGAGGAGATGCGTGTCGAGGTCCCAGGCTTCGATGCGAGAGGCGAAATCCCAGGCGATGACGCGGCGGGTGAGGATGTCCTGCGCGGAATCGCCGGGCTGTGGGGTGGAGAACTGTGCGAGGCGTTGCTCGAAGAACTGGCGGCGGTGGTCGCGCGCGGGTTTCGACCAGTCGGTCCAGCGATCGTCGTATTCGTGGCGGCCGACGCCGGTGGCGAACTCCGGATTGTCGCGCAGCATCTGCTCGAAGGTGTCTTTGAAGAGGGCGGATGAGGACTGCGCTTGAGCAAGAGGCGCGAGCACGGTCAGGCAGAAGGCGACGAGCAGACGCATGGGATCAGGGTAGCTGATTGAAAAAGGTCCAGGCCTGAGCCGGTCCGCCACTCGCGGCCGGTAGCGTCAGGTTGAAGGAAGCGCAATGAAAATGAAGTTTATCGCCGTAGCCATAGCAACCATCGGACTCGCGAATGCGCAATCGCAGACCGGTATCGTATCCTGGTTGAAATTCGATATCGCTTCTGTCATGCAGAACAAATCGGATGCCAGCCGGTCACGAACTTTCCGCCGGGTCCCGAAGACGCCTATACTGCCAGCGGTGGCTAATTTTCGGGAACCGGAGTTACGTTCTACCGGTACATCTCGCTCGCGTACGACTTTACGGTTTACGATTACCAGCTTCTTAGCCCGATTGCCAGAGTGGGTATTCGCGGACAGGTTTGATATCCAGGCGCGCGCCGCTGGCAATCCGACTAAAGCCCAGATGCGCCTGATGATGCAGTCTGTTTGCTGCTCGGTTCCTGCTGGCGATTCACTATGAAACCCGTGAGGTTCCTGTATTCGCGCTGGTTCTGGCGAAGCCGGGAAACACAGGGCCACAGCTCCATCCGCATTCGGACGAAATACCACGCTCCTCCGCATCTCCGTGCGGCCGTTTTGATTCCCTGCCAAACCCACCTGGCCAATTTAAAATCGGCGTACGAAACGTGACGATGGGTTTTATTGCAAATGTCCTTGCCACCTCTGAGTTGGGTCGCCCCGTTTTGGATCAGACAAGGCTAACCGGAAATTTCGATTTCACGCTGGAATGGACGCCCAACATACCGGCATCCTCGGACTTTCAACCAGACCGATCGGGACCGATATCGAGGCACTGACCGATATCGAGGTGCTGAAGGAGCAACTCGGTCTCAAACTGGAATCCACGAGAGGCACGGTCCAGGTACCCGTGGTTGATCGCGTGGAAAGAACGGACGAGAATTAAGCCCGGCCGGTATCAACCATCATTTAGCGGACGCGTTGACGTTGACTATCGTCCATTCAGACCGTCGGTTCTTCCTCTTCCTC
>DATAZF010000017.1:0-36670 GCA_036272235.1 Bryobacteraceae bacterium | reverse complement strand
GACAACGCCGCGCGCCACGACCGTCTGGTAGCCGCGCATCGGGAGATCAACGACGCTCTCGCCGGGCGTGCCGTCGAATACGTGGTGCTGAAGGGTCTCTCCCAATGGCCTTACTACTGCGAGGAGCCGCGCCAGCGCCCGCAATACGATATCGACCTTTACGTTCCGGACGAGTCGATGAGCGGGGCGATAGCCGCGCTCCGCGGGCTCGGTTATCAAACCGCGGGCGTGACGGAGGATCCCGGCGCCGACCACCTTCCGGTCATGATTCGCAAGACCGGTTGGACGTGGGGGCACAACTACTACGATCCGGAGATGCCGTTCTCGCTGGAGCTGCACTTCCGCTTCTGGAATCCGCGGCGAATGGGCTTCGAAACGGCCGGCACGGCGCAGTTCTGGACAAGGCGGATTGCGTGCCGGGCGGCCGGCATCGAGTTTCCAGCGCTCGATGTGGTGGATGGCCTGACCTACTCCGCGCTGCACCTGGTGCGGCACTTCCTCGGCGGCGATCTGAAGCTCCGCCACGTTTACGAGATGGCACATTTTCTGGAACGGTCCGTGGAAGACCATGCGTTCTGGGCGCGGTGGAGCGAAGCAGGCCTGCGCTCGTGCCGAGTAATGGAAGGCATCGCATTCCGCCTGGCACGCGATTGGTTTCAGTGCGCGCTGCACCCGGCCGCCAGCGCAGCAGTGGAAGATCTGCCGGCGGGAGCACGTCGCTGGTTTGCGCTTTTCGGTTCGGCGCCGGCAAGTTTGGGCGGGCCGAACAAGAACGAAATCTGGCTGCACTTCTGCCTTCTCGAAAGCCGCAGAGAGCGCCTTTCCATGGCTGCCCGGCGTTTGTTTCCCACGCGCCGATCGCGTGTGGTGCGCGACGCGCACTTGCCGGCGACCCATGTGGGGCTCCCACTGCGCCTGCGGCGGGTCGGTTACGAAGCCTCATTCCTCGCCGGACGCGCTGCCCACCATTTGAGAGCATTCGCGCCGACGCTCCGGGGAGCGTATTTGTGGTGTTCGGGGAAAAGATGATTTCAGGAGAATCGGCGTCGCACGCCTGCGAATGATCGCGTGTGACTCTCGATCAGGTCGCAAATCGACGTGCGGAATTGCTCTATCCTGAACCGGCGCTGCCACTCTCTCCGGCCGGCGGATGCAAGGCGCTCCATCAAGGCAGGGTCTTCCATTAGAAATCGAATGCTTTTCGCGAGCGACTCCGCGTCCGGGGAAGCGGTCAAAATCCCGGTGCGTTTTTCATCAACAATCTCCGGAATACCGCCGGATCGATACGCCACGACCGGAGTCCCGGCGGAAAAAGCTTCGAGTATCACGCGTGTGGCGGCTTCATGCGATCCCGACGGCACTGCGAGGATTTCGAGATCGTGGAGCGCCTTTGCAATGTCATCGGTCCAGCCGCAAAAAGTCACGGGTGTGTTCCGTGCCATGGCCCGCACGCGCGCGTCGTACCCGGCATCCGCAAACAATTTGTCGCCGTAGACGAAGAATTCGGCATACTCTCCTTCGCCCGATATTTGTTGCGCGGCTTCAACAAAATCCAGGTGGCCCTTTTCGGGTGCGATTCTGCCGATGATTCCGATTCGAGTGGGGCGGCGATCGAGCTTTCTGGCGCCGCGGTCCAGGTCCGGAATTCCGTTGTAGATCACATGGACCCGCTGCGGATTCACGGCCCGGCGGCAAGGGTCCGCGACGAATTCGGACGCCCCAATGACGGCAGCGTTTGTCGACCGAAGTGTCCAGTCGATCAGACGTCGCTCCACCCGCCGGCCGACGAAGCTGTGGGCGTGAAAGATAACTGGACACGAGACACCGGCGACAGCGGGCAGCACGCGCGGTCCATTCACGTAAACGAGATCGACGCGATGGCGCTCGATGACTCTTCGGAGCGCCAAGGCCATGCGTGGAGCATCAAGGCTGAAACGCAGGAAATCGAGCGCGGTCTTCCTGCCGTTGGAATAAGAGCGCAGAGGAAGAGGATAAACGGGGATGCCGGCCTCGCGGCTCCATTCGACAAGTCCTCCATCGCCCGGGGCCATGAGGTGGGGATTCCAGCCGCGCCGCTGGATTTCAGGCATCAGATCCTTGAGACAGAGCTGTGCCCCGCCCGGCTCGCTGAACTGGTCGAGAAAAAGTATGTTCAATGGAAACCTGCGCCGGCCCTGTCGGAGGATTCGCGCGCCGCGGTAGCCAGAACCCAGAAGTAAACAGGCAGCACGCGCCAGTAAGTAATCAGATCGCCGGACAACATCTGGACCAGTTCGCCGCACCAGAAGCAAAAGATCCACAATCCAAAGAACGAGGCCCGGCCGGAACTCGATCGCGCGGCACGGAAGGCCGTTCGCAGAATCGCCCCATTCAACAAGATGAAAACGGCGAGGCCGAGAATTCCCGTTTCGATCAGGAGGCTCAGAAACGTGTTGTCCGCAACCACTGGAGCCCCGAGATAGGTCGTGTAAGGCAGCGTCTTGTAGCCGATTCCGAAAAGGACGTGCCATGGGTGCTGGAGCAGGAAATCCGCGAGCCGGCTCCAATGCGTCAGGCGGCCCGACAGTACGCTGTCGGGCGCCGACCGGAGGTACTGGAGGGAGCCAAAGGTGCGGGTCCGGTAATGACTGAAAAACTCCGGCAGGATGAGGCTGACGACCGCAGCCGCGGCTGCGAGAGAAAAGCCGATCGTGATCAGAACCCGCTTCACGGCAACCCGGCGCATATAGAGGAACGCGCAGCTTGCAACGATCACGGTCACGATGGACGCACGCGACGCCGAAAGAATCAACGCCGACGTGAAAATCAGAAGGCCGGGGATCAGAACGAGGCGCGAAAGAACGCACTGAGACCGCCGGCCGGCTGGGGGAAAAGCGGCTACCAAAATCATCGTCAGGAAGAATGCGCAAAAGTTACCGAGGGTGCTGGCTTCGTAGAACAGGCCCTGCGCCCGGCGGACCGCGCCTTTTGCAAGCCAGACGTATTGCGCTGCGTACCCCGCGGGCGCCGGCAACTGAAAGTAGAAATCGACGCAGCCGAAGATTGCGCCGGCCAGGGCGATCCAGAAGAGCAGGCGCGCAAACGCGAAGGAATCGGACCCTTCCTCGCGCGGACCTGCCAGAGTATAAATAAATACGTAAACTCCGATTCCGAACAGAAAAACGCGCGCCAGACTTTCCAGCGCAACCCCCCACCCCGAATAAATGGCGGCGAATGCAACGCTCACCAGCAGGACAAGGAAGAAGAAAGCAAATAAAGAGACCAGCCTCCGTGACTGGCTGAGCGCCTCCGTACGCCACTCCGCGAAGCGAAGCGTGCCGGCCAGTAACCCGAGTAAAGCAACCAGCGGCGCCACATGAATACCCGCGTTGCCGATCGGAAACGGCAGCGGCGGCAGGAGCAGTGAGCAGAAAAAGTAGAGAGCCAGCCAGCGCTCGGGGCGCAGCATCGTCCACCAGGCTACCGCGCCCAGCGGGATTGGGGCGAGCACCAGGAGTTTGGATTGCGGGGTCGGCGCCAGTCCGACGGCGGCCGACCAGATGCCGACAAGCGCCGGCCCAATTGCTCGTTTCGGTCCGGAAAGAGCGGAAACGGAGGGCATTACCGCAGGCTGTAAAGGTGCTCGGAGCGTTCGCGCTGAAGGCGCACGTAGCCGAAGCGAACAACCAGAAATGCCAGCGTTCCCACCAGTGAGGCGAGGAACGCGGCGGCTACATCCAACCGAATGTTGGGGGAACTGGCGTCTCGCGGAACCATGCCGGGATCGATGATGTGCAGCCGCGTCCCGTTGTACTCGGGTGAGGAAAGCGCGTCGTTCAGCTTTATCCGGACGTCTTCATAAGCGGAGCGCGCCGACCGCTGCTCGTCTTCGAGCGCACTCCGGCGGCTTTTGGCGGCATCCAATTGCGCGCCCTTTTTCGCGAGCGACACAGACAGATCCCGCTGCTGGCCTTCGAGGGCGGCGATCCGCGCCTCGAAACCGGCAAGCCGGGCGGCGGAAGCCTCGGGCGAATTCTTTTGCGCTTCATACTCCGCGAGACTGGTACGCGCCGCGGAAAGATCCTGCGCGAGGTGAAGCTGAAAGTCGAAGCCGCTCCGCATGTCGTTTTCCGGCGCTTCCAGCGGAGTTGTCGATGTGAACGCAGCGAGAGCCTGATACGCCCGAGTGAGGCGCTCCTGAGCAGCCTGCAACTGCTTTTTCAACTCACTGGCAAGGCCTTCGGCTGTCTTTGCTTCGAGGGCCCGGCTGATCTCAACGGTTTGTTCGGCGATGTTCTGCGCCAGTGCCTGCGCCTGCACCGGATTGCGCAGCGTTGCGCTGATTTCGATCACCGTCGAGTTCCCGAGGCGCGCGACTTTCAGGGTGCTCGCCTTCGAGCTGTTCACCCGCAGACGTCCGGCAGTGCGCACATAAAGGGAATCGCTCGAAGCGAGGCTCTCCCAGCTCTTGAGCGACTCCAGATAAGCTGGACTGAGCGCAGCCGTAGCGTGCGGGCCGTTCCCGGGTGTCCCGATCATAATACTGGATTTGGCGGTGTACTGCTTCGGCAGGAACGCGCCGGCTGCCAGCGTCAGACCAATCGCGACCCCGCACGAAACCAGAAATACGATTCTCTTGTCGTAGAGGTACTCGGCGAACTCAACTAATTCAAAGTCATGGGGTCCGTGCACGGAAATACTCTGCAGTATTTGACTGTGCGCGAGAGTCTGGTGGAACAAATACCAGGACCGCGACAAAATCGGGCAAGTCAGACAGCTCGTAGAAGCGTTCGCTGAATTCTGCGTCCTGCACGGTGGCTGATTAGTTCGGCCACGCGATCGAGCAGATAGTAGACGTTCTCGTCGCTGATATGAACGGCGCGGCTGGACGATCCGCCGTTGCGGATGGAGATAAATTCGTCCGAGCCCTGACTATCGCTCATCGTTTCGCTTATATTGGACGCGAGCAAAGCAGTGGCGGGCCGGAACTCCTTCTGCCTCGCATAGGCCAGCAAACGCGGGCCCGCTTCATCCGATTCGCTTCGCAAATCGGCCAGCACGAGCTGGTACTCGCCTTCATCAAGCCTGTCGATCGCCTCTGACGCCGTAGCAGCGCCGCTGACGGCATATCCAGCGGTCGAAAGTATGGATTTCAAAGCCAACCGGCTTGACAGCGCGGCATCGGCCAGCAATACACGAGCCACTCTCTTCGCCTGTATTCCGGGGGCTTCGTATTCCGTGGGTGCGGCCTCGACAGGGAAACGCATTTGGTTCCCAATTTAAAGTAAATGTATTCAATTCACAATGGAAAATAAACCGCTCCAGAGGTACTGAGGGTACTTTATCTCTCTAACCCACTTGAATAGCTGAGGTTACTGCTTCAGGAGAGGCTGCAGGTATTTCATAACGTTTGCCGCTACAATCTGCGCTCCAGCCGCGGTGGGGTGAATCCCATCCGGCTGAGTAAGATCGGGATGTCCGCCGACACCCTCCAGCAGGAAAGGAATGCGCGCCAGTTTGTAACTGGCGGCAAGATCGGCATACATCTTTTCGAACGACTGGATATATTCGGGTCCATAGTTGCGTGGGAGCGTCATTCCGGCCAACAGAATCGTCGCGCCGGACTTACGAATCGCTTCAATCATCCCGGCAAGGTTGTGTTGGGCCGAGACGACGGGCAATCCACGCAGGCCGTCGTTGCCGCCGAATTCCAGAATGACCACGGCCGGATGCACGGCGATCAGTGCCGGCAGGCGCTCCACGCCGTCGGTCGTCGTATCCCCGCTGACGCCGAGGTTGACAACGTGGTACTTGTAACCGGCCGAGTCGAGCAGACGTTGCAGGTCGTCGGGATAGCTTTGGCCCTGCTCGACGCCGAATCCGGCGGAGAGGCTGTCACCGAACGCGGCGACCACGGGACGCGTATCTGTAGTTTGGGTAGAAAAAGCCTGGGAAGCAGCGGATTGTGTGGGCGCGGGCGCCGCGGGTGCCTGGCGAGCCGCCGACTGCCGGGTGTCTTCGCTTCCACAGCCTGCCAATGTAACGGCGAGAAGGCCCGGGAGCATCCATTGGAATGACACTGCAATAATCATGACAGAACCGTTTGGAAGCCAGCGCCGGATATCCATCAGTTGTGGATGCTTTGGATAAGGAGTGCCGAATTTCACCCGCAATCATTGAAGTCATCGAACTGACCCGGACCATTCAAACACCGACCCATAAGGTCGAAATACTGCGGGGTATCGATCTGCAGATTCCGCGCGGACAGTTCGTGGCGATCATGGGGCCTTCGGGAAGCGGCAAGAGTACGCTGCTCGGTCTTCTTGCCGGTCTCGACAATTCGACCAGCGGCCGGATCCTGCTTGACGGCCAGGACATAACAGGCCTGTCGGAAGATCGGATGGCTGAGGTCCGCGGCCGCAAAATCGGCTTCGTGTTTCAGTCGTTCCAGTTGATCCCGACGTTGACGGCGGAGGAGAATGTGCTGCTGCCCGCGGAGTTAGCGGGAGCGCCGCCCGAGGTAACAGGGCGGGCGCGCGAGTTGCTTACACGCGTCGGACTGGTGGATCGTCTCGACCATTATCCCGTGCAACTTTCCGGAGGTGAGCAGCAGAGAGTGGCACTTGCGCGCGCGTTTATCACGCGTCCGCCCATTCTGCTGGCCGACGAGCCGACAGGAAATCTGGATGGCAGAACGGGCGAGCAGGTTCTCGAATTGTTGCTGGAATTGAACCGGCGCGAAGGCGCGACGCTCGTGATGGTGACGCATGACAGCGCGCTGGCAGAACATGCGGATCGGATCATCACGCTGCGTGACGGGCTGGTGGTCAGCGACGTCCTGAGTGTAAACCAATTAGCCGCAGATGAACGCAGATGAACGCAGATAAAGACAAAATCATCCGCGGCCAGTTTTTAAATGTCGAAGCTTAGCCCTTATCGAACCGCGGCCCGGATCGCATGGCGCGAGACGCGCGCTTCTTCGGGGCGATTCCTGTTCGTGATCCTTGCCGTCGCAGCGGGAGTTGGGTCGCTCACCGGCGTGCGTGGATTCTCGCGGGCATTCCATACAACCCTGCAGCGCGACGCCCGCACTTTCATGGCAGCGGACCTGACCGTGCGCACGTTCCAGTTGCCGACCGGTCCGCAAACGGATGAAATGAATGTCCTCGCCAAACGGGGCATCGAGCGTACGCAAGTCACCGAAACGCTGACGATGGCATCGCCGCCTAATGGCGCCGCTCCGCTTCTGATTTCTGTAAAGGCTGTCGATCCGGCGGTCTATCCCTTCTACGGGACCGTTAAGTTCAATCCAGCGATGGATCTTCCGGCGGCTCTCAAGCCGGATACCGTCGCGGTCGCTGACGGCGTTCTGCTACGGCTCAATGCCCGTATCGGCGATTCCATTCGCATCGGGGGCCAGCCTTTTCGCATCAGCGCCGAAGTCGTCACCGAGCCGGACCGCATGACCGGCAGTCTCAACGTTGGCCCTCGCGTTATGATTTCGCGAGCCGGACTGGCGCGGACCGGTCTGCTTATTGCCGGCAGCCGCGCGGCGGAGAGGTTCCTGTTCAAGGTGCCGCCCGCCATCCAGATCGGAACCGTGCGGGACGATTTGCGCGGGGTCTTTCGCGACGGGCTGATCGCCGACTACAGCGAAGCGCATCCACTGATCGAGCAGGGCCTGCGGCAATCGACAACGTTTCTGTCACTCGTCAGCCTGATCGCGCTCGTTATCGGCGCGCTCGGCGTGGCGACGGCGATCCAGGCGCATCTGCAGCAGAAGATGGATTCGATCGCGATCATGAAGTGCCTGGGGGCGAAGTCGGCGCAGGTGATGCGAATTTATGTCCTGCAAACCGCCGGGCTGGGGCTCGCGGGCAGTCTCGCCGGAATCGCACTCGGCAGCCTCGTACAGATGGTGTTTCCACTCTTTCTGGTGAAGTATTTTCAGGTTTCCATGGCCCCGCATTTCGACGCGGTCTCTGCCCTGCAGGGCCTGATTGTCGGACTGCTGACGGTGCTTCTCTTCACGGTGCCGCCTCTCGTTGGCGTGCGGGAAATCCGCCCCGCTCTGATCTTTCGGCGTGAGATGGCAGCGCCCGCCGCGACCCTGCGGATCTGGTGGAAGCGCGCCGCGGCGTCCGTCGTGTCTGCGGTCCTGATTCTGGCGTTCGTGGGTCTGATCGCCGCGTGGCTGAGCGACAATGCGCGGACGGGCGTCTACTTCGCAATCGCCATGGCGATCGGGCTTGCCTCGCTTGCCCTTGTCGCCTGGCTGCTGCTGCGCGGCTTGCGCTGGATCAGCCGCCACATGCCGCGGAGCGCGGGGCCAATCGTGCGGCAGGGCGTCGCGAACCTCTATCGCCCCGGCAATCACGCGGGCGCGGCGGTCATGGCGCTCGGCGTCGGCGTCATGTTTACGGTTACGGTATGGATCGTGCAGCGCGGCTTGCTGCAGGATATTGTCCGCACGGCTCCGCCGGGGATGCCCAATGTTTACCTGCTGGATGTGACGGCCGCCACCCGCGATGCGGTGTACAAGCTGATCGCGGCGCAGCCCGGAATCGAGGGAACGCCCGAAATGATCGGTACGGTCTCGGCGCAGATCCAGTCGATCGACGGTATCAAATTCGAGCGTGAGAACCAGCGCGGCGTGGCTCGACGCTACGCGCGGACGGTCACCGTTTCGCCGGCCGCAGTGAAGCCCGCTTTCACGCAGGTGATCGCGGGAGAGTGGTGGAGCGCCGGGGACCACAGCGCGGCTCCGCAATTATCCGTCGCGGAATCGGCGGCGAAGCTTCTTAACCTGCACATCGGATCCACCGTCGTCTGGACGACGCCGCAGAAAACGTTTTCCTCGCGGGTGGCCGCGATCCACAAAAGCGAAGCGGTGCGGCTCACGGCGCGCATTGAATTTTTCCTCACGCCGGAAGTTCTGACCGGGCTGCCGGCAATTTACTATGGCGGGATTCGCGCGAACGCGGCTTCGGTGCCCGCGATTCAAAAAGTGGTTTACGACCGCTTCCCGACGATCACCGTAGTCAATATGGCCGACGTGCTCGATACGATCCAGTCCGTGGTCGATCAAATATCGCTGGTGGTGCGATTCATTTCGGGATTTTCGATTCTGGCGGGCGCGATCATTCTAGCCTCCAGCGTCGCGGGCACGCGTTTCCGCCGCATTCGCGAAGTGGTAATCCTGAAAACGCTCGGAGCGACGCGGCGGCGCATCGCACAGATTTTCTCGATCGAGTTCCTCGTCATCGGAACTGTTGCCGGGTTGATGGGCGGGTTGCTCGCCGGCGGATTCGCGTGGGTTGTGCTCAACCGTTTGCTGACCGCGCAATCGGCGCTCGATCCGCTGCCGATGGGAGTATCGATCGCGGGGACGGCAGTGCTTGCAATCGCAACCGGCTGGCTCGCGAGTTTCCGTACGCTCGGTCAGAAGCCGCTTGAGATCCTGAGAGACGAGTAGAGCGAAATGAAACCGCTGGTTTTGTTCCTGTTGCTTGCGGGACCGGGCCTGCAATTCGATATCACCGACGGGCGCGGCAAACAAACGTCCGCAATTACAATCGAGGCCGGTGCGGCGGATGATGACGGCTGGCGCACGCTGAAAGTCGTCAAAGCAAAAGGTGACCCGGTGCTGGTCTGGCCCTTCGATGGGATGGCGGGAGCGCCGGATGGTCCGGAGCCTGTTCCCGCGATCGTCATCCAGCGCGGCGAGGAGAAAGCCCTAAGCAACAAACTGACGATGGCCGCTATCGGCACGCCCGTGGTGCTCGGAATCGCCAGCGCGGACGACGCAGTTCGCCGGACCGGCTTCACAATCGACGAGTTGAAGAGAGCGTGGTCGAGCCTGGAGTCCGCGACCGATCCGTTCGAAAAGGGTGTTGGTCTGTTATACGCGGGAAAGCCGTCTGAGGCGGCGGAGCAACTGGCCATTGCGTTGAAACAACGGCAGCGGCAGCTCACGCGAGTACCGTCGGAGATTTATCCCGTGGCAATGCTGTACGGAAAGGCGCTCTACCGGGCGAACGAGTTCGACGCCGCCGCAGTGGCGTTTTTGACGGCGCTCAAGCAGCGGCCTTCGGATAAGACGGCTCGGGAGCTTCGTGCTGGCGCGCTGGTTAGGGCGGGCAAACCCGAAGCGGCGCAATAGCCGCCGCTCAATTCCACACGTCTGAAAACACTTGCGCGATGTGCCAGAGCGTATTGTCTGGTGCGCGCGCGAAGATCTCGAGACGTGAATCGTTGAGATCCTGCGCCACAGTGACACCATCCGCGAGAATCCCGCTCAGGCTACTCCAGTTCCCCCACGGTCCACCCGCCGATTGACGAATGTGCCACAGCCCGCCATCGCCGCCCTGCGCGAAAACTTCCACTGTGCCATCGTCGTTGATGCCGGCCATCGGATCGCTGGTGATATATCCCCCGAGCGGGTTCCAGGCACCCCACACACCCTCTGATGACTGGGCGATGTACCAGAGCCCGCTATCGCCACCCCGGACCAGCGCGTCCAGGTTTCCCAGGCCATCGTATTGGAGCGCCGGATTACCAGTGAAGTAGCCGCCGAGGCTGGTCCATCCCGAGGTATCGGCAACGCCAGGGGCAGACTCCGCGATGCGCCACAGCGAGTTATCGCCGCCCCGAACGAATGCCACAACATTTCCCGCCTCACCCGTGGTGAGGGCTGGATCGCCGAGGACGTAACCGCCAAAACTGACCCAGCTCGACCAGGTGGGACTGCTCTCTCCGCTTTGAGTGATGGCCCAGAGCGCGGAGTCCGGTCCACGCGCAAAAACTTCAAGCTGTAAGTGCGAGTCCACAACGACGGCTGGATTTCCACTGACCGCGCCTCCGAGGGAGGTCCAGCCCGACCACTGCGAGCTGCCTGGTGAGGTTTGCGCTGTGTGCCAGAGTGCGCCGTCCGTGCCGGCGGCGAAAACTTCCAGTTCGCCATTGCCATCCTGACCGACGACCGGATCGCTGGTAATGACGCCTCCGAGGCTCTCCCAATCCGACCAGCCGGTGCCGCCGGGCGAGGTTTGCGCCTTGTGCCATACGGAGTTGTCGCTGTTGCGGACGAACACTTCAAGGCGCCCGTCGAAGTTGAGCCCGGTCGCCGGACTGCCGATGATCGAGCCGCCCAACCCCTTCCACACGCCCGCCGTCCCGTAAATTGCTGTGCCGCACGTGGTGCTGTAGCCGGAGACGCCCGTCACCCGAAAATCGGCCTTCGTATCCTGCGACGAGTCGACTTCGGCGACCGTGACGGTCTCAGGATCCTTTACACCCGACAGGAAAGAGGGGATCGTGATGTTCGCATTCGCGGAATCCAAAACGGTGATCATGTACAAACCGGAGTTGGTATCCTGCGTTGTCAGATTGACGTAGCGCGGCGAACCGGAAAACAGCCCGGAAACCCGGCACGTCGGGGGCACGGGAGGATAGGAGTTCGACACGGCCTGCATCGAAACCGCGACCGTGTGGGGCGCACCCGGCGCGCTGTCGTCGATGACTACCGTATCGGTAATGGTCCCCGTATGCGACGGCGTTTGCAGCGGGCTGACCGATACTACGCAACTGGCGCCGGGGTCGAGGCTCGTAACCGCCGCGCCCTGGCTGATGCATGCCGACACGGTATAGTCGGGCGAAGAGCAGCAGGGATAGCCCTGCATCCGGATGCTTCCGAAATCCAGCCGGGCGTTACCCGTGTTGGAAATGGTGACGTTCTGGGGTGGCGCCTGCGCGCCGAGAGTTACGGTACCGAAATCGAGGCTGCTGACCGGCGAGTTGTACTGCGCCAGCCCCGGGAGCGGGGTGGCAATAAAGCCACCGAAGCCCGGCCAGCCCCCGGCGATGACGCCATTGTCATTGATGGCGCGCGGGGACAGATCGAGCGCCAGAATTCCATTGGGGCAGACGACGTCGGAATAAACACCCGACGCGTCTCTTGTGAAAGCCGTCGACGGAGGTGCAGACGGCGCGCTGTGATAGAGGCCGAGAAAACCGGCTGCAGTGCCGTTGTTGTTCAGTCCGTAAGCAGTCGATCCAAAGCTGCCAGGGTAGTTTGGAAAATCGATAGTCGTCAATGAACTGTCCGTTCCCACCAGGTACGCAGTCAGGGGCGCCGGTGATTCGGCGGCGTTTTCGATCATCTGCCGCGCATTGTTCAGGCCGGCAGGGGTGACCGCCCGGGTTCCCGCGGGAAGCGCCGTCGCCGTGCCATCCGGATTCAGGATAAAGAAACCATTGACGTGCCCTTGCGTCGAAACCGCGATTGCTCCCGCGTCGTTGATCCCATAGATGGTCCTGACGTCGCTGTCCTGATCGTAAGGCGGGGGGAAAACGATCGGCTTGAATGTCCCCTGCTTCGAATCCCAGGTGAAAAATCCAAAAGTCCCCGGCATGTCGAACTTGTTGCCCCAAAGGCCGGTGACCAGGCCATTGTTGTTGATCGCAAAAAGCTGCGTGCCCGAGGCGACGCCTGGGTAGTCGACCAGAGTGACATTGCCGGCCGCGTCGCGGATGAAACCGTGATTCCCCGGCGCGTTTCCGACAGTTACACCGTCGTTGTTGATTCCCGTCGGCGAGCCTGCCGGCGGACCAATCGTCGTGCAGTCATATGTAGTGGCAAGCAGCGCGGGTGCGACGAATATTACACACGCAAGCATTGGAAAGATCCCGCCAAATGAGGGCATGGCGGGAGCTTACCAATTCTTTACTTCGAGCGCGGTGATGTCCGTTACTCATCTCGAAATTTAAAACGGAATAAGTATGTTTGCTCGCTTTCCCCATGCGGGACCGGTGAAGACCTGGTGCCGGCTCGTCAGGGAGTGGCTTCCAAAACGCTTAACGCGTCGCCGCGAGAACCGGCTTCCACAGATCCGCTGATTTCTGCGCCCGCGCGATCGCGTCGGAGCTTAACTTCGCCGCGAGAGCCGCGCGGTGGCGCTCGGCGTTCTTTTCGTTCTGCTTCCCCGCCAGCGTCGACCAGAAATATGCCTTCTCGGCATCCACCGCTACGCCCTGTCCGCGCGCATACATTTCGCTGACCTTCTCCTGGGCGGAAGCAAGGCCTTTGGTAGCGGCTTTGTGGTACCACTGGAAAGCCTCGGCGTCATCTCGCCTGGTTCCCTTGCCCTTTTCAATCAACTGGCCGAGATTGTACTGGGCGGGAGCGAAGCCGCTGGCGGCGGAGAGCCGGTAATAATGAACGGCCGTCTTGTAGTCCTGCTCGACGCCGAACCCGTCTTCGTAAAGGCCCGCAATACCGCTTTCCGCCAGAGTGTCACCCTGATCAGCGGCGCGTTGATACCATTCCGAGGCCTCGACGAAGTTCTGCTGTACACCCCATCCCTGCGCCGATCTCAGACCGATCCGGTATTGAGCTTGTGCATTTCCCTGATCCGCGGAAAGCTGGAACAACCGCCACGCTTCGGCGATATCCTTCTCGACCCCGAGGCCTCTGGCATACATGATGCCCAGATTGACCTGCGCGGCGGCCTCTCCCCGGTCGGCGCCGGCTTTGAGTTCCCGTACGGCAGTCGCGTAATCGTGATTTTCCAGCGCTTTGACCCCCGCGGCGGTATCCGCGAAAGCCAGCGTCGAAACTGCGAAAAGCAAAATCCCACCTGCGATCTTCAGCATAGATCCCCCTTGAAAGCTTTCCCTTTCAATCAACAACGTCTGGTCAATAACGCCTGCAGGAAACCGATTTACGTTTCTTTACGATCGAACTGTACTCTTCGGCAGTGCCAAAAGCAAGCCTCTGTAAAACTTTGTAAGGCGAAATTTTCGGCTACCGATTTGCTCAGAGTTGGATATGGCGACTTTGAATCAGGCAAAACGTGACAGCATTCCGGCGAAAAGTTATGCTTTCCCGGATGAAGAAAAGGAACCGTTAAATGACGCCGCGCACGTGCGCAATGCGATCGCGCGTTTCAATCAGGTGAAAGGCGTGACCGACAGCGAGCGCGATGCGGCGTGGAAGCGCATTCGCAGCGCTGCAAAGAAGTTTGACGTCGAACTCGAAGAGACGGATTGGCGCGACCTCTCGCACGGCGGCAAGGGGCGATAGCCGGGGGATAAAAACGACTCTCTTACTTCTCGGCTTTGGCCGCGTCCGCAAATATGGTCCGGGACATATAGTTCACGACCTTTGCTTCGTTGCGTGCGGTTTCGTAGTATGCGGTCTTTAAAAGCTGGTCCTTGCGCGTGAGAAGCGTCTCCCGAATATTCTGCTGCACTCGCGGATCGCTGAGATCGCGCTGCCCGGGCGGTTCTTTCGAGATCATTTTCAGAATCCGGTAGCCGTCGGCAGTGTGAAGCACGGGAGACAGCTGACCCGGTTGCAGGGACAGCACGAGTTTCCGCAATTCCGGCGGCGTCTTGTCGAGTGATGACTCGCCGAGAAATCCCAGGTCCCCGCCGTTGGGCGTGGTCGCGGGATCTTCCGAATAGTTCTGCGCGATCATCGCAAAATCTTCGCCCTGCTTCAGGCGGGTTTCAAGCGCCTGGATCTTGCGCCGCGCTTCTTCGTCGTTCTTCGCTTTATCGTTCTTCAGATTATGGACGTTCGGGTCCACCTGCGCGGTGACCAGAATCTGGGCCATGTGAACCTGTGGCTCGGGAAGATTGAAAATGCCGCGATTGGCGTTGTAGTAATTCGTTACATCCGCATCGGTGATGTTGATTTTCGAAGTGATGTCTTTGTTGAACAGTTTTTTGACGCTCTCGTCTTTGCGAATGCGGGCTTTGAGCTCTTCGAGCTTCAATCCGGAATCCTTGAGCTGCTTCTCAAATTCTTCTTTGGTGTAGGGCGCCTTGAGCTCATTCAGACGGGCGTCGACATCCGCGTCGGTGGCAACAAGGCCCGCCTTTTCCGCGCGCTGTAACATCAGCTCGTTGTCGATCAGGGAGCGAAGCACTTCGAGACGGCGCTGCTGGATTTGATCTTCGTTCTCACCTTCGACGCGGCCCGGGAATTGCGTTTTATACGCTTTCTCGACGTCTGCGTAATAGATCGGCCGGCTGTTGACGGTGGCGGCCACATCGGGCGCCGCGGCGCTTTTGCACCCGGTCGCAGCGGCGCACACGCATAACAGAACGGCCACGGACGCCCTTCCGGCGTATCTCCGCTGGAGTGCGCCATTGGCGTTGAGGGGATTGAGCATCAATGAATCCCTATTATAGTGACGTGAACCACACACTCTCGCAGCAACTCTTTGAGCGCGCCAAACTTTCAATTCCCGGCGGAGTGAACTCGCCGGTTCGGGCTTATCGCAGCGTCGGCGGCACTCCGCCATTTATCACGCGCGGCGAAGGGTCGCACATTTTCGATGTGGACGGCAACGAGTATATCGATTACGTCGGTTCCTGGGGACCGCTCATCCTCGGCCACCGGCATCCCGCCGTCCTCGATGCGTTGAGCGAGGCGATGACGCGCGGCACCAGTTTCGGGGCACCGACGGAACAGGAGATCGAGCTCGCCGAGACGGTGCGGGAAATGTTTCCATCGATCGAGATGGTCCGGCTGGTGAATTCCGGCACCGAGGCAACCATGAGCGCATTGCGCGTGGCGCGCGGTTTCACAAACAGAGATCTGACAATCAAGTTCGAGGGATGCTATCACGGGCATGTCGACTCGCTGCTCGTGAAAGCGGGCTCCGGCGTAGCGACGCTCGGGCTACCGGATTCACCGGGAGTCCCAAAGGGCTTCAGCGATACGACTCTCACGGTCCCATTCAATGACGCTGACGCTGTCGAGGCGGCGTTCCGCGCGCACAAGAGCAAAATCGCCGCCGTAATCGTGGAACCCGTTTGCGGGAACATGGGCTGCATTCCTCCCCAGGCCGGATTTCTCGAAGCGCTGCGGCGGATCGCAAGCGAGAACGATGCGCTGCTGATCTTCGACGAAGTGATGACGGGGTTCCGGGTGTCGCCCGGAGGAGCCCAGCAACTCTACGGGATCCGGCCCGATCTGACGACGCTCGGCAAGGTCATCGGCGGCGGACTCCCGATTGCGGCTTACGGCGGCCGGCGCGACATCATGACGCATGTGGCGCCGAGTGGTCCTATTTACCAGGCTGGCACCTTATCCGGGAACCCTCTGGCCGTCTCGGCCGGGCTGGCCGCGATTCGCCACTTGCAGGCGCACCTGGAAGTCTACGATCAGCTCGAGCAGGCGAGCCGGGCGCTCGCCGACGCCGCACCTGGGGGCGTCTCGGTCAATCGAGTCGGATCGATGATGACCTGGTTCTTTACAGACCGGATTGTGAACGATGCGGCGTCGGCTAAGCTTAGCGATACCAATAAGTTCGGGAAGTTCTTTCGCGCAATGCTTGAGCGCGGAATCTACTTGCCGCCGTCGCAGTTCGAGGCGCTTTTCGTGTCGGCCGCGCACACGGAGAATGACATTGCGCGGACCGTCGACGCCGCCCGCGAAAGCTTTGGCATTGCTTTGTCATAGTCACGCGCCAGGATACGTCTTCCACTCAAATGTTCGAGACATCATTGAAGCTCGCGGCATTGGAAATTCCGCGGCGAAACGGAGTCTGAAGATTCTCGAGACGGTGGGCTCGGTGGATTCGAGGCAGCGCGTCGGATTGGCCCGGGCTCCGGGCCATCAAATCGATGCCGGCACGCGCGATCCATATCGTGACTCATGAACATGCGGGTTATGTCTGTTGCCGACCAATCCATTTGCTGACGACAGGCACCTCGTATTCGAGCAGCCGGTCTACGAGCAATTCCGGGCTACTCTCGGAAATCACCATTTGCCTGTGTGCGGACTTCAGAAACTGCTCGGCGAGCGCGTGATCGAAGAGCGCGAGCAAAGGGCCGTAGTAGCATTCCACGTTCAGCAGCCCGCAGGGTTTTCGATGCAGCCCCAACTGCGTCCACGTCAGCACCTCGCAAAATTCCTCGAAGGTGCCGTAACCGCCGGGCATCGCAATGAATGCATCGGACAACTCGGCCATCACCGCCTTCCGCTCATGCATCGAACCCACCACGCGCAGGTCGGGGATTCGTGAATGCGAGACTTCCCGGTCGAGCAGAGCTTGCGGGATTACCCCGATGATTTCCCCTCCGGCTTCGAGCGTGGCGTCCGCAAGCGTGCCCATCAGCCCGACATTGCCTCCGCCGTAGACTACGGTGATTTTGTTCGCGGCGAGGTACCGCGCCAATGACTTCGCGGCCTCCGCGTAGGACGGTCGCGCGCCCGGACTGGATCCGCAAAATACACAGATTCGCTTCGCCATCGACCTTCAAAGGATAGCGGACAAAACGTCGGCGAGGGCGTTCAGCCGGTCTTGAAGAATGTCGCGATCGAAGGCAGGCATCAGGCTCAGATGCGGCTTTGAGTGATCCACGACGGATCGTGGCGTGGACGTCCAGCAGGATTGTCAATCCCGCGCAGGATGCCATCCTGCCCACAGGGCCGACGTTAGTAAGCGCGCATGCTTCGGTAGCCCCAGGGGTCCGCGCCCGCTTCGATTACACCGGCTGGCGTCACTCGCACCAGAGCGGGTGCCGATCCGCTCTGCCATCGGGTTCTTGTCCCGATTTTATGCCCGCGACTGGCCAGATTTTCGATCACGGCCTGCGGAGTACGGTCATCCAGCTGCAAATCGCCGGGATTCATCGCGTGATTGTCAAAGCTCGACACCAGATGACGCGTCTCGAAGCGCGGCGCCTCGATTGCCTGCTCCGAATTCATGCGGAACAGAACCACGTCGAACAACAATTGAAGCAAGGCCTGCTCCTGGTTGTCGCCGCCGGGGGTCGAAAGCACCATCCACGGAGTCCCGTCAGTATGCGTGACGAGCGTAGGACTGAGCGTCACGCGCGGACGCTTGCCACCCGCCAGTTCGTTCGGATTCCCCGGCACCAGCAGAAAGCTCTGCGCCCGTTCCGTCAGCGGAATTCCGGTATCGCCGGCAATCACCGATGGCAGCCACGCGCCCGAAGGCGTGGCGGAGAACATGATGCCGTCCTTGTCGATCGCATCCACGCAGGTCGTGTCATGCGCCATCAGGAAGTCGTCGATCTTCGTGCGTACAATTTCCGATTGCGATGGATGGATCCCAACGTGATTGCCGATCTTCCCCGGTTGAAATTCGAGTGAGGCCGTCTGCCCAATCAGCTTGCGGCGCTCGTCGGCATACTTCATCGAAAGCAACTCTTCAGCCGGGACCTTCACGAACTTCGGATCGCCGTAGTAAGTGTCGCGATCGGCATAAGCCAGCTTCAGGGCTTCCGTCAGAGTGTGGATATACTGCGCGGAATTCACGCGCATCGACGTGACGTCGATACCGTCGAGAATGTTGAGCGCCTCGATCATCGCAGGCCCCTGGCTCCAGAAGCCAGGCTTGTAAACACGCGCGCCATGAAATTCGGTCGAGACGGGATCTTCCGGCGTCAGCTTGAACCCGGCCATGTCGTCGTAGCGGAGCAGGCCGCCATGGGCGCGGCTGAATTCGTCGATCCGCTTTGCAATCTCGCCGCGATAAAAGTAATCGCGCACCGCGTCGATGGCGGCGGTCCGGCTGGCTCCGCCTGCCAGTGCCTTCTTCTCCGCCGCCGCCATGCCGCGGAGGGACCGCGCCAGATCCGGCTGGTGGAAAATCTCGCCGGGCAGCGGCGTGCGGCCATCCGGCATGAAGTGTTTCTGAGACGTCGGCCAAAGCGTAAAAAACTCGCGGCTGGACTGGATCGACCCCGCCCGCATCTCATCGATCGCCGCACCATCCGCCAGTTCGATGGCAGGGGCGACCGCTTCGTTGAAAGACTTCGTGCCGTAGTCGCGCAGCGCGACGAGCGCCGCTTCAGGAAGGCTGGGCACCAGCGCGGCCATGAGTCCAGCCACCGGGACCATCCCCTTGAGCCCGGTTTTTTCGGGCGGCTCGAGGATTTCGCCCAGTTGCAGCGGACGGTTACGGTAGAAATCCGCCGTCGCCAGCTTTGGCATCGTCCCGACACCGGCGATCGCATGCACTTTGCCGTCTTTCGTCCGGATCAGGATGGGCGCTTCCCCGCCCCAGCCCACGTGGGAGTACTCGGTAGTGGCGGCCGCGAAGATGCTGGCGACGCCGGCGTCAACCGCATTACCGCCGGTGTAGTACATGCGCATGGCGGCGTCGGTCGCGTAGCCGCTTCCGGCCGCGATCGCGCCGTGCGTGCCGCGTGCGGAGAACTGGGCCGGGCGCTCCGGAGCGGACGCCGGCTTCTGCGCAAGCGCCATCTCAGAGACAACGCCGAAAACAGATAAGCCGAGAACCGCGGAAATGAGCAAGGCGGGCTTGAATTTCATTTGTTTACTCGATGTGGGCTAAGCCGATATAGTTCCAATCGCGATGTGTACGAGCCCGGCATTCTACAAACCGGCGCTGACTATAATAATGCTAGTTCCGTGCCTGAGCCGCAAGTTTCTCCGGATTTGCCGCCATCCGAGCCGCCCGACGCGGACCTCGCCATGCTCTACTGCCCCGTCTGCTCGCTGAAGCTGGAGAGCAGAAAGTGCAAGCTCTTCTGCCCGCAGTGCGGATATTACATGAGCTGCGCGGACTATTACTGAGAAGTCGATGAAATCACTGCTGAAGATCGCTGCGGCCGCGGCTTTCATCTTTCTGGGCGCGGCTGCGCCCGATGGAGCGCGCTGGTGGTCATACGTCGAGTTCCTGGCATCCGACAAACTGGAAGGCCGTAACACCGGCAGCGAAGGACATCGCAAAGCCGCTGAGTACGTAGCCGGACAATTCGAGCGCGACGGATTGAAGCCCGCTGGCGAGCAGGGGTACATCCAGCCGGTCAAATTCCTCACCAAAGAACTCGATGAAACCCGCTCCAGCCTCACACTCGAACGTGACGGCACGAGTCGGAGGTTGACGCTCGGCGAGGACGCAATCATCGGCACGGGAGCCGACCCGGCGCCATCCGTGGAAGCCGATCTCGTGTTTGTGGGCTACGGGCTGAAGATCCCGGAGATTCAGTACGACGACTTCGCCGGTCTGGATACAAAAGGCAAGATTGCCGTCTACATGAATGGCGCGCCGGGCAAGTTGTCGAGCGCGTTGGCGGCTCATTATCAGTCGAGGGGTCAAAGATGGGCCGGCCTGAAGAACGCGGGGATCATCGGGGCCGTTTCGATTGCGAATCCGAAACACATGGACATTCCCTGGCCGCGCATCGCTTCGAATCGTTTTCAGATGACGATGCAGCTTTCGGCGCCCGGCATGAATGAAACCGAAGGCGAGAAGATCGGGATCAACTGGAATCCGGCGCATGCCGACGAATTGTTGAATGGAACAGGCCACTCGCTCGACGAATTCGTTGCTCTGGCAGAGGCCGGCAAGCCGCTGCCGCGATTCACGATTCCTGCCAGATTGAAGGCGGTTACGGCGGTAAAACACGGCGAGGTGGTTTCACAGAATATCGCGGCGGTTTATCCGGGTTCGGACGCGAAGCTGAAGAGTGAGTATGTGGTGATGTCGGCACATATCGATCACCTTGGCGTCGGCAGGCCGATAAATGGCGATGCGATCTTCAATGGCGCGATGGACAACGCGGCTGGCGTGGCTGCGATCCTCGATGTCGCCGCGCGTCTGAAGGAAACGGCGGCAAAAACGAAACGCTCCATTCTCTTCGTGGTGGTCACGGGCGAAGAGAAAGGGCTTCTGGGTTCGCAATACTTCGCCGCCAACCCTACCGTTCCCGCGAAAAGCATGGTCGCAGACATCAATGTGGACGAGTTTCTGCCGTTGTTCCCTTTGAAGATTCTCACTGTCTACGGACTCGACGAGTCAACGCTCGGCGATAACATCCGCGCGGTCGCCGGGCAGATGGGTGTGCGGATTCAGCCCGATCTCGAACCGGCACGCAACGTCTTCATTCGCAGCGACCAGTATAATTTCGTGCGACATGGCGTTCCGGCCCTGATGCCGGAGTTCGGCAGCGCGAAAGGATCGCCCGAGGCCGAAATCCTGCGCCGGTGGAATCAGGAACGCTATCACGCGCCGTCAGATGATCTGAACCAGCCGGTCGACAAGGAAGCCGCCGCGAAGTTCAACGATCTGGTGACGCGATTGATTGAGCGCGTTGCGAACGCTGACATGAAACCAGCATGGAAGCCGAGTTCGTTCTTCCGGCGCTACGCGAATTGAGGCGATTGAATATCAAACGCACAGGCCGCAGGGCCGTTGTGCGCGGTATAGGAAAACAATGGACTGGAAAACAGGCGGTATACGGATTGTGCGCGCCGGTGAGCTCGACAGCAATACTGCCCAGACGCCCGGCATGACGCGCGCGGCGGCGATCACGCACGCTCGCACTGGCGCCGACAAGCTCTGGGCGGGAACCGTCGTGGTCCAGCCCGCAGCCCGCACCGGCGCTCACCACCACGGGGAAGTCGAAACGGTGCTCTACATCGTGAGAGGGCATGCTCTCTTCCGGTGGGGAGACCATCTGGAATTCTCGGAAGAAGCCGGGCCCGGCGATTTTATTTACGTCCCTCCATACGTGCCGCACCAGGAGATGAATGCGCGGGCTGATGAGCCTGTCGAAGCTGTCGTGGTGCGCAGCGGACAGGAACCCGTCGTGGTGAATCTCGACATTGCGGAAGCGAATCAATTCCCAGTTCCATTCCATCCCCAACCGGGCGAAACCGGGTAGGCGCTCCGTTTCGGTTCATGGCGCGCCGCGGGTCTTCGCTTAATCGTGCGGCAATTTGTCGGCACCTGCCTCTCCGAATCCGGGTTCGAAAGAACCGCATCCGATACAATAGTCCTTACCCCACGCCACTTTTCAAACGGAGGAACTGCTGTTGGATTCTGCAATTCTGGCCCTGGAAGACGGAACGGTCTTCGAGGGCAGGAGTTTTGGTGCGCCCGCCGAACGTTCCGGCGAAGTAGTCTTCAATACCGCCATTACGGGATACCAGGAAATCTTCACCGACCCCTCTTACACCGGGCAGATCGTCATCCTCACTTACCCCCAGATCGGCAACTACGGAACGAGCGTTTTCGACAACGAAGCGACGAAGCCATACATCGAGGGTCTCGTGGTGCGCGAGTTCTCGGGCATCACAAGCAACTGGCGCTCGGATGAGGAAGCGCGCGCGTTTCTCGCCAAATCGAACATCCCGGTCATCTCGGATCTCGATACCCGGACGCTCGTCCGCCACCTGCGCAGCCGCGGAGTGATGCGCGGGGTGCTTTCCGCGATCGAAAAAGACCCGCAAAAGCTGGTCGAGAAGGCCCGTTCGATTCCGTCCATGGCCGGGCTCGATCTGGCGAGCCGCGTCTCGACGCCCGAGCGCTATCAATGGACAAAATCCGTCGACGCCTGTTCGCCGTCGGAGATTCTTGCGGCGGCGGCCGAGCCGCGATTCAACGTAGTCGCGTACGATTTCGGGATCAAACAGAACATCCTGCGCAGACTTGTGCACGCCGGCTGCAAAGTGACCGTAGTTCCGGCGCTTACATCCGCTGAAGATGTTCTGGCGTTGAAGCCGGACGGAGTCTTTCTGTCGAATGGCCCTGGCGACCCCGAGCCGCTCACGCCGCAAATTGAAAACGTGCGTCGCCTGATCGGTAAGACGCCGATCTTCGGCATCTGTCTCGGGCACCAGATTCTCGGGCTCGCACTGGGCGGCAGTACATACAAGCTGAAGTTCGGACACCGCGGCGCAAATCACCCGGTAATCAACAAACTCACCCAGCGTGTCGAGATCACATCGCATAATCATGGTTTTGCCGTGGACCCGGATTCACTTAGCACGAACGATGTCGATATCACACACGTGAACCTCAACGACAACACGCTTGAAGGCTTCCGCCACCGCCGCGAACCGGTTTTTTGTGTGCAGTATCATCCCGAAGCGGCGCCTGGCCCGCATGATTCTCACTACCTCTTTGGGGACTTTACAAACCTGATGGCGGAGAACCAGTAGTCAATGCCAAGGCGTAACGACCTGCACCGCATCCTGATCATCGGCTCCGGACCAATCATCATTGGCCAGGCCTGCGAATTCGACTACTCCGGCACACAGGCCGCGAAGTCTCTGCGCGGCGATGGCTACAAAGTCATCCTCGTCAACTCGAACCCGGCGACGATCATGACCGACCCGGAACTTGCAGACCGCACATACGTCGAGCCGCTCAGCCGCCAATACCTTGAGGAGATCATTGCGCGGGAACGTCCCGATGCCCTTCTCTCGACGGTCGGTGGACAGACAGCTCTGAATCTTTCGGTCGAACTTGCCGAGGCGGGTGTTCTCGAACGCTATGGAGTCGAGCTGATCGGCGCAAAGATCGACGCTATCAAGAAGGCCGAAGACCGTCTGCTGTTCAAAGATGCGATGACGAAGATCGGTCTCGAGACCCCGCGGTCACAGCTACTCACGGACCTTGAGGGCGGCTTCGGTTTTGTCGCGAAGCACGGCTATCCGGCGATCCTGCGCCCCAGCTTCACGATGGGGGGCTCGGGCGGCGGCATCGCTTACAACCGCGAAGATCTGGTGGCGATCCTGGAGCGAGGACTTGATCTGTCGCCGGTGCACGAAGTCCTGATCGAAGAGAGCGCGCTCGGCTGGAAGGAATTCGAGCTCGAGGTCATGCGCGATCTCGCGGACAACGTGATCATCATTTGCTCGATCGAGAATTTCGACCCGATGGGCGTCCACACGGGCGATTCGATCACCGTCGCTCCGGCGCAGACACTCACCGACCGCGAATACCAGATGATGCGCGATGGCGCGATCCGCTGCCTGCGTGAAATCGGAGTGGATACGGGCGGATCGAACGTACAGTTCGCGATCAATCCGAAAGACGGCCGGATGGTCATCATCGAGATGAATCCACGGGTGTCGCGAAGCTCGGCGCTTGCCTCGAAGGCCACGGGCTTTCCGATTGCCAAGATCGCCGCCAAACTTGCGGTGGGCTACAGGCTGGATGAGATTCGCAACGACATCACGAAGGTGACGCCCGCGTCGTTCGAGCCGACCATCGATTACGTGGTCGCGAAAATTCCGAAGTGGGCGTTCGAAAAATTTCCCGGTGCCGATACGACGCTCGGAACGCAGATGAAGTCGGTCGGCGAGGTGATGGCGATCGGGCGCACGTTCAAGGAAGCGCTGGGCAAGGGAATCCGCAGCCTCGAAACCGGGAAGAAATTCGGCTCCGATGTATTCGACGTCAATCTGATTCCGCAGAAACTGATCACGCCGACACCGGACCGCCTCAGTTACCTCCGCTTCGCGTTCCGCTCCGGTTATACGGCGGAACAGATTCACGAGATGACGTCCATCGATCCGTGGTTCCTCGAACAGCTCCGCCAAACCGGCGAGTTCGAGGAGTCGCTCGAAGACGGCTCTCTGGAAGCCGCGGATCGAGCCGGCCTGATGCGTGCGAAGCGTCTCGGCATCTCGGATGTGCAGATCGCGACGGCATGGAAGTCAACCGAGATCGAGGTGCGCAATCGGCGGCGGGAGCTCGGTGTCAGCGCGGTCTTCAATCGCGTCGACACGTGTTCGGCGGAATTCGAAAGCTTCACGCCGTATCTGTATTCCACGTACGAAACTTCCTGCGAGGCGGAGCCGAGCGACCGGAAGAAGGTCATGATCCTCGGCAGCGGGCCAAACCGGATCGGACAGGGCATCGAATTCGATTACTGCTGCTGCCACGCTTCTTTCGCGCTGCAGGGTGAGGATGTCGAGTCGATCATGGTCAATTGCAATCCCGAGACTGTATCGACGGATTACGACACCAGCGACCGCCTGTATTTCGAGCCTCTCACGCTGGAGAGCGTGCTCAATATCGTCGATGTCGAAAAGCCGGATGGCGTGATCGTCCAGTTCGGCGGTCAGACTCCGCTCACTCTTGCGCTTCCGCTCAAGAGGCTGGGCGTGCCGATCATCGGCACAGATCCCGAGAACATCGATCTGGCGGAAGATCGCAAACTGTTCGGCAAATTACTCGACGAGCTGAAAATTCCTTCGCCGGAGAATGGCACCGCGACCAGCGCGGACCAGGCGGTCGAAATCGCAAAGCGGATCGGTTACCCGGTGCTGGTGCGTCCGAGCTATGTGCTCGGCGGGCGGGCCATGGTGATCGTTTACGACGAGGACAGTGTGCGCCGCTACATGCGCGAGGCCGTCACTTTCTCGCAGGACCGCCCGGTACTTGTCGACCGATTCCTCGAAGACGCGCTGGAAGTGGACGTCGACGCGCTTTGCGATGGCGAGGAAGTTCTGATTGCCGGCATCATGGAGCACATCGAGGAAGCCGGAGTGCATTCCGGCGACAGCTCCTGTGTGCTGCCTCCGGTCTCGATTCCGGAGTCCGAAATCAGGACGATCGAGGAGTATACGGTCAAACTCGCGCGCGCCTTGAATGTGATCGGCCTGATGAACGTGCAGTACGCGATCAAGGACGGAGTAGTTTACGTCCTCGAAGTGAATCCGCGGGCATCGCGTACGGTGCCCTATGTCAGCAAGGCGACAGGCGTGCCGCTGCCGAAGCTGGCGGTCCAGCTGATGCTCGGGAAGAAATTACGGGATGTCACGGAGCATCGCGGACGCCTGCCTGTGCCGTTGTGCTTCGTGAAGTCGCCGGTGTTTCCGTTCAACAAGTTTCCGGGCGTGGACCCTGCGCTCGGTCCGGAAATGCGTTCGACGGGTGAAGTGATGGGCGTTGGACAGAACTTCGGCGAGGCATTCTCAAAGGCCCAGTTGAGCGCGGGCACGCCGTTGCCGGAAAAAGGCACTGTGTTCATCAGCGTCAGCGAGCGGTATAAACCCGAGGTCGTGCCGCTGGGCAAGCGCTTCGCCGAGCTTGGATTCGATCTGGTCGCAACGCGCGGCACGGCCGCCCTGCTGCAGGCCGCGGGCCTCAAATGCCGGGTGGTGTTCAAAGTCAACGAAGGCCGCCCGAACGCCGTTGATCTGTTGAAGGCCGGCGCGATTCAGCTGGTGGTTTATACGACAACCGGCGCACTTTCCTTCGAAGACGAGAAGTCCATCCGGCGCGCGGCGATTACCTATCGCGTCCCCTGCATCACGACGATGAGCGGAGCACGCGCGACTGTAGAGGCGATTACGTCAAGGCTGCGGGATCCGATTCGCGTTTGGAGTTTGCAGGAGATCCACGAAGCCGCCGGCACAGCGGCGTATTAGCGAATACGAACGAGCTGCGCCGGTGGCAAGAGCGCCAGCGGCACATCAGACAGCTGGTTTCTGGCTCGGCAGCACCACTATTTCCGTACGGGCAAAGGCGAACTTGCGGCCGGTCTCGTCGACAATATTCACCTGGCAGGTATAGCGTCCGGCGGCCAGTTTCGACAGCGCCGCCTGCAGTTTGATCGGCAATGTCTGAGCACGTTTGAGCGCGAAGGCATCCAGCCTGACCGGTTGCGATTCAAAGCTCTTCGTCTTGCCTCGATAGAACGAAAGCGTCGCCGCGACGCTGGGCTTGTCCTGAGCCGAGTCCACGCCAGGATCGTAAACCTCGAGGTACACGTAGAGGTTCTGATCCTTGCGAAAAACGTGCGTGATGCTGGGGATCAGACGCTGCCCGTCCTGCACCAGCGGGTCGGCTTCCACGATCTTCTTCCTGTTATCCGCCGAAGCCAGGGCTTCGTTCATCGCCTGCCGCTGATTGCTCCAGATGACGGAGCTGACTTTCAAACCCGATTGGGCCGGAGCGAGATCGGGGATTGTGAAATTCGTCTCGTAGGTGCCCATCTTGCCCGTTTCATTTTCACGGGCCAGGAATTTGAACGAATACTTGCCGGGGGGAAGCGAGAAACCGGTGTCGTAGGCAATGGGGCGTGAGGAAAGCTGTGCCGCGGTCTGATCGGACAGTTTGACCTTGATGCCGTCGCGCATAGCAGCGACCATCTTGCTGTGTTCGTCGCGGACCTGCCCGATGAACTCGAATTCTGTTTGAGCGTGGCCTTTGCTCTTGGCCAGCGCGATTTCGGATCCGGGGATCTTCACAGCAAAGGGAACAAAGTAGCGGTCGCGCGCGAGCCGGAAATAGTCGAGCTCGGCGGTGAGCGAGAGATCGGTCAGGGGATCGCCCAGCATGAGGGCCTGCTGCAACTGATCTTCTTTATCGGTATTGGTGAACTTCTTGAATTCCTTCTGACCGAAATAACCGCTGCGGTAATCGAGCTTCGCCTGGATGTCGTTGTTGAGCTTGACCTGCACGCGGCGATACTTGCCGTCCATTTTGATGTTCGTGCTGTAGTAGCCGACGATGTAATAGCTGCTGATATCGTCGCGGGCCTTCTCCATGCCGAGCGAGAGATCGTTGTCATCGACGAAGAGCTTCCCGCCGGTATCGGCCGCGAGAGTGGACAGAGTTTCCTGCGAATCGTTGAACTTGTCGCGCTGGCCCTGCTGGGCCTGGCCGGTGAACAAGCTGGTACCGCGCGATGCGGCGGAGCTGGCATCTCCGGCAGGCGCGGTCGCGACGAGCCCGCGGGCATCGATCGGATAAATGTTCACATTCGAACGCTTCGCCGTATTGGTCGTGCTCTGCAGCTGCGCCTGATTGTCGAAGCCCGATTTTGGGATGCCGCTCGAAAAATAGATCAGAGCTTTCTTCTCCGGGAACGCCGCAAGCATTTTCGCGGCGGATTCGAGGGTCGAGAGCTTCTTATCCGTATTGAAAATATTGAACTCGGTTTCGTCGGCGTTGAAAGCCGTGCCGGTATCTTCACCCGTCGTATCGTCGCCATCACTGCCGAGCGCGGAGAGCTCGCTCGCGGCCCCGATCTGAAACTTTTTGACCACTTCTTCGAGCCGATCGCGGTCGTCAGTGAAGTCCTGTTCGAGTTTCAAAGGACCGGTGCTGGCGGTGAGGATGGCCACCAGATCGGCGGGCTTCAATTGCTCACGAATGAACTTCAGCGCGGATTCCTGCACGCGCGCTTGTTCCGGAATAGCCATCGTGCTGAAGTCGAACAGCATCGCGACGAGGCGGCGATCCTGATAACGAATGATAGGGGGAGCGTTGGACGGTTTGGCCGCGGGAGCAATCTCGGCGCGCTGTACCGGGACGGCCGCTGGCGCAGGCGCCCTGGGAACAGGCTTGATCGCGGGCACCTTCTCCGGAGCACCGCCACTCCCATCGAGGCGCTGAAATTCGAAGACAGAAATCTGCTGGGGCTTGCCGTCTTCCAGCAGGGTGAAGTCGCTCTTTCTGAGATCGACGACCGGATTCCCGGCCTTGTCTTTGACGTTGACGTCAATGACGACAAGGCTGGTGTTGGAAGTGAATGTCGGGGTCTGGGCCGGCTCCTGAGCTTCCAAAGTTGCGAAAAGAAACAGCAGCGAAGATCCCAGTAACAGCTTGATTAAAGTCCGCATTAGAAATTCAGCCTCACAGTGGCGGTCACGGTGCGCATTCCACTTGCGCCCGTGGGAACGCCGTAATTGATGTTTGGCACGATAAGCCCGTTCTGCGTAACCGAACCCACCGTAGTATTGATCTGCGTAATGCTCACGTGATTCAGGGGATTGGTGGTGTCGATGCGGAATTCGAGTCGCCGCCTGTCATCCAGGCGGAAGGAGCGAAAGAACGATGCCGTGAGTGAAAAGTTCGAGATTCCCGGAATGGTATCGCGAGCGGCGTCGCCGTAGGTGCCCGGGGCCGGAACCGTGAAGGCCGCGAGGTTAAAGAAACCGGAACCGCTGGTGACGGGAGAGGCGGTGGCCTGAGCGCGCGAGGTGCCTGTGAAACCCGTGCCCGAAGTATCCCCGGTAACTGTGGCGGTGAACGGCGTGCCGGAGGTCGCGGTCAGCGTACCGCCGATCGTCCAGCCGCGCAGCATGTTCGCAGTAAAGCCGCTGCGGCTAGCGGGTATCGGCGATTGGAAATTGTAGTTCAGGCGCAAATTGTGGCGCTGGTCGAAAGTGGAAAGAGCTCGCTCAGCGCGTAGATTCTGATCGTCCTGAACCGGCCCGCCGCCGAGAGTAGAGGTGTCGTCGATGGCTTTTGACAGAGTGTACAGAAGGGTGAAAGATGTTCCACGCGCGAAGCGCCGGGTGAAGCGAACCTGTCCGGAGTTGTAAATCGAGTTCCCGATCGAGCTGTCAAAGGTGAATGCCGACGCGTTTGGAATGAGTCGTAAATTCGGCGTGTTCAACGGAGATCCCAATGGGGCACGGTTCGGCAGGCGGAGCACATCGAGGTCCGTGCCTTTAGTCCCGTTATAGGCGATCTCAATGACCCACGAGCGCCCCAGCGATTCCTGAATCGAGGCGTTCCAGCTCTGCGCGTACCCAGGCTTGTAGTCCTTGTCGACTGCAAACGTATTGGCGATGGTCTGCGAGAGCACCGCCGGAAAACCGTTCTGCAGCGTCAGAGGACCATCGGTCGTCGTCAGATTCGCCGTCGTCGCGAATGGGGGCTGCGCGGCCAATTGACTGCCAAACTGACTGTAGACGCTGCCGTTGTAATAGATCCCGTAGCCGGCGCGCGCTACCACCTGGCGCGACTTCCAGGGTTTCCAGGCGACTCCAAACCGCGGCGAGAAAAGTTTGTAATCGGGGTTAATCAAGCCTTCGGAGAAACTGCCGGTATATGGACCCGTGCCTCCCGCCGGAACCACCGACACAGCGCTAAGGCCGGGTGCGAAATCGAGATTCGCCATGTGCCCGTACTTCTCTGTGTAAGGGCTGAAGTATTCCCAGCGCAGACCCGTCGTAAAGCTGAGATTGGATTTCGGACGCCAGTCATCGCTCACGTAAACGTTGGCGGTGGTTTCGCGAAGGTAGCGGCTGGGATCCACGTACGTCGCGACTGACGTGGACTGCGGCAGGCCGAGCAGGAAGTCCTCCAAATCGTTACCGGTGATGAGGCCGGTGAAGTTGAACGACCCGCGGGCGTTGTTGTCACTCAGGATATTGTTCTGGCGGCGCTGGAAGCCGACGCCGTAAGTCACGGTGTGCTTGCCATGAATGAAGATGAGCGAATCCGTCACGCCAGAGGTTTGGGCACGTGTCAGCGAAGGCGAAGCGTCGGTGAGAGATCCGAAGTTGGTGAAGTTGATTGTAGGCGGACCGTAGAAGGCCGGGTCCGTGGCGACGCCTGTGATTCCCAAATTCCCTTCGATGTTCGCTCCGTTCGAAAACGACGACAGCGTATGACTGATGTTGCGGCTGAAACTCCAGACCAGACTGTTGATCAGGTACCGGTTGAAAGTGCGGCCATAGGTCAGCGAAGAGCTCAATCCGGTTCCGCTCGAAGGATCGACGAACCCGAACGTCTGGAAGGTTTCCGCATCGCGGTGCTGAAAGCTGAAGTTGACGTCAAGGCGGTCTTTCGCCGTGATGGTCTGGTTGATGCGGACCTGCAGATTGTCGTTGTTCGATGGCGCGGACGCTATGAACTGATAATTGTTGCGGACGCCCTGCCCATTGGGCAGCGGAATCAACTGGAGTAGCGACAGGGAGGCGGGGTTGACCAGCGAAGCACCGATCGCGCTGATCGCGTCGGCTCGCTGCTGCGCAGTGGGCACGGTGGTCGCTCTGTCGACTGCATTCTTCGAGCGGTTCCCGGTGTAATTCACAAACCAGAATGTCTTGTCGCTGCTGAAGAGGTGCGGGATCGAAAGCGGTCCGCCGCCGGAGAAGCCGAAGCGATTGGCGGCGTAACCGGATTTAAGAGGCTCCGGCCCGGTTGTGAAGGAATACGGCCTGGCATTTAAAACGGAATTGCCGATCGTGTAGTAAGCGTTGCCGCGGAACTGACGTCCGCGGTTTCGTGCGACGCGATTACCGAACTGTAAGTTACGGTTTGGCTGGTTGCCACGGCCACGGCCTCCACCCCGGCCGCCGAAACCACCCCCGCCACCACGACCTCCACCGCCGCGGCCTCCACCGCCCCCACCAAATCCGCCACCACCGGGGGCACCCCCGCCGGGCGCCGGAGCACCCCCACCGAGTGCCGGAGTTCCGCCTTCGCCTGGCGTCGCGTTAAAAGCCTGCGCGCCGCCAAACGGATTGCCACCCGCGCCGCCAGGAGGGCCGAAGCCGCCGGGATTGAGTCCGATGAAATCAGCATTTTGCGGGAGGATACCCTGGCTGACGCTTCCGTTGACAAGGAAGGCTTCGTTGGCGCCAGTGGTGTCGGTTGGACCGGCAAGGCCTGGCGCAACCTCGCCCTCACCAGGAGCGCCGGCGCCGTTCTCATCATTCTGAAGCAGGCTCAGATTCTGGAATCCCGTATTCGCTGTGCCTCTGCCCTGCCCATTGGCAGCCTGTCCTTGCCCGCTTCGGCCCGCGCCGCGAGCGAAACCACCACGGCCGGGTCCGCCACGGCCGGATCCGGCAAAACCGCCGCGGCCGGGGCCCGGCGCATTCGCTGCCTGATCACTGCTTGCCGGAGGCGTGCTGTCTCCGGCCGGTGCGCCTGTGGAATCCGCGGGATTCTGACGCCGTCGAGTGCCCTGGCGTCCCGCGGCGGCTTGCTCCGGCGCCGCAGCAGGCGCATTGGGATCCGGCGGGAGAGTCGCGCGAGACTGCAGACGAAGATCGAAAGTCAGGGGAGAAGAAGACGGCGCAATCTCGCGCGGAGCCGACTCGAAACCAAACATCGCCACTGTAAAGCGGCATGGCGCCGTGGGCAATCCGCCGATTTCAAATTTGCCTGCGTCGTCAGTAACAGTTGTGATCTTGTCGGTGCCGCATGTGGCAACAACTGTAGCCCCGGGAATAGGCTGGCCCCCGGAGGCCACAGATCCATTCTGTGTCTCACCGAGGGCCAGTGACGCCAGGACTAAAACCAAGCCGGTTGTGCGGAGCATTCAGGAATCCTTAATACGTTCGCCAACCCGCGCCGGGGTGCTGTGTTTTTCGCGAACCAGTTCTCTAATATATGACGCCGGAACGCGCGAAAGTTCCCGTTGAACTATTGTTTCTTCGCCGTAAATGTGATCGGACCGCGTCCGCCCTCGCGGGTGAATTCGATCGAATCGGCACTGACTTTTCCCTTATATGTTTGCTTGTTTGGCGGTCCGCCATCGCGGCCAGGGATCGACAGTACGAAAGAGATGTTATCGCCGTCGACTTTACCTTCTTCGATGGTACGGTCGCCTTGTGCTGTCGTGATGGTGCCGGTCAGAGTATCGCCGGCGGCTTTTAGATTAAATGTGATCGGTTGGTTTCCGTTACGACCTGGGGTCTCGCCGGCCCACTTGCCGGTTGCATCCGCAGCTGACGCTACGAACGAGATCGAGAGCATGGCCAATGCGGCCAGTAGTGTAGTTTTCATGGATGGAAGGTGGAGAACGCCGTGGGATAGTTACCCACACAAGTCTGTAAGTTCCCTGTTTTACAAACCTTTACCGCGTCGGGGCCGCGTCTTTTAGAAACCTTTATTCGCGAGGAACAAGATCAAATCATTCACGCGGCATGAATAACCCCACTCGTTGTCATACCAGGCGACAACCTTCACCAGATCGCCATCGATCACTTTCGTGAGACCCGAATCCACGATCGAGCTGTGGGCGTTGTGGAGCATGTCTGTCGAAACCACCGGGTCCTCAGTGTAGTCGAGAATACCCTTGAGCTCGCCCTCAGCAGCGGACTTGAGAACAGCGTTGACTTCCGCATCGGAGGTTTTCTTCTGCGTCACAGCAACGAAATCGACGACAGAAACATCGGGCGTCGGAACGCGCATGGCGTAGCCATCCAGCTTGCCTTTGAGCGCCGGCATCACGAGACCGATAGCTTTGGCGGCGCCGGTCGTGGTGGGGATCATGTTGAGTGCGGCGGCGCGGGCGCGGCGCAGATCCTTGTGCGGAAGATCGAGCACGTGTTGATCGTTTGTGTAGCTGTGAATCGTCGTCATCGAGCCTTTGACGATGCCGAACTTCTCATGGAGAACCTTTACAACAGGCCCGAGGCAATTGGTCGTGCAGGAAGCATTCGAGATGATATTGTGCTTCGAAGGGTCGTAAGCGCCATCGTTCACGCCAAGCACAAGCGTGACATCCTCACCCTTGGCCGGCGCCGAGATGATAACCTTCTTCACCGTGCCACGGAGGTGCTTCGCGGCATCCTTCGCTTCGGTGAACCGGCCGGTGGATTCGACGACGATCTGGACGCCGAGAGAACTCCAGTCGAGTTCCGCCGGATCTTTGATCGCGAAGACCTTGATTCGGCGATGGCCGATTACGATGTAATCCCCATCGATGCGTACGTGGTCCGGGAGATGGCCGAGAACGGAATCGTACTTCGTGAGGTGGGCGAGGGTTTTGGTGTCGGTGAGATCGTTGACCGCGACGAATTCAATCTCCGGATTGTGCAGAGCCGCGCGCACAACGTTGCGGCCGATGCGGCCAAAGCCGTTGATGCCAACTTTCACGGGCATAGGGTGGGTCTCCTGAGATGCGATTTTTCAGGATAACAGGCTGCTATGGGTCCACATAACAGTTAGTGGCGGAAGAGAGAAAAGACCAGGCGACCGTAATAACAAGGGCTCTATTGCTCCAAGCCGTTTTGCGCTGGCATCAAGTTCCGAGGGGAACCTGGGTTGCGGACGATTTCGCGAAAGGTAAAGCAGACCTCGCGGCCAGCGAGTTTGCCGATTTTATCCGCTGCTATCCGCCGGAAATATCCCAACCTGAAGAGCGCAGATAAGGCACTGAAATTGATAGAGGCGATGAAGTTAGCGGGCTGTTCCAGGGCGAAGCAGCTCATCCACCCGCGTTTACCTGACTACCTGGCGCGCAGCTTCGCGCGTTGGTTCCGGTCCGGATGGTTCGATTTGAAGGTTCCCCTGTGACTGCGCCTCCGTCGCACTTTCATACTTAAGATTGAGAAAAATCGGCGTCAGCTCGAAAGGCATCTTCTCGCGCGCCGATAGAAGCGGTACGGGACGAATCTTCAGCATGCGCAAACGATTGCTCCAGGGGTCGAGGCTCGTGCGGGCACCGAGCGGAAGGGCTGCAATCTGGTCGGTGCGCGTGCTCTGCAGTTGCGGGGCGCGCGCCATAAGATCCGACAGACGAAGGACGTTATTGCCTTCGGCCAGCCGGCTTCCGAAGAGCGGCTTGATAAGGGCCGGGAGCCGCTCGGACTCGGCGCCGAGCGCTTTGAGGAACAGCCCGGCCTGGTTCAGTTTGTCCTTGTACGGTGAATTCTGCAGAAGCTGGATAGCTTTGTCGTTGGCGGCATTTTCGGCCTGCTGCGTGCGCGCGAAGCGGAATTTCTGCAGCACGGCATCGTCGTTGAAAAGTACGTTATCGCTGAACGCAAACTTCGTATCGATGTCCTGACCGAGCGCGATATGGGCCAGTTCATGCGCGAGAATCGCCGCGAGCGAAGCCTCGTCGGGGAGCGTATCGAGAAGTCCGCGGCTGATGACGATCGTATGACCGACAGTGAAGGATTCAAGAGGCGTAGTAAGCAGAACACGCGCCCGAACTTCCGGCTGAATGTTCAGATTGTTGGTCACCACCAGATTGCTGACAACAGTGTCCAGAATCTTCTCGACCTCTCCGGCGGGGGCCAGCAGGTTGGCTCTTTCGAGCCGGTCGAGAACGTTATCTTCGCCCTCGCGTTCCCACGCCCGGCGGCTATCCACCGGCCCATTGTCCGCGGCCTGTTCGCTCGAATCTTTCACCGACGGAAGATCAACGGTCAGGTTGGTGAATTCGCCCTCTTTGCGGTCGGCTTCGGTAGTAAAGCCCCAGATCCGCGTCAGGGCTTTGAAGCGAAGCTTGCGCGTCCCGAGGACCACAGGCAGATCTGATTCTTCACTGTAGGATTCGAAGGGCACCCACAGGTCGGGTCCGCAGTTCACGCGCCAGCTGTCGAAATGCATATAGAACTGGCCGGAATGGGCCTGCGAATATGTTCCGTTGAAGCGAATGATGTTGAATTGGCGATCTTCGACCCAGATGCGGCCGACAAAGCGGCCGGAGCCTGCGCTCTTTTTCGGCGCGACGTTAATGACCCACGCGCGGACGTCTCCGAGGAATTCGCGTTTAACGAATTCAAAATCGTAGTGATCGCGATCGAATTGCGCGCCGTCGATGAGCAGCATCTGGGCGAAGCCACGGGGCATGTATTGTACGGAGAAGATGTGTGTAAACACGTCGAAAGCACGCGTCTTTACCGGAGATTTCGGGATGAAAGAATCCGTGGTCACGCCGCGGGTGAGATCGAGCTTTCCGAGGAAATAGTGGTCGGTTTTGGGGATCGTGCCAAAGTCGGCGTCAGCCCCGAGATCCTGGATGTAGGTTTCGGTGACCGGATGAACTCCGCGCAAAATCTTCAACAGAGTATTTTCCTGGAAGATTGCCCGGTCAACAACCTGATCGAACGACAGAGGCGGCGCGGGCGCGGAACCGGTGGTCTGGGCGGGAGCGGTTTGCGCAAAACCAGCCGGAATTAGCACTCCCAATTGCAGAACCGCAAACGGAAGGAAGAACGCGAAATTTCTTCTCATCTCAATTCACCTCAGGAAAGCTCGAAGGAGATGTGGACAGTTCCGGTCACATCGACCGGGGTTCCGCCCCGGGTGGCGGGATGGAAACGAATACGGCTTGCGGCCGCGCGAGCGCTTTCATCCAGCCCGTATCCCAAGCCGCGGAGTAGATGCAGCACGCGAATCTGCCCACCGGAACTGAACTGGACTTCGAGCAGCACTTCGCCTTCGATCTTTTTCTCACGAGCCTCGGAGGTATAGGCGGGCTTCGGCTTGAAGGTGATCTCGACGGGCGTTTCATCCGAAGCGGCGGCTCGGGCGGCCCGCACGGTTGAAGGCTGGGCCGGCGTCTGATCGTAGTCGCCGAATCCCGCTCCACGAACGACGGACCCGCGACCGCTGGCAGCGGCGCCAGGGCCTTCCGATGCGTCGCCAAAGCCGGCGCTTGCAACAAGCTTTCCGGCTCCGGATTGACCTTTGCCTGAGGCCGGCCCGGCAGGTGAGTCAAACAATCCGACTTTGGGGACTACCAAACCCTTGCCGGTCGAGACAGGGGACGCTGCCGCACCGTTTGGGTCCCCAAATCCGCCGATGTGGACGGATTTAAGCGGGGCGTTGTGACTCACTGACGGGGCAGGACTGGGCGGAAAGTCGATTTTCGGTGGCTCAAGGACTACTATTTTCACTGGTTTTGGAATCTCAACTGGCGCCGGAGGCAGCGTAATAGGTTTCGCCTCGGGCGCCGGAGCCGGGGGCGGCTTGAATGCAGCCGGCTTGGGTGGTATCACGACGGGGTGGATGACCGGCGATCTTTTCGGCGGCTTCACCAACGAAGGCGAGAACCGCGAATCGAGGCTGATTGTGGCTATTCGAGCGGGCGGCTGAACAGCGCGTTCGACTGTCACCGGAATCGCGACCAGCGCGATAACGATCCCGGCGTTGATGGCAAGGCTCCACGCCCAGCGGTTCCATGGGGCACTGGGAAATTCAAGCGATCGAAACGGTAAAGTCCCGGTATTTTCGCTCATTACTGATGGTTCAACCCTGCGGATACAGCGCAAGATGCGGGCCCATGTAGTGAAAAGCACAACCAGTTCCGTGCGACCGCGGAACTATAAACTCCCAGGCTAAACTCAAGAATCGAAATGTCAGCGCAGATCCTTTTGCAAGGCAGCCTGAAGGGGGCCGACGATTTTCTGCTCGCGCCTCCAGCCGATCGGGACAATCGTGCGTTCGAGGCCCGGGCG
>DATAZF010000016.1:0-4955 GCA_036272235.1 Bryobacteraceae bacterium | reverse complement strand
GAGAATGCACGCCTCGCCAACGAAGCCGGCGTGAAGATTGCGATTTCCACCGATGCGCATAGTACCCGTGAATTCGGCACGGTACGATACGGGATCGACCAGGCCCGCCGCGCCGGGCTGGAACCAGCTTCCGTTCTGAATTGCCTGCCGTCGTCTTCTCTTGAGCCACTATTCCGGCGCCGATGAAAACATCATGATCACGCGCGACAAGTTCACCGGCTTCGTTTCCGTAAAAGGAGCACGCCAGCACAACTTGAAGAATATCGATGTGGAGATACCGCGCGATGCGCTGGTCGTATTCACGGGTGTCTCCGGATCGGGGAAATCCTCGCTGGCCTTCGGGACGCTTTATGCCGAAGCTCAACGTCGCTATCTGGAGTCTGTCGCACCTTATGCCCGCCGCCTATTCGACCAGATGGGCGTTCCGGAAGTGGACAGCATCGACGGTCTCCCTCCAGCGGTGGCGCTCCAGCAGCAGCGCGGATCGCCAACTACGCGCTCTTCTGTTGGAAGCGTGACAACATTGTCCAATCTGCTGCGGATGTTGTATTCGCGAGCCGGTTCTTATCCTCCGGGCCAGGCGGAACTTCACGGGGAGGCGTTCTCAACAAATAGTCCGGATGGCGCTTGTCCGCACTGTCACGGCATTGGCCGTATCTATGATGCGACCGAGCAGACGATGGTACCCAATGATTCTTTGACGATTCGCGAGCGCGCTATCGCGGCCTGGCCGCCAGCCTGGGGTGGTCAGAACCAGCGGGACATTCTCGTAACCCTTGGTTACGACGTGGATCGCCCGTGGCGTGAGCTTCCCAGGAAGGATCGCGACTGGATATTGTTCACCGAAGAACAACCGACTGTTCCGGTTTATGCCGGGTTCACTCCCGAAGAAACGCGCCGGGCTTTCAAGCGTAAGGAGGAGCCGAGCTATCAGGGAACATTCACGGGCGTTCGCCGCTATCTGCTCCATACGCTTGGGCACACCGAAAGCGCATTGACTCGCAAGCGGGTTCTGCAGTTTCTGGCGAGTACGGAATGTCCGGCCTGTCATGGAAAACGGCTGCGGCCGGAATCGCTGTCCGTCAAATTCGCCGGGCTGGATATCGCGGAGATCTCAGCTCTGCCGTTGACCCGTTTAAACGATCTGCTTCGATCTACAGCTTCCAGAGCCGCGACCAGGAAACATAACGATCATCCCGAGCGTGCGGTAGTTGCGCAACGGATAACCGACGATCTTGTCGAACGCATCTCAGTGATGCTCGATCTTGGGCTCGGCTATCTATCGCTCGAAAGAAGCACGCCCACGCTGTCGCCAGGCGAGTTGCAGCGGCTGCGTTTGGCAACGCAGATCCGCTCGAACCTGTTTGGCGTCGTTTATGTGCTGGACGAGCCGTCGGCCGGATTGCATCCGGCTGATACCGAGGCGTTGCTGGTGGCCCTGGATCGGCTCAAGGCTTCCGGAAACACATTGTTTGTCGTCGAACACGAGCTGGATGTGATCCGCCATGCGGACTGGATTGTCGATGTCGGACCGGCGGCTGGGGAGCACGGTGGCCGGATCCTTTACAGCGGCCCGGCGAAGGGATTGGAAGCAGTCACGGAATCGAAAACTCGGCCCTGGCTGTTCGGAGAAGAAGAGCCGCGCCATCGCTCTCCGCGCGCCGGGCGTGGATGGCTACGAATGGAAGGAGTAACACGCAACAATCTCAAGAACCTGTCCGTGGCTTTCCCTTTAGGTACGTTGATAGCCGTGACGGGCGTCTCCGGCTCCGGAAAATCGAGTCTGGTGAGCCAGGTCCTTGTTGAATTGGTGGGCGAACATCTCGGAAACACTCGTCCGGTCGACGAAATAGATGGCGATCCACTCGGCGGAAACTCAGTAGCGCCTTCTGAAGGCCGAATCATCGAGGGCTTAGGCGCTATCAAACGCCTCGTTCAGGTCGACCAGAAACCAATTGGGCGCACACCACGATCGAACCTCGCCACCTACACCGGCCTGTTTGACCAAGTCCGCCGGATCTTTGCCGGGACGAAAACCGCGCGGGCCCGCCATTACACAGCCGGCCGGTTCTCTTTCAACGTCGCTCAAGGCCGGTGTGAAACCTGCGAAGGCGAGGGTTTCGTTTGTGTCGAACTCCTGTTCATGCCGAGCGTATACGCGCCGTGCTCGACCTGCCACGGAGCTCGCTACAACGCGAAAACTCTGGAGATCCAGTATCGAGGCAAAAACATCGCGGAAGTTCTGGCGATGACGGTGGACGGTGCGAGCGAGTTCTTTGCGGAACAATCGCAGGTGAGTCATGCTCTCGTAGTTCTGCAGGAAGTAGGACTCGGATACCTCCGGCTGGGCCAACCCGCGACCGAATTATCGGGCGGTGAAGCGCAGCGCATCAAACTCGCTACGGAATTGCAGCGCAACCAGCGCGCAAACACCTTGTATGTTCTCGACGAACCGACAACGGGACTGCACCCATACGATGTCCGAAGACTAGTGGCCCAGCTTGACGGGCTGGTCGAACTGGGCAACACGGTAATTGTCGTCGAACACGATCTTGATGTAGTTGCAGCCAGCGACTATGTCATCGATATGGGGCCCGGAGCAGGCGAAGGCGGCGGTGCGATCATCGCCTCCGGTACCCCTGATGAGATTTCGATTGTGGAACGCAGCCGGACCGCCTTTTATCTCAACCGCCGGCTCAGAGGCGCGGCGGTAACAAGTTAGGGTGCGTAAAGACACTCTTCGGGCGGCCGGTGAAAACGGCGATAGAATTGCCTTGGCATGGCTTGGCACTAACGCCCGCTACGAGAGAAGAAACCTGGGTCGAATTCCTGCAGGTTGTGCCCGACTGGGTACCTCAGCAGCAGGCGACCGTCATTGTCGCCCCTCATCCGGATGACGAGACGCTCGGTGCCGGAGGTCTTATCGCAATCCAGCGGTTCCATGCGATACCCGTCACGCTGTTGGCCGTCACGGATGGTGAAGCAGCCTATCCTGGCGTTCCCGAATTGCGCAGAACACGGCGGAGGGAACAAGCGCGCGCGGCGAAAGCTCTCGGGGTCGCTAATGATGCCGTCATCCGTCTTGGATTCCGTGACTCAGCTGTCACGGAATCGGAACGAGCGCTCACTGATCGAATCGAAGCGTGCATCAATTCGGACACTTTACTGGTAGCACCCTGGCCGGGCGATCCTCATCCGGATCATGAGGCATGCGGCAGAGCGGCCGCCACAGCCGCCAGCCGAACAGGCGCAACCCTCATTTCCTATTTCTTCTGGACCTGGCACCGCTTCCGTCCCGACTATTTGAATGGATTGCCGCTTCGCCGCCTCGCGCTATCCGCCGATGCAAGCGCGCGTCGCGCCAGGGCGCTTGCCTGCCACCAATCCCAGTTAAATCGAAGCAAAGAGCCGCCCATCCTGCCGGAGATTTTTCTCGCCCCGGCGCGGCGTCCGTTTGAAACATTTGCAATCTATGACGACCAACACAGTCTCTAAGGACTTCTTCGAGGAGAAATACCGCGCGAGTCGCGACCCGTGGAATTTTTCCTCCAGCACCTACGAACTGAATCGATACGACGAGATTATGAGACTTCTGGGTAATCGGACTTTCCGTAATGGTTTCGAGCCGGGATGCTCGATCGGTGTGCTCACCGAACGACTGGCTGGCCGATGCCGGAATCTGTTCGCGATGGACATTTCGCCGACCGCCGTCGCAATGGCGCGGAAGCGTTGCGAACGTTACCCGAACGTAACCGTCGTCGAAGGAACTCTCCCCGATGACACGCCTCGCGACGTGTTCGATCTCATCGTCTTCAGTGAGATGCTACTACTTTGAACGTGACGTGCTCATTGGAATCAGGGATTCGTTGGCCGGGCGTCTGGCGAAACACGGTGTCTTTATCGGCGTTCATTGGCTTGGAGTCTCGCAGGATCACCTGCTCACCGGTGACGAAGTGCATGGCGTATTGCGCTCGAGCAACTCACTTAGGATGACCGCCTCTGAACGCCATGATGGCTTCCTGCTTGAATCCTGGGAGCGGACTTAGTGTCCACTCGGTGGGAAGTGGCTGTTCTCATACCAGCTCGTAATGAAGAGGTGGTGCTTGGTCGCTGTCTCGAATCCGTGATACGGGCAATGGATGCGCTTCCCGTGACGATCCGAGGGACCATCGTAGTCGCCTCCGATTGTTCAACTGATCGCACCGCGGAGATCGCATACCGACTCCTCGGGCGACACGGCAGCGTGCTGCATACACGGGCGGGAACCGTGGGGACTGCAAGAGCACTGGCGGCTTCCTACGCAATCACGAAGACAACCGCGCCGCTTTCCGATGTCTGGCTCGCCAACACCGATGCCGACTGCGTCGTTCCCGCCGGCTGGCTGAGCGGTCAGATCGACTTCGCGGCATCCGGGGTTGAGGCGGTAGCCGGCATCGTTGCCGTCGACAGCTTTGAGGAACATGGTCCCGAAGTTCCCGCGCGTTTTCGTTCGACTTACTCCATCCACGCTGATGGAACTCATCCTCATATTCACGGAGCCAACCTCGGCGTAAGAGCAGACCGCTATCTCGCTGTTGGCGGTTGGGCAGATTTGAAGACGGCGGAAGATCACGACCTTTGGGGCAGGCTCAAACGAACAGGTGTTCGTCTCGTCTCTTCTGCGCGGTTGCAGGTTGTTACCAGCGGCCGGCGCGTCGGACGCGCTCCGAGTGGCTTTGCGGACGCCCTGGCGGCCCACAACGATGCGGTTTTCGCCCGATGAGTCTCGCGCTACAGTTCCGGCACCTGCTTGACGAAGGCCATCTCAATCTGCCGTTCCCCGGCTGCGGTGACACTGCCAGGCGTCACTGGGCACTTGCGCAAATAGCCAGGCACAACCTGGAACTGGGACGACTGGCCGAAGCCCATGCGGACGCCCTCGCCATCCTGCATGAAGCAGGCCGCGAACCCAGACC
>DATAZF010000015.1:0-4951 GCA_036272235.1 Bryobacteraceae bacterium | reverse complement strand
GGAAGTCCATTCCCGGATGGTGGCGGACCCGGCGCCGCGCCGCAAAGTCGCGGGTTTGCTTGCACAATGAAGTGGCTGCCTCTACTTGCGCTGGGAACGATCCTGCATCCGGGGGTGGCGGTGCGCGACATCGACGGTGTGATGCGCGAACCTCTCAAGGTAGAGAAGGGCCATGCGGAAGCGTTGTTTTTTATCACCAACGATTGCCCGGTTTCCAATTACTATTCGCATGAGATCCGGCGTATCTGCGACGACTACGAGAAACGCGGCATAGGATGCATGCTGGTCTACACCGATCCCACGCTGACCGACGATCAGGCGCGGCAGCATGCGAAAGATTACGGGCATGGTGCATATCCGAAGATCGTGGATCGCGCCCACGCCCTCGTGAAGGCCACCGGCGCGGCTGTGACGCCGACCGCCGTGGTCGTGAAACCCGACGAGTCGATTGCATACCGGGGACGCATCGACAACTTCTACGCGGGTTTGGGAAGACCGCGCCGGATAGTTACCGAACACGATCTGCGTGAAGCGCTCGATTCGGTGCTCGCCGGCAAGCCGGTAGCGAACCCGGAAACATCGCCGGTCGGCTGTTACATCCAGTAATTACTGCGGGCAGGGTTGCATGCTGGGCGGACTCGTAACCCGCTGGTACAATTCTCTCGAAACCGATTTAAAATGCGAGCAGCCGGGTGCCCGCCACAGCGGAGAACCGCATCTGCATAGCAGTCGTTCCGATTGAAGACTTCCCCAGTCAGTCCGAGGACTATTTCGCCGCGGGCCTTACCGAAGATCCTGTGTCGGCAGCTTTCCCCATCGATTCTTCCAGGCTGAGGGTCGTCACGATTCCAAAGTCGGAAGCGGGCGATCGGGTCGAACAAATCGATCGCCTGCGCAAGCAGCTCAGTCTGGATTATCTGCTGCGCGGCTCCGTGCGGCGCTTTGACCGGGGAAATTCGTATCACCTCTCAATGGCACGACCTTCGCGACAAGAGCATCCGCTCGTCGGAGACCTGCGGTCGAAAGCCCGACGTCCTGCTGGCGGCCCGTATTATTCGAGTCAGGCATTTTTCTCTGTCCCGCGCCTCATAGCAGACCCGATCCTGTACGTCTATATCCGCTCGCAGGCAAGGCTGGCAAACCGTTTGCCAACCTGCCGCTGCTTATTAGTCCTCTAATGAGCGAAACTGCAGAGGCGATCGGAATCTCATTCAGGCGACGGGGCCAGTGCGTAAGGACGGTCCCAAAACGCAAGGTCACCGATCGGGGCGCCCGAGATCACAACTTCGACGCGCCTGTTCGCTTCCCGTCCGGCAAGGGTGGAGTTGGGCCCTGTCAAACGCGTGGTGCCAAGTCCGCGAGCCGTCACGATGTTCGCCGGCATTCCCTGCGAGATAAGCGCGCCGCGCACGGCATCCGCCCGTTCACTGGCGAGGGCGTCAGTGGCTTCGCTGTCGGTATTGCCTTCAACATCGATGCGCAACCCAGGATGAGCTGCAACTACGGACGCGACACGGGCCAGTTGGGTCGAGATGCCCGCCTGCAGCTGCGATCCGCTGAAATCGGAATCCGGAATGGTGGCCACAAGACCGCGCGCGGTATCGCGCGCCGACAGGACGCCATTCAGATTATCGAGCAGGTTCATGCGGAGATCGGTCTTGCGCGAGTCGACATGCGGGCGTTCGAGGCGAGCCACTTCAACGGAGGCCGCGGGTTGCTTTGGGGGTGGTGGCGCCGCAGCCGGTGCGTTGCGCGCGGCCTGTTCGGCCTGCGCGGCGCGGGCTGCCGCCGCATCGGCTTCCGCCTGTTCGCGGGCGGCATGTTCCGCATCCGCCCGGCTCCGGGCGTCTTCCGCTTCCGCCCTGGCGCGCTGGACCTCGTCCTCAGCCCGCGCCCGCGACTTTTCGGCATCGGCTGCAGCGACACGAGCACTGGCAACCGTTTCTTCTTCCTGCTTGCGTTGGGCGATCATGCGGGCGTCTTCGGCAGTCTGCACGGCCTCTCGCGCATTCTGCACGACGGCCTTTCCTCCCGACTTGCGCGCGTGCATCCGTTGCGCCTCGTCGTAAAGTTGCTGCGCCCGGTTGAACGTCTGTGTCGCATACTTCTCTGCATTGGCGGCGCGAGCGATCCCCAGAGCATTCTGCGCCTCGTAGAGTTCGAGAGTCGCCTCATACTCGTCCATCGAAACCTTTGGCGCGCTGGTGACAGACGGGTCGGGTTCCGGGCCATGCCAGGTGTATTCGCCGCGCGGCATCAGCTCGTATTTCGCCTGCACTTCTTCGATCTTTCCTTCCGTTTCCGGACGTACACGATTCTCCATCACCACGACGTTGCTCGGCTGGCGGGCGGCGGAATAGGGCTCGGCAGTGACAATCAGACCGAAAGCCTGCAGGTCGGTGCTGACATGCAGCGTGGCCTTATCCGATGACCCCGGCACGATCTCGGCTATGTTGCGCACACCGCCTTCAGGTGTCACAGCCCACAGTGTGTAGGTCAGGTATTCCCGCCCAAAACGCTGCGGCGGAAGCATGTGTTCCAGGTTGGCGTCGATTTCGGTGCGGCCGCGCTTCGATTCCACCGTCGCCTGGCCTTTGGCTTCCGGCATCAGCACCGTGCCTTTGAAATCGATCGTCGTCGGCCCCTGCCGATATTGATAGTTGATCGCCGTGATTGTGTTCTGAATCACGGTCACGTGAAAAACCGGGACATTATCGTGCTTCGGCGGTACCGGATTCACGGGCGCTTGCGCGGCGGCCGGCGACACTGTGAAAAATAGGCTCGCCCAGATTAAAGGCCCGGCAACAGGAATGATCGCTTTCATTAGTCTCTCCACTCTCTGGAGCTACAACAGTGCAAGCGGGCATCCATCTGGCGCCTGCGTGGAAGTGCGCCCGATCACAAATCGACGGGATCTGGACGGTTCTTCACACACTCCATCAGCGCACGCGGAACGGAATGGAAACCGTGTGCGCGGACGATGGAGCGGTCGCCGGGTTGATTCGCAGATCGACGTCGAACGGACGATCGAGATGGTTCCCGCAGATGTCTTCGAGTTCGCTCCCGACATGGAGCTGGTATGAGCCGGGTTTCCACGCCGCATCCGGCTTGAAACTCCATTCGGTTTCGTTGCGGGCGATAGTCACCTTGCCTGGCACGCCCGGAACGTCGAGCAGCCGTTCGAGAAGCGCATAATCCATGGCTTTCGGAAAATCGACAATCAGAGGCTCCCAGGTATTTGACTTCGGTGCATCGAGACGCCACTTCTTCGGACTCGCGGGCGTGCGATCCGGCGCGCCGCCTGTGAAGCGCTTCGCAAAGTCGTCGACCAGCAGACCGCCACGCGCGTCGTGCCAGCCGCGATCGATCGCCAGCTTGTAGCGCCTGCCTTCCACGATAGGGCTGCCTGCCTGTCGCGCAGGCACGAGTCCGCGCTTGATCCGCCCGGGGTCGAATAGTACCGTGAGCCGCCTGTGGTCCGGATCCCAGAGCTCCTGGTCGAGTGCCAGAAACGCTCCGGCGAGAGGATTACCCGCCTCGTCGAGAAGCTTGAGATGTCCGGAGGCGTCGCCCGCGCTCATCGGCGCCGAGAAGTAGATGTAGAGCCGCAACGTGTTGGAGGGCAGCACGTCCCCCGACGGATAGACGTTCACGACGCGCGCGGCGAGCACGCGGCGCTGCGCGGTGTCGATTACCATGCCTCCGCCGGGAAATTGCACGCGATACCCTGTGTCCCCGGCGAGCGGGAAGCGCGGATGGAACACCAGCGCGCCGCCTTCAGCCGAGTAGCTGCCCAGCATAGGCGTCCGGCTGCCGCCGGCGTAGATCGCAAAGACCGACTCCCAGCCCGCCGACGGAGGTTCAGCGCCGCCATTCCAGCCTTGAAGGCGGAATTCGCCGTCGCGGAGTTCGGCGCGATACGCGGCGTTCAGCAGCCCGGCTGAGAGCAGCGCCATTGAGAGTAGAACGACGGCCGCAGCGCCAATAATGGCCGCAGCGCTGCTAATAATCGCCGCGGCGCTGCTAATAATGGCCGCGGCGCTAAGGAAGGGGCGTCGATTCGAGATCCAGCGCGGCATTGCCGTCCTCGCTCCTCGAGTCCCGCAGGACCAGCGCATTCGAGTCGTCGAGCGTCGTGAGCCGCCGGATTCCCTTCAGCGCGGAAATGCGTTTGAACGGCACGCCTTCCATCTGCGCCTGCTCGGTAATCGGCGCGAAACGATCGAGATTTTCCGCCGGAAGCCGGAGCACGCCGCGCGAGCTGTTGGCGAGCAGGATGTAATCGTGATCGTCCTTGCGATACGGAATCATATCCAGCGGACGATTGCCCATGCCGAGCTCCGCAATGGTGGTCCCGGTGACTTTGGCGCCCGCCTGCAGGGCTTTGAGTGGGATCAGCACCAAAGGCGTGCAGGTATAGGCCGCCACGATGTAGCGCTGATTGCCGATAGTCCAGGGAAAGAAGGTGCGGACTGGCGCCTGCGTTTCGTAATCACCGTGCGAGCCGTGAAAGATCTCGATGCTGGCGCCGTTGTCCACCGTTTTGAAGGGGAACGGAATCACCCGGAGATTCGACGAGAACTCCTCGTTCGAGAGTCCGGCGACGATGACTTTCCCGTCGACGTAAGCGAGTTGCGTGATGGTTTCGAGGCGGGGATTACGGTAGTCGGCACGTGGATTCGACGCCGGTGGATTGGGCAGGGTCGCGGATGAATATGCCACATTGTCGAGGGCGAACTCGCCGAGCTTCCCTCCCGCGCTCGCGCCGGCCGCATTCGTGCGCAGAATGACGGGCAGTGCGTCGGGTCCGCGGCCGCGCGATACCGAGATGTAGATGTTTTTCGAGATTGGATTGACTTTGACGTCATTGATGCGAAGCTGATCCGGCATGATGCCGAGCATGCCGGCAAGCTGCCGGTCGATCTGTTTATACTCGATCGGCGGTGCTGCC
>DATAZF010000014.1:0-2301 GCA_036272235.1 Bryobacteraceae bacterium | reverse complement strand
GAGGAAGGCGAAGTCATGCGGACCGCGCTGAATACGTTCATCCGCACGCCCGGCAATTTCGACGCCTTCGTCGATTTCGAGCAGGTCACACGCGACCCGGCCAATCCGAAACAGTTTGCGCCTGGTTTCAACAACACGGATCACCTGCACCCGAACGACACCGGATACAAGGCCATGGGCGACTCCATCGATCTGTCGTTGTTCACGACCCGCAAATCTCACAAGAAGTAAGGTTTGGATTTGTGGGGCAGGATGGCATCCTGCGGAGGGTTGGTAACCCCGCTGTCGGGCCGCAGGTGAAAACCCGGACGACTGCCAATGGGCCGTGGGGTGTCACTTCCAAGGCAATGCTCCGTGAATAGTGCACTAACTTTGGAATCACTACACTGAAATCATGTTCCGACTCACGTCCGGAGGCTAAAATTACGGAATCATGAATCGACGCCGAGCGGCTCTGGCCGGAACGACTCTCCTCGCTGCTCTCTGTCTCACGGCCGCGCCGCAGCAGCCGCCATCCTCCAGTCCAAACCCAAGCCCCACCCGCTCGGCGAGCGACATCCCAAAATCCTTCACGGCCCCCACAGCCGGTCTCGACTTCATCAAGCGCGAAGTCATGATCCCCATGCGCGACGGCGTGAAATTGCACACCGTCATCGTCATCCCAAAAGGCGCGCACGAGGCGCCGATTCTCCTGACGCGAACGCCCTACAACGCCTCCGGACGCACGTCGCGCAGCAACAGCCAGCACATGCTGGCGATTCTGCCCGAGGGCGATGAAGTCTTCGTCGCGGCGGGTTACATCCGCGTCTTTCAGGACGTGCGTGGCAAATACAAATCCGAGGGCGACTACGTCATGACGCGCCCTGTGCGCGGACCGCTCAACCCGACTTCGACCGACCACGTCACGGACGCCTGGGACACGATTGACTGGCTGGTGAAGAACACGCCGGAATCGAACGGCCGCGTCGGCATGATCGGCTCGTCGTATGAAGGCTTCACCGTCGTGATGGCGCTGCTCGATCCGCATCCGGCGCTGAAAGTCGCGGCTCCCGAGAGCCCCATGGTTGACGGATGGATGGGCGACGACTGGTTCCACTACGGCGCCTTCCGGCAGGTCAACATCGATTATTTTTCCGAGCAGACGACGAAGCGCGACGAAGGCGAGAGCGTGCCGCGCAACGCTTATGACGACTATGAGGCGTTCCGGCGCGCCGGATCGGCGGGCGCCTACATGCGCGAGCACGGCATCGATCGATTGCCGTGGGCCACGAAGGTGATGGAGCATCCCGGCTACGACGCTTTTTGGCAGGGGCAGGCGCTCGACAAACTCGTCGCTCAACATCCCTCGAAGGTGCCCACCATGTGGATCCAGGGGCTCTGGGACCAGGAGGATATGTGGGGCGCGATCCACAGTTATCTCGCGCTCAAGGCGAAGAATCAGGCGGACCACAACTATCTTGTAATGGGTCCGTGGCGCCACAGCCAGGTCAACTACGACGCTTACAATCTCGGACCTCTGAAGTGGGATGGCGATACGGCGCTGCAGTTCCGCCGCGACGTTCTGCGGCCCTTTTTCGATCAGTATCTGAAGACGGGCGCGCCGAAATCGGACACACCTCCGGTGTTCATCTACAACACCGGTGAGAACCATTGGGATCGTCTGAAGAACTGGCCGCTCGCCGAGGCCCTGAAGCCTCTGTATCTCGAAGCCGGCTTCGGCCTTGGATTCGCCAAGCCGGCCGCTGCGGGATCCGACAGCTACGTCTCCGATCCGGCGAAGCCGGTGCCGTATGTTCCCCGCCCTGTCCGCTTCGCCGATTCCGATGGCTGGAAGCGGTGGCTTGTCACCGACCAGCGCCCGGTTGCCGATCGCACCGACGTTCTGACTTACGAGACAGAGACGCTTACTACACAGATGCGAATCAGCGGTGCCCCGATAACCGATCTCTTCGCTGCCACAACAGGCACCGACGCCGACTGGGTCGTGAAACTGATCGACGTTTTCCCGGATGAGGTGCCGAGCCAGCCCGAAATGGGCGGATATCAGCTCGCCGTTTCCATGGACATCTTTCGCGGACGCTATCGCGAGAGTTTCGAGCACCCGTCCGCGATTCCTTCCGGCAAGCCGCAGGAATATCGCTTCACGCTGCCGACCACGAACCACGTCTTTCTGCCCGGACACCGGATGATGGTGCAGATCCAGTCAAGCTGGTTCCCACTTTATGACCGGAACCCGCAGACGTACGTGCCGAATATCTTTCTCGCGAAGCCCGCGGACTACGTTGCCGCCACACAGACCGT
>DATAZF010000013.1:0-13203 GCA_036272235.1 Bryobacteraceae bacterium | reverse complement strand
GATCTGGGAAAACGGCGCGGTGCTCGAGTCGGAAGAAGCGATCAAAGAAGGAGCGCGCGTGGAGATTCGGTGTGAAAAGGCGTTTTTCTCGGGTGACGCCGTCCATGTCGAAAAACATGAGTACGGATGGCGCGTCGAGGTTCAGTTCTCACCGATGACCCACTGGAAGCCGGAAGAGTTTCAACCGGAGCACCTCCTGGACCTGCCCGAACTGCGTCAGCCCCAACTCCGTCAGAACGACCCTGAGTAAAATCGAGAGCCGCCTGGCACCTCGACCTGGGATGCTGACATGGCGCCGGGCAGCGCCCTTAGCGGATTTCGAGAATTTCCTTCTCTTTCGCTTTAGCGGCCTGGTCGACCTTAAGCATGTAGATGTCGGTCAGCTTCTGCATGTCTTCATGAGCGCGGCGATCGTCGTCTTCGTTGATCTTCTTATCTTTCGATAATTTCTTGACGTGATCGTTCGAATCCCGGCGGACGTTGCGGACGGCGACCCGATGGTCCTCAGCCACACCGTGCAGTTTCTTGACCAGTTCCTTACGGCGCTCTTCCGTCAGGGGCGGGATCGGAATGCGGATCATCTTGCCGTCGTTGGACGGATTCACCCCGAGTTCCGCGATCCGGATTGCCTTTTCGATGGGCCCGATCTGCGAGGCATCCCAGGGTGTGATGGTGATCATCCCCGGCTCGGGAGCGTGCAGGTTCGCCACCTGATTCACGGGCGTGGGAGTCCCGTAATAATCGACGCGGACGTTGTCGAGAAGATGCACTGAAGCGCGGCCGGTGCGGATAGTCGCCATCGCGTGCTGCAGATCTTCCAGCACTTTATCCATGCGCTGTTTTGCGCTGCTCTCGATTTCTTTGACAGTATTCATGATGTCAGCTGATCAGGGTGCCCAGGGGCTCGCCTGACACCATTCGCATTATATTGCCAGGCGTATTCAGATTGAAGACCAGGATAGGCAAGCGGTTATCGCGGCACATGGCGATCGAAGTCGAGTCCATGACGCCCAGCGACCGCGTGAGCACTTCCGTATAGGAGATGTGCTGGTACATGATCGCGTCGGCGTGCTTCATCGGGTCTTTGTCGTAGACGCCATCCACTTTGGTGGCTTTCGCGATCACCTCCGCCTTGATTTCGAGCGCCCGCAGCGTGGCTGCGGTATCGGTGGAGAAGTAAGGATTGGAAGTTCCCGCCGCGAAGATCACGATGCGGGCTTTTTCGAGATGCCGGATGGCGCGCCGGCGGATATACGGCTCGGCGACCTGATGCATCTCGATCGCGCTCATGACGCGCGTGTGGGCGCCGATCTGCTCGAGCGCGTCTTGCAGAGCCAGCGAGTTGATGACGGTCGCCAGCATGCCCATATGGTCACCGGTGACGCGGTCCATATTCTTCGCGGCGAGCGCAATGCCGCGGAAAATATTTCCCCCGCCAACCACTACGCCGACTTCGACGCCAGTGTTTGCGATCGACGCGATTTCCTGGGCCAAATCCTGCACGCGCTCGGGATCGAGACCGAAAGAGGCGGGTCCGGCCATGGCCTCGCCGCTCAGCTTGAGAAGAATGCGACTGTATTTCGCCATGATGGTATTGAGTCAAGGCCGGGCGCACCGGCGGAGCGTCTAGCCGGCGGCTGGTTCCGTTGTCTTTTCAGACCCGAAAGCGTCGCCGACTTTGAAGCGCGCAAACCGTGAGACAGAGATGTTTTCTCCCAGTTTGGCGATTTTTGTCTTGATCAGTTGATCGATGCTGATCGTGTTTTCCTTCACGAATGGCTGCTCATACAGGCAAACCTCTTCGTAAAATTTTGCCATGCGGCCCTCGACGATCTTGTCGAGCATCTTTTCCGGCTTGCCTTCGTTCAACGCACGGGCGCGCTGGATTTCCTTCTCTTTGTCGATGGCCGCCTGCGTGACGTCTTCCTTGCGGACAAACTGGGGGTCTGCGGCCGCGACGTGCATGGCGATGTCACGCACAAGCTCCTGAAAATCGTCGGTGCGAGCCACGAAGTCCGACTCGCAGTTGACTTCGACGAGCACGCCGAGTTGCGCACCGGCATGGATGTAGGAACCGACCACACCCTGCTTCGTCGTGCGCGAGGCTTTCTTGCCGGCCGACGCGATCCCGCGCTTGCGCAGGACCACCTCGGCCTCGGAGAGATCTCCTTTCGCCTCGGTCAGAGCGCTTTTGCACTCCATCATTCCGGCCCCGGTTCGTTCCCGGAGCTCTTTGACTAAGCTTGCTGTAATTTCGGCCATGTTTTACCTGTAGATGCGGCCAGGAGCCGCGGTTTGTTCGGTCGAAAAAAAGACGCGGCCGGCAGGCCGAATCTCCTATACCTGACTGGCTTCAGCCGCCGGGGGATTCTCACTCGTTTCCGAAGCAGGACCCTTGCGGTTCGAAGGCGCCGCTTCCTCGGTGCCCAGGCTCAGGCTTTCCTGCATGAGCTGCTCGGCGTATTTCGGATCCACGTATTGTGAATACTCTTCCGTGATGTCCTCGACCGGCGCGTCATCGTCCTTCACCTTGTCGGCCGTGAAGTCATGCTCAGTCGCGAGGGCGCGGCCCTCGATCACTGAATCGGCAATCTTGCTCGTGAAGAGGCGGATCGCGCGCAAAGCGTCGTCATTGCCAGGAATCACCCAGTCGACTTCGTCCGGATCGCAGTTGGTGTCGACGATCGCGACCACAGGAATGCCCAGACGCCGCGCTTCTTTGACCGCGATCGCTTCCTTGTTCGAATCGATCACGAAGATCACGTCGGGAAGACCAGGCATGTCTTTAATGCCAGCGAGATTCTGGTCGAGGTGCTTGCGGTCGCGCTCCAGACGGACAATTTCCTTCTTGGGTCGCCCGCCGTAGGAACCCTCGGCAGCCATCTGCTCCAGTTCCTTGAGGCGCTTGATGGACTTCTGCACGGTCGTCATGTTCGTGAGAAGACCGCCCAGCCAGCGTTGGTTCACATAGAACATCTGGCAGCGATTGGCTTCTTCCGAGATGGCTTCCTGCGCCTGGCGCTTGGTGCCGACGAACAGGACGGTCTTGCCCTGCGCGGCCATTTCCACTACATACCGGGCTGCATCCTTGAACAACTTCAGCGTCTTCTGCAGGTCGATGATGTAGATTCCGTTACGTTCGCCAAAGATGTATTCCTTCATCTTTGGATTCCAGCGCTTGGTCTGGTGCCCGAAGTGAACGCCCGCTTCGAGCAATTCTTTCATTGAAATTGCAGGCAAACTTACTCCTTATCAATTGCAACCTTTTGTCTCCCGCGCGCGATCCAAAGCGAGATTTGCGCCGAGCGACAAAAGGCAATCCAACATAGTTTCGGGGCGCGAGTAATGCTGAGGCCCCAATAAAGGGGCCAGTCAGACCCGCGCCCCGACCGCGTCTTACAGAACCTTTAGCGCTTCGAGAACTGGAAGCGTTTGCGTGCGCCCTTCTGGCCGTACTTCTTGCGCTCGTGCTCCCGAGGGTCACGCGTCAGAAGGCCAGCTTTCTTGAGCGGTCCACGCAATTCGGCATTGAACTCGACCAGCGCGCGCGCGATTCCCAATTTGATCGCGCCTGCCTGACCGGCAACGCCGCCTCCATTTGCGAGGATCAGCAAATCGAAACGATCCGTCATTTCAACCGTGAGCAGCGGCTGCTTTACCGGCACCCGTCCCGCTTCGGTCGGAAAATAGTTCTCCAGCGCACGGCCGTTGATCGTGATCTTGCCCGATCCGGGCCGCAGAAACACACGGGCAATGCCGCGTTTGCGGCGCCCGGTACCAAGATATTGCTCAATTTTTCGTAACGCCAACTGAAGATACCTTCCTTAAATTCCGATTCCTATTTCGCCGGCGCAGGAGCAACAGGCGATCTCTTCACAGTCAACGCCACCGGCTTCTGCGCTGAGTGCGGGTGCTTGTCGCCCGCGTAAACCTTCAGCTTCCGGTACATCTGCTTGCCGAGTTTCGTCTTCGGCAACATGCCCGAAATCGCTTCCTCGATCATGCGCGTCGGCCGTGTCGCCCGCACCTTCTGCACGTTCGTCTCAACCAGGCCACCAGGATAACCCGTAAAGTGCCGGTACACCTTGTCGGTGTCTTTCTTTCCGGTCAGCTTCACTTTGGCGGCGTTGATCACGATTACGTGATCGCCGGTGTCGAGGAACGGCGTATAAATCGTCTTATGTTTGCCCATCAGAACCCGCGCAGCATGGCTGGCGAGCTTGCCGAGGACAACGTCATTGGCATCGATAACGTGCCAGTTTCTTTCAATTCCCGGTTTGGACGGGAATACGGTACTCATGAACACACCACTCCGTCTATGTATGCGACTTTACCTCTACAGGCTACCCAACGAGGAGGACGAATGTCAATCCGATGAAACAAAATGGATTAACGCAAACGTGATCCAGCGCGCGTGGTAAATGCACTCCGCAGAGATGAAGATTTATTTATCTCGAACGACAATTCCAACCCGCGGACCTGGAATCAGGCCTTTGTTAATGGCGTCGCGAACCGCGGTGTCGGCGGACCCGGCTCCTTCGGTCCCCATATCCCGCTCGGCGGTGAAGCCAGCCAGCAAGTCGTCGCGGGCCGACGATCAGGCGCGGCGTCTGGGCCGCAAGCACGGGAGCCCAGAAGATCAAAGCTGCTCGAAAAGCCTTCATGTCCTGATTAGATGATTCGCCTACCGCCAGTCGTCGACGGCGAAGACATCCGGGCGGTTCCAGGCTGTCTGGTTGTGCCGGTGCATGGCGACACCCTGTATCTGCGTGCGAAACCCGAGATCGAGCATCAGCCGATAAGCCTGGATCCGGGCGGTGTTTACGCCGGCTTCCAGTTTGCTCAATCCGCGCGCAACGGCCAAACCCTCGCAGGACTCAAGCAACCGTTGAAAACTCTTCGGGTCGGGCCGGGATGCCGCGAACTTGACGTAGCAATTATCCGGGCCCGCCTCGGTATCCTTGCCGCAATAACAAACAGCGAAGCCATCCAGACGATTACCACCCCACAACAGAATGGTCTCGCCCAGATTCTGCCTCGCGACGGCTTCGATTTCGCCGGTGAGATCAAGGCCCGCAAAAATGGAATCCGACAATTCCCGGCAGGCTCGAAGCGCCTCGGCCCGGCCGTCCTGGCTGAGGGTCGAATAACCGGTAAACGCTCCGGCTTCCCCAGCCGCATTTTTCGTCATGACGGCGGTCAGAAACCGCGGCCAGTAGCCGAACTTCTGGTAGAGATTGACGTGCTTCGTGCTGTTCGGAAACGTGAAGAGGCCGGATTCTCTTACGCCCCATTGCTCAAACAACTCCATTGTGCGTGCCAGCAAATGTTGGGCGATACCGCCATCCCACAACTCCGGCCGGATTGTCAGCGGTCCGAAAAAGCCGAAGCTGCCCCAGTTGGCCGCTAAATTCGAGCCCATCAGTTCCCCGCTACGCTCGGCCACCAGCCCCGCCGCCGGATCGGCCCGCCAACGTGTGAAAATGCATTCCTGGTCGACCAGAAAGTTTTCCGGGTCCGGCGCGCCGACGAAGGTCGCGAAGGCCGTGCGGAAGATGGTGCGTACAGTCGTGAGGTCGCGCTCTTCCATCGTTCGGACCGTAATGCCGGCGACTTTACCTGAGGCAGCCCGAGGGGTAGCGGTCGAAGTCATACTAAAATCAGTCTGTCACAGGCGCGACACCATTCCTGAACTGCCCTTGAACGCAGCATTCATCACCCTGTAAGCCCATAATCTTACGTTGAGGAATGGCATTCGAAGCGTTTCCTTCCAACCGACTGCCGGGTCCGTTGGCCACGGCGGTCAATCATTTCCTGCAAATCGATCGGCTTGAAGCGTTGTACGCCCGGGCCAGTGCGAAGCAAGGTTTTGTCCAGAGACTGCTGGACGACCTCGAAGTGCACGTCGATGTCTCACCGTCAGACATGGACAAGATTCCACGCAGCGGCCCGGTGGTGGCAGTTTCGAACCATCCTTTCGGCATTCTCGACGGCGTTATGCTGGCGGACCTGCTGACTCGCGCGCGGGCCGACGTCCGAATCCTGACCAACCGGCTGCTGGGCGCGTTGCCGGAACTCGCCGATCTTTGCATCTTCATCGACCCTTTCGATGAGCTGGAAAGTCGCACCGCCAATGGACGGGCATTGAAGGCAGCGATCCGGCACCTGCGGGGCGGCGGAATGCTGCTGGTTTTCCCCGCCGGTGAGGTGTCGCACTTCGACCTGAAAAAGGGCGCCATCCGCGATCCTGAGTGGACCACGACCGCGGCACGGCTGATCCGGCTCGCGCGCGCGAAATCGCTGCCGATCCTGATTCATGGCTCGAACGGCCTGCCATTCCAGATGCTCGGCATGGTTCACCCGCGGCTGCGCACGGCGGCGCTGCCTGTGGAGATGTTGAACAAGCGCGGGAAGCAGGTCGAAATCCGCATCGGCTCGGCGATCGAACCGGCGCGCATCGAAGCTCTGCCCGACGAGGCCGAAGCCACCCGCTATCTGCGCCTGCGGACAGAGCTGCTGGCACGCCGAGGCGTCACTTCGATCGAGCCGCGGCTACGCGCGGTACCGGTGGCGCCGGCCACTCCGAGTGAGCTGCTCGCGAGCGAAATCGAGAGCCTGCCTGCAAGTTGCCGTCTCGCGACTTCACATGAACTGGACGTTTATGTCGCGGCAGCCCGCCAGATCCCGCTCGGTCTGCCGGAGATCGGGCGGCTTCGCGAGATCACGTTTCGGGAAGCCGGGGAAGGTACGGGCGAGCCCGCGGATCTCGATCGCTTCGACGCCGCATACCTGCATCTCTTCCTCTGGAACAAAGAGAAGTGCGAGATCGCGGGGGCCTACCGGCTGGGCGAGATTCCGAAGCTGCTCGCACGATTCGGGCAGCGCGGTCTTTACACCGATTCCCTGTTCCGATTCCGCGCCGGATTTTTCCCGCAACTCGGCCCCAGCCTTGAATTGGGGCGGTCGTTCATACGGACGGACTACCAGCGGCACTATGCCCCGCTGCTGCTTCTGTGGAAAGGCATCGGGGCTTTCGTCGCGCGCAATCCGCAATATTCGACGCTGGTGGGTGCGGTCAGCGTCAGCAATCAATATTCACCGGCATCACGCGAATTGATCGCGCGTTACTTCGAGAAACACAACGCATTCAGCGAATGGCGCGGGGCGGTGCAGGCCCGGCGGCCTCTGCGCGGGAATCTGGTCCGGAAATGGGAGACGGAGGCGCTCTGTTCGCTTCTGCCAGACATTGACGACCTCTCGGCGCCCATCTCCGACCTCGAGCCGGATGGAAAGGGCCTCCCGGTACTGGTCCGGCAATATGTCAGGCTGGGCGGCAAACTTCTGGCCTTCAGCGTGGACCCGCAGTTCGGCAACACTCTCGACGGGTTCGTGATGGTGGATCTGACACGGACCAGCCCGGAAATTCTTTCGCGCTACATGGGCAAAGAGCAGGCGCAACGATTCTTTGCGTGGCACCGGGCGCCGCATCCGCGGGTTGCCTGATGACCGCGTGCGTCTTACCGTAAGCAAATCCGCACCCGGTAGCGGTGTGGCCGTCATTGTGTTGTCATTTGGGCGTGGGAAACTTTGGCCATGATTTCACGGCGCGTGTTTACGGCGGCGGCGATAGGCTCACTGGGACACCTGATGGGCGCTGAAAGATCTCGCATTCTCGTGCACGGGCATCGTGGGGCGCGGGCGCGGCGACCGGAGAACACACTCCCGGCATTTCGCTACGCGATCGAGCAGGGAGTCGACGTGCTCGAGCTCGATGTGGCGGTGACGAAGGACGGCATCGCAGTGGTTTCGCACGATCCGCTGATTAACGCGACGATTTGCTCCGGACCGAAGACGGGGATCGCGATTCATACCCTGACCCTCGCGCAACTGCATGAATACGACTGCGGCGGAAAGCAGAATCCAAACTTTCCGACACAAGTGCCGGTCCCGGGAACACGGGTGCCGACGCTGGACGAGGTTTTCGATCTCGGGCGCGGAAATCAGGTCTGGTTCAACGTGGAGACGAAGATATTCGCCGACAAGCCGGAACTGACGCCAGATCCGGAAGACTTCACGAAGTTGATTCTGGATCTCATCCGGAAGCATGGATTAGAGAAAAGGGTGATCCTGCAGAGCTTCGACCCGCGAACGCTGCGCGTGATGAAGAAGCTGGATCCGGCCATGCCGCGAGCCGCTCTTTTCGAAACCGGGCGCGACTGGCCGGAGGTGGCCAAAGAGTTCGAGGCGACGATCTTCAGTCCGGAGTTCCATCTCGTGACCGCGGAGAGAGTGGCGAAGGCCCATGCCGCAGGGCTTCAGGTGGTGCCGTGGACGGTGGATAAACCGGAGGACTGGCAGCGGATGGCGGACGCGAAAGTGGACGCGATTATCTCGGACGATCCGGCTTCACTGATCGCATGGCTGAAGGGAAAAGGGCTGCGATAAGCAAAGGCGGGCTTCCCATCCGGGGCTGGAGTCGCAGAAAAAAAGCGCCCTCATTTGAGGGCGCTCGTGATTCCTGATTGTTAGTGACCGTGGGTTATGTCGGGTCGCCGTCCAGCTCGGCTCCAAAAGTTGAAGAGTCGCCCCAAACGGTTGTATCACCCCAAACGGTAGTGTTTCCCCACGGCTGGGTGGTCGAGTCGCCCCAAACCGTAGTGTCGCCCCAGACAGTGGTGTCACCCCACACGGTGGTATCGCCCCAAACAGTCGTATCACCCCAAACTGTCGTGTCACCCCAGACGGTGGTATCGCCCCAGACTGTGGTATTGGCGCCGGTCCACACCGAGTCGCCCCAGACAGTGGTGTCGCCCCAAACGGTCGTATCGCCCCAGACCGTGGTATCGCCCCACACCGTCGTCATGCTCTTGTCGTTGTCGATGTGCAGGATCACCTTGCCGTCGCGCGTCGTGCCGACCTGCGTTGCGACAGGGGAAGCGGCATTGGTTTTATTCGGGATGGTGGCGTTGCTCGCAATCGCGGCATCCAGATTGAGGTAGCCGGCGCCGACTGTGAAAATATCATCCACCACGGTGAATGTCTGATGCGTGGTCGGATCGGTAATGTGGACCGCGGTCGCAGGGAATTTCGACGCTGTCTTCATCAGCCGGGCCTTGATCTGATCGTTGGACAAATGATTGTTACCGCTGCCACTGGTCAGGAGAGCGGCGATGGCACCGCTGGTAGCCGCGGCCGCCATGCTGGAGCCACTCAGAGTGAAATACTGCGAAACCATGCCGTTCGAGGCGTGGCTGACGTAAGAGGGCAGCGGGACAATGTCGCCGGTGAAAGTCCGTTCCAAAGTACCGGCAGGCAGCAGGCGGATCGAAAAAATTCGATTGCCCGGGGCCACGATGTCCGGTTTCACCACATGATCGCCGAAAGTTGGACCTTTGGAGCTGTAAGTCGTCATTTCGTCGTCGTTGCGCGACGGCGTGCTCCGCGTGTTGATCGCGCCGACCGTGATTACGAGTGGGTCGTTCGCCGGAGCGCCGACTGTGAAATAACCGTTGGTCCCGGCGAAGCGGCCGCCATTGCCCGCTGCGACAACCACGGTAATGCCGGCGAGCCAGGCTTTTTCCACTTCCTGGCAAAGCGGGTCAACTTTGTAACTCTCGAAAACACCGCGGCCGAGCGACAGATTGATGACCTGAATGTTGTACTGGCGCTGGTTTTGAATTGCCCATTCGATTGCAGAGATCACCTCTGCATCCGTTGACTGGCCGTTCTGGTCGAGCACCTTCAGATTGATCAGACTGACGCCGGGAGCGACTCCGTGAATGTCGTGGGAAAAGTTATTTCCGTTCGAATTCGAGCCATCACCGGCGATGATGCCTGCGATATGCGTGCCATGCCCGAAGAGGTCGTCGATGGGCTCACCGGGGACAAAACTCTTGCTGACAACGATCGTTGGATGTTTCTGGCCATTGCCCTGGCCGCCCAGCAAATCAAGGCTGGACGCCATGATCCCGCTATCAATGATCGCGACGCCGATATTGTTTCCCGCGTTCATGTCGGGAGACCCCGCGGCGTTGACCGAATTGGGATGGAGAGCCTGGGGCAGAAAATCATATATCGGCAGCGCCGCGGTGGAAGAGACCGGAGTGGCATGATCCGAGGTGCCATGAATCGTGTGGTTGAGGGAAACATGCGCGCCGGGGGTTTGCGCGAGAGTCGCGGCCGCGGCCGCCGTGGTCTGGTAAAGAGCGCCATTTGGAAGATCGGCAAGCTTCGTTCCAACGGACCCCGCAGGCGCCGAAAAAGTAGTGACAGCAGTCACGCCGACCGTTGGTGCACTGGCTGCGGGTCCGTAGGTCACAATCAACTGCACGACCGCGGTGGGTGGAAGCGCAGCAACATCAGGAGCCACTGTACCGGCGAACGCGGCCGATCCAGACAGGGCGAAAAAAAACGAGACAGGCAACAGTCGGCTCAAGCGGGGTTTATCCATGTGGCCCTTCAGATTGCAACGCACCTGCCACGTTTGGGATTACCTAACTTGTTGTATTCAGGAGTGGGGCGATCGCCAGCAACCCTCGAGGGGTGACACCTTGTCACTTCAGGCTAACGATCTAGTCACATACACGCGATCTAAATCGTGCAAATACTATAGGTTATAGTACTTACGTCTATCTTCGTGGCGTCGAGTTCCGGCAAAGATCCGGTTTTGCTTTGATAATTGGCGCAATCGGTTAAAAAACAACGTAATCGTCGAAATATTGATCTTCGATCTCTGCGGGCGATTTCCGCGAGCGATTCCTGCGGCCGAATTTCTGGAACTCCAGGCCGTCTGCGGACGGAATAGAGGTGTAGATGCCGGGTCCCGCAAATCGGAGCGATCGTGAACTGATGGCGCGTGTTCCCGCCGGAGACCATGAGGCGTTCACCCTCATATATCGGACGCACAGCCCCGAGGTATTCCGATTTGCGCTGTATATGAGCGGCGACCGGATGAAGGCTGTGGAGATCACGCAGGATGTTTTTGTGTGGTTGATGCAGCACTCCTGCAATTTCGATCCGTCTCGCGGAGAGCTTGGAGCGTTCCTCATCGGCGTGACGCGCAAATTTTTGCTGCGGCAGCAGCAGCACGAGCAGAAATGGGTACCCCTCGACGAAGCGAGCGAGGTGTTCGAAGCACGATTGAGCGCCGCCAATGCGCCCGACATGGACGAAACGGCGGCCACATGGTTACGGGAAGCCATAGCACTGCTGCCGGGCCGCTACAGGGAAGTAGTCGTGCTGTGCGATCTGGAAGGCAACACTTACGAGTCGGCCGCGGCAATGCTCGAGTGCGCGGTGGGAACGGTTCGCTCGCGACTCCATCGGGCGCGCGAATTACTGGCGCGCAAGCTGCATTCCCGGAAAGAATCCCAGAGGTGCGCGGTATGAAGAGGTGCGCGGTATGAGTTGCAATTTTCAACGAGGCAGTCTGATTGAGTTCGCGAGCGGCCGGCCTCTCGCAGCGGGGGAGCGGGAGAATATCACGGCACATGTGGGCGTGTGCGCGGCGTGCCGGCAGTTTCTGGAGGAGCAGACGGAGTTGAGTCAAGCGATGACGGAATTCGCCGCCGGGACAACCGAGCGGCCTCCCGCCGAAGTCGAATCCGCGGTGCTGTCGGAGTTCGCGTCCCGGTTTGTTTCAAGCACGTTTGCTTCACGTCGTCGATTCGAGGGCCTATGGCTGCGAGTAGCGGCCGCGGTTGTACTGGCGGCCGCCGCAATCGCGGGGCTGGTGGCAATCGAGCGCACGCGCCATGCGCAACCAGTCGCAAGCCTCCGGCCCGGCTTGCCGGAACCGGCGCGTCAAACCTCTCCGCCCATCGTGAATTCGCCCGTTGCCGCGGCAACGGCTTTTCCGGCGCGAAATCGGGCGCCGAAGCGAAGAGCTCCGACAAGTCCGGCGAGCGAGGCGCCATTCGTGGCGATTCCGTATACGCTGCCGCTCGATCCGCGGGAGAGGGCGACCGTGATGCATCTGGAGATGCCGGTTGCAGCGCTGGCGGCCGCCGGACTGACGGTCACTGTCCCTGACCCGCGCGCAAGCGCGCAGACTGACGTAATCGTCGGCGAAGATGGCCGTATCCGCGCGATCCGGCTTCTATCGATTTCGACTCTTTCCACTTCCAACTGAGACAGGAGTATCAAACAAATGACGAAAACCAATGGATTGTTTTTTTTACCGGGCGTAATGGCGGGTTTCCTCGCGATCGCGCCGGGTGTTTACGGTCAAATCCCGCAGCCGCCCGGAATTGTTTATCAGCAGGCGGGCGCATTCAGCGCTCAATCGGGCGCGGCAGAAACGATTATGCTCCTGCCCAAAATGATTGGACCCGATTTTATGAACCCGGATGCGACCGCCGGGAGCCCCTTCAGCGCCTCGCAACAATCTCACACTCTGCAGACGCTGGGCGACGGCACGAAAATCGAGCGTACGGAGACAAGCCAGTACTATCGTGACAGCCAGGGGCGCACGCGTGTCGATACCGGTTCCGGCTCGACCGTCATTCAGGATCCCGTGGCCGGTTTTATGGCGACCCTGGACACGGCTTCGAAAACCTTTCAGAAGCTGCCCGCACCCGCAATGCTTAAAAACGCGGCGCGTGTCCGTACGGGCCGGGCGGTGGTGAACGAGGGCCGGAATAGCGCGGAGCGGAACATCGTTTTCTCTGACGGAGGGTTCGCCGGAGGAGCCGTGACCGGGACCGCTATAGCAGGGACCGCGGTAGCAGGAGTATTCGCGGGACCGGGCCTACCCCAGAGCGCGATGGTTGCGGGAGCAGGCCAGGTCGCGGTGACGACGTCCGGCGCCGGAGCGGTCTCCACGCCGGTGGTCGAGGATCTCGGGACACAAAATATCAATGGCGTGACAGCCGCCGGGCGTAGAACGACCATCACCATCGCCACCGGAGAAATCGGCAACGACAGGCCCATCCACGTAACAGGCGAAACGTGGTATTCCAGCGATTTGCAGATGGTTGTCAAGAGCTCGAATTCGGATCCGCGGTTCAGCGATACGACGTATGAATTGACCAACGTGAATCGGGCCGAGCCGGATCCCATCCTGTTCCAGATCCCGTCCGACTATACACAGGCCGGGCCGAAGGTAATACAATTCCAGGCGCCGCCCGCGAAGGAATAGGAGCGGATGCGGGCATCCCCAAAGCTTCGGCAGCGCCTTCAGCGAAAGCCGGTAATGAAACGGCG
>DATAZF010000012.1:0-11145 GCA_036272235.1 Bryobacteraceae bacterium | reverse complement strand
GCCCGCAGCCGATGGGCGTTGCCGCCGGCATGCTCAATTTCAAGTTTGGTCACGTCCAGCTCGCCCTGGCTGCGGCCGACAAGTCCGACGCGCATGCCTGCTTTGGCGAAACCAATAGCGAGACGCTTGCCAATGCCGCGGCCCGCTCCAGTAATCAACGCGGTCACGTTGCGGGGTGAATTCACCCGGCGACCATCTTACGGTGTTCCTTCAAAATGCACCGATCCATTACTACTTCAAGGCCTGCCGCGCGGGCCTTACGGGCGGCTTCGTCATGGAAAACGCCTTCCTGCATCCAGATTCCTTTAGCGCCAATGCGGATTGCCGAGTCCACAATCTCCGGCACCGCTTCCGAACGCCGGAAAATGTCGACGATATCGACATGCTCCGGAATTTCTTCCAGCGACCCCCAGGCCTTTTCACCCAGAATCTCCGCCTCGTTCGGATTTACCGGAATAATCCGGTAGCCCTGCGATTGCATGTATTCGGAGACTCCGTAGCTGGGCCTCGATCGCCTGTTCGAAAGGCCGACGACCGCGATTGTCTTAGCGTTCCGCAACAGGTTTTCGCCGGGCATGCTCTGTATGAGACGGTCCGCTCGCCATCCGCACTAATTTTCGCACCTCATCCGGCAGCAGATGCCGGAACTCGCCGGGCTTCAGCGAGCCCAGCTCAAGCGTCCCGATCCGCACGCGGCGAAGCTTCTCGACCAGATGTCCGAGATGCTTGAACATAATCCGGATCTGCTGGTTTCGTCCTTCGATCAGGCGGACTTCGTACCAGGGGTTGTCGCCGCGCCGGATCAGCCGCAGGCCGGCGGGCGCGGTGCGGCGTCCATTGATCGGAATGCCGGTCCGGAACTGCTCTTCGGCATCTTCCGAGAGCTGGCCCTTTGATTTCACAAAGTAGGTCTTCGGTACGTGGCTGCGAGCGGCGGTGATCGCGTTGGCGAAGTCGCCGTCGTTCGTCAGCAGGATCAGGCCCTCGGAATGATAGTCGAGGCGTCCGACAGGATACAGGCGGGCCTTTACTCCGTGGAGCAGATCGAGCACGGTGGCCCGCCCTTCCGGATCGCTCGCGGTGCTGACCACGCTGTCTGGTTTGTTCAGAGCGAGATAGACAAAGTGCTCGGGCTGCCGGATCAGCTTGCCGTCGACTTTGATGTGGTCCTGCTCCGGATCAGCCTTTGAGCCCAGCTCGACCACGACCTTGCCGTTGACGGAAACGCGGCCTTCGACGATCAACCCTTCAGCCTTGCGGCGCGAAGCAACGCCCGCGGTCGCGAGGATTTTCTGGAGACGCTCTTCTGCCACTTTATTCCGCCTGTGCCGGCGGCTCCTGCGTGGGCGGCTCTTTAACCGGGGGTTCCCCCACTGCGGGCTCCACGGGCGGAGGATCCTGCTCAGGGACGGGTGCCGGCTGGGGGTCTGATGCGGGCTCGGTGCCGGGTCCTTCACTATCCATGCGGGCGAGTTCCTGGAATTCCTTGAGGCTGGGGAGCTCGTTGACGTCCTTCAATCCGAACTGCACGAGGAACTCGCGCGTGGTCTTGTAAAGGATGGGCTTGCCGACGACCTGCTTGCGTCCGGCAGTGCCGATGAGCTTGCGCTCAATGAGCGTCTTGAGCACGCCGGCGCCCTGAACGCCGCGAATCTCCATGATCTCGGGCGCGGTAATGGGCTGTTTGTAGGCGATGACGGCAAGCGTTTCCAGCGCGGGAAGTGAGAGCTTAAGCGGCGGATTCAGGTTCTTCACGAAGCGGCGGACAGCCTCGTGATGCTCCGGCTTGGTCGTCATCTTGAAGCCGCCGGCGACTTCCCGGATACTGAGTCCGCGCTCCGGTTGTTCGTAATCCGCCGCGAGTTGCTCCAGTAGATTAATGACCCGATCGCGGGGCTGCTCGATGGCCGTGCAGATCTGTTCCAGCGAAAGGGGCTCGTCGGTTACATAAATGATGGCTTCGAGGACGGCCTTGAGCTTTGCGTCCTCCATGGTGATCGCATCCGCCGCAGGCTCTTCAGGGAGCAGTTCATCCGCGGAGAAGGACTCCTGGACCGGCGCGTCATCGCTGGCTTCGCGCTGGCGAGCTTCGGGTTGCCGGGCTTCGTCAGGTTGCGGAGCTTCGCCAGGCTGATCGTTCGATTGATCGTCCGGTGTTTCTTCAGGAAAAGCCATTCGTTACTTGTATTCCTCTTCGATTGCGGCCGGCGGCAGCGCCTCGACCTCTGCAAAACGTTCGCCCTTTGCGAGCGCGATCTCGCCAAAGAGATCCGCCTGCAGGATCTCGACCGACTGCGATTTCACCATTTCGAGCACCGCGAGAAAAAGGCATATCATGGCGCGACGGCTGCGCTGCTGCTCCATCACGCGGAGGATGAAGACGGGATTGTCTTTCTTTGATGCCTCGAGGAGCGAGCGGACATGCAGAACCATATCGCCGACAGAGATCTCCTCGTCCTTAATCTCATAGACCGGCCGCGACTTCAGACGCTCGAGAACCTCACCGAAGGCCTTGATCAGGTCGAACAGACCGACGTCAACGCCGGGCGTGTCGTCATCCGCGATGAAATGCTTCATCTGGGGATTCGACCAGACGTTTTCCTCGATGATGCGCTTTTGCTGCAGCATCTCGGCCGCATCCTTGAAGCGCTGGTGTTCGAGGAGGCGCTGCACGAGCTCTTCGCGCGGGTCTTCGGTCGTTTCGCCTTCCTTTTGGAGAGCGGGGTCGGTCGGCAGGAGAAGGCGGGACTTGATATGGATCAGCGTCGCCGCCATGAAGACAAACTCGGCGCCGATGTCGAGGTCCATCTCGCGGGCCTTGTCCAGATAGGCCAGGTACTGCGACGTAATAGTCGCGATCGGGATGTTGCGAATGTCGATCTGCTGCTTGCGGATCAGGTCGAGCAGGAGATCAAGCGGTCCGTCGTAGTGATCGAGATGAAAGGTCAGGGGCGACGGGGTTTCTTGAGAAGACACTTGAGACAATCTTTCATTATCGCCTGGAGATTGAAAGTCCCCGCTATTTTTTACCGGCAAGGACATTGGCTGCGATCGCTCCTCCCTCAAGCACCAGCAGTCCCATTTTGGGGTGGCTGGGCTCGAAATCCGCCTTCAGCTTATAGTCTTCAAGCGTTTCGCTGGTGGCTGGGCCGATCGATCCGATACATATTGACCGCAATGATTCGACAACTTGTTGTGCGATTCCCTCTTCTTCTGCGATCTTCATCAGGTTGACGATCTGGGTGGATGTGGTCAGCAGGACTACATCGAATTCGCCGGCGATGAGTTTGGCTGCGGCCTGGCGCAGAGGACCGGTGTCTTCGGGCAGGTCCCAGCCGTAAAGGCGGACCGGGGTGACTTCTTTTCCCAACGCCTGAAGACCATCGGTCAGATCCGTGTTGGATTCGCCGTACTCCTGGATGGCGATGCGGCTCTCGGGGCGGGATTGCATGGTTGCGATGACCTCGCGCCAGGTGTTGGGTTCCGGGACCTGCACGTCGGGGACGAGCCCCAACTCGCGCACGGCAGCGGAGGGTTTGGGTCCACGGACGACGAGTGTGAGGTTGGCGAGGGCTCGCGTGAGTTCGCTTTCGTCGTGACGGGTAAGCAGCGTTTTCCAGAGCAGGCGTGCGCCAACTCCAGTGAGAAGGATAAGGGCGTCGAATTCGCCGCGGAGGAGGCGCTCGCCAAAGGCGAAGGCTTCGGCGTGGGCGTCAAGCGGGACCTCGCGCATCGAGGGGGCGATGAAGGGTTCGCCGCCCTGTTTGCGGATGAGAGTAGCCATTTCGGTCCCTCGCCGGGATTCGAGCGAGAGAACGCGGAGACCATGGTAGGGCATGGCTAGGAGACCGGATACCGGCAGGTAACCTTGCCACAGGTGATGCTGGCCGGCGAAAGGGCTGTTTGCGAGCAGGCGGCGGCTGCGAACAGAACCCACATACGAACATTACGGACTGGGAGGCTCATGGCATCTCCAGATTCGAGTTTGGCATGGAATCGAGCAGCCAGAAGCGTGGAATGCGCTGGGCTGACATCTTCACTTTCCGGTGAAAATCGGACTCGGCAACCGCGCGGTGGGTGCATGCGTAAGGTTTACCTGCGCCCGGAAGCGTTTCGCTTCAGCCAAAAGTACCCGTGAAACGGATTCTTCCTCAGACAGTGGGCCGCGATGCGCGCCCCGCTTCGATGTGCTTTCGCGCCCGAGTCCGCGGACTCCTCGGCAGGATGCCGAAGCGGGGATCATTGACTGCTATGCGCTTCGCCACCGCTTCCATAGTGGATTCGAAATCCTCGTGAGCCGAATCGATGAACAGCCACTTTCGCAGAACCTCGTGCGGCAGCAACGCCGGGAGGTCGGCCTGGAGGGAAGCGTGATGTGCGTAGTCCGTGCAGACCAACACGCCGTGCCAGTTCCAGCGGCCGGACTTCGTTGGCTCAACGAGCAACAGCATCTGATGCTCGAAGAGGTACGCGGCAAGCCCGCCGAACATTCGCCTTGTGAAAAAGGTCGGGTGCTCGGCAAACGCCTCAAGGATCCACTCGTGCTCGAACGTCTTCATGAAATCGACGCGGTTCCGGTTTTCGCGCTCCCTGGGGACGGCCAACACCCCAGCCGGTCAAGCGTGCGCCGACCTGCTAAAACAGAATCTTCACCGCAAACTGAATCTGGCGGGACGATGTGGTGGTTGCCGTTATCTTGCCAAACGTCGGGTTCGGCGCGCCGCCGCCGTTCGCGCTCTGCACAAACGCGCTGGCATTGGGAAGAGCGAAGTTGGCGTGGTTGGCCAGATTGAAGAACTCGGCCCGGAACTGAACCCGGAGATTTTCTTTGATCGGCGTCTCCTTCATCACCGCGTAATCGACGTTTACAATGCCGGGGCCGGCCAGGAAGTCCCTTTGCAGGTTGCCAAATGTACCGGGCGCCGGCAGTGAAAAGCCCGCCGGGTTGGCCCACTGGGTCACGGAGCCGGTAATGATGGAATTCGCCGGCAATATCAGATTGGGCCGCTCGCTGCCGGCCACCACGTCTCCGGCCTGGTCAAAACCAACCGTCACGTTCCACGGCGAGCCGCTCTGCGCCGTCAGCCCGCCGCTCATCTGCCACCCCTTGACGAGGATATTCTGCTTGAACGGCAGCGCGTAGACACCGGTCAGCTTCAGGACCTGCGGCCGGTCAAACAAGCAACGGCCGTGGTCAAAAGAGCCGTTCAGCGGATCGGACCATGGTATGCCGCCTTCCAATCCGAAGGTGCCGGAGGCGTCGTCCATGCACTTCGACCAGGTGTAGGAAAGCTGGGTTTGCACACCATGCGAGAAGCGCCGGTTCAGCCCGACCTGGAGGGAGTGGTAATTCGAGTCGCCCACGGGAGCCTCACTGCTCAATGCGGCCCCGGCTGGGTTGAGACGCGGGTTGCTGACGATGCCAATTGCCGGAACCGCGGACGTGCCCTTGGGAACGCCGAAAACCTGCACACCGTTGACCACTGTCGGCTCCACGGGATTCACATCGCGGGCGGCGTACAGATGAAGGCCCCGCGAACCAACATAGCCGACTGTCAAAGTGGTGGATTCGAAAAGCTGGCGCTGGATATTGAAATTCCACTGATACATGTGCGGGGAGTGATTCGCGTTATAGTCGACGCCCACGAGCTGTGAAGGAGGAGGAAGAGCGCCTGGGAAAGGATTGGGGAATTGTGGCAGGGGAACGAACGCGAGCGCGTAAGGCGGATTGAAGTAATAGCCGGAGGCGAAGGTACGCGGCTCAATCGGATCATAAAAAATCCCGGCCCCGACGCGGACCGAGGTTTTATGATCGCCGAAAGGATCCCATGCGATTCCGATCCGAGGATCAATGTTCTTCAGCGAAGGATTGGATGCAAAGACGTTGGGCACGCGTACAAACGTTCCAAACGGCGGATTGATAACGGTATTGAGCGGATGCAGGTTGGTGGTGGGATTGCTCACAAACTCGTAGCGGACGCCGGCATTGATGGTCAGCCTGGGACGCACCTTCCACTCGTCCTGGATATATCCGTCCAGATCGATCTCGCGGAAGTCACGATACGAATCGGTAAACCCCGGCTCCGGCCCCTGGAAGAGGCTCGGGGAGCCCTGCAGAAAACCGGTCAGGCTGGGGAAAGTGTAGAAGCCGCCCCACCATCCCTGTTGCTGAAAGTTGCTCTGCACGCGCGTGAAGGATGCGCCGAATCTGAGACTGTGCGCACCATGAGTCCAGACCACGTCGTCGGCCAGGGGGAATTTATTCTGCACTTCGAGAAGCGGCGCGTAGATACTGGTTCCGATCGGAGACAGGCCGGTGATGTTCACGCCTCCGTTCTGACCGCGGGAGGGAAAGAAGTCGAGCGCGGGCGTCTGATCCGGAGTGGATTCGACATCCGTTTCGCGGGTCCGGGTGAAGCTGAAGCGCAAGAGGTTTACCAGAGTCGGGGAAACCACGCGGCGGTACTCGACCGTCGCGAAATGGTTGCCGGTGGCGCCCACTTCCGGCCATCGGGGCGGGAGGGGCGAGCCAAGAAAAGGCTGCACGATGGAGCCGACGTCCCGCACATAGCGTACGAACAGGGAATCCCTCGCAGAAATCGTGTAGTCGGCCCGGGCGAGAAGGTAATTCTCATTGCCGGTTGTGGTGTCCACTTCGTTGATGGAGCCGACGCCGGGCGCAACGGATGCGGTTGGGAGCGGATAAAGCGCCAGAATCGGCGCTATGGCAGGGTTGATGGGAACAGCCACTCCGTTCACGATTCCCTTGTGTGCATTAGCATCCGGGACAAGTGCGACCACAGTCTGGCCGAGAGACTTCCGTAACTCCTCGTTGTTGACGAAGAAAAACAGCTTGTCCTTCTTGATCGGCCCGCCGAGGCTGCCGCCAAACTGATTCTGGCGGAACGGCGGTTTGGTACCGTCGAAAAAGTTGCGGGCGTCCAGAGAGCTGTTGCGTAGAAACTCGTAGGCGGACCCATGGAAGGCGTTGGTGCCGGACCTGCTGACTGCATTCACCACCGCCCCGTTACCACCGAATTGGGCGCTATAGGTATTGGTGAGAACCGAGAATTCGGCGATCGCTTCAATACCCAGCGTTGTGCCCATGACGCCCGATCCGGAACCATGGTTCCAGAAGCCCTGGATATCGGTGCTGTCCAGAAGATAGGCCTGGCCTTCAGGCCGCGCACCGGAAACGCTGAAGTTGTTCTCGACGCCATACAGGAGGTTCGCGCCACCGTTGCCGATCTGGGATCCCGACGACACTCCGGGCACCAAAGCCACGAGGTCGGTAAAGTTGCGACCGTTCAGCGGGAGGTCATTGATCTGCTTCTGCTCCACATAAGACGACACCGCCGTCGAAACCGTGTCGACCTGCGAAACCTCGCCCTCCACCGTTACGGTCTGCTGCGCCTGCCCGATTGCAAGAGAGAAATCCGCCACGGCTTGCGCGCCGACGGTCAGGGTGATGCCACGGCGCACCGTGGTTTGGAAGCCTTGTGCGGTGGCCTGTGCGTCATAGGTCCCAACGGGAAGATCGGCGATCGTATAGCGGCCCTGACCATCCGTGGCGACTTGCCGCGCCTGGTCGGTCGCGGTGTTTCTCACGCGCACGGCGGCGTTAGGTACGACGGCGCCGGCGGAATCCGTTACGGTACCGAGGACCGTGGCGCTGGTGGAACCCTGGGCGTTCAACCGGTTGGACCAGGCAAGCCCAAGCGTCAGAATTATAGCCGCTACACCAGCCACGCGACCTCGGAAGGCGTATACACGCATGCAGACCAATACCTCCGAAGCGAGGCTAATTATCTGTTGCGCCAAAGTCAATCGCGACCTGGTGATAAGCAATATCACGCGGGATGATATGCGCGAGCCGCCTTATTGCCAGAGTTCGTTGATCGGGCCGTATACATCCTGATGGTGCTTTCTCCCGCAAAAACTGCGTTGCTCAGCCTCGCCAGCCAGCGGTTCACTGGTTCACCGTAGCGAGCGTAACCTGTTGCCGCCAGCTTCTCCCTGGTAAGACTCAATAGTCCGGGGCTTTCCGCGCAACGGATCGAGACTGTCTTGCATGAAACTCTCCAGGAGAGCTGTTTGAGTGTCGGACCGGGTTGCCTCTCGACGATCCCAACCTCGCTTTGCAAAGCGCCGTTTTGTATGCGTCTTTCATGAGCACCAACCGCACTTTGGTAAACGCTACTGCTCAACCGTGAATGCGCGAACTTTCGGCACAACTGTTTGCTCCTATCGATTAAATCCTGAGAATTTCGCACAGACAGAACACTTATAGCGTGGATGCGATCGCTTCAGTTGCTCTTCCTGGCAGGCACGCTTGCGTCTGCTCTGGGCGCGGACACAATTGTCTACGACAATATCCTCGAATCAAGTGCGGGTTCAGACGGCATCGAGTTCGCCGGTCCTCTATACGACTCTTTTACTCTCAATTCGGCGGGACAAATCGACGGCCTGCAGCTGATTCTGAGTGGAGACGACAGTTCGTCGGGCGAAGTTGATGTGGGACTGTATGCCGACAATTCGACATCACCTGGTGAACTTCTCTTCAACATCGGCCGCTTCGACGACAGCGCACTCTCGAGCACGCCGGCGACGTACGATCTGGCAGTGACAGGGTCTCAACCTCTTGCCAGTAATACCCGCTATTGGATCGGCCTCACTGGTCTAACGACGGCCGAATGGTATTACACAAGCGGCGATGACGGAAGTGAGTTCTTCTCGAATCAAACGGGAGTATATTCCGATAGCCTCGGCCCATACCAAATGACCATCACAGCCGGAATATCTTCCGCGCCGGAACCACGCAGCGGAATCTTGCGTATTCTAAGCTCCGTCGCCGTGATGTTACTTTTTAGCCGCCGTGGCCGCCTGCGCAGCTGCCGAAGAAATAAATGATTCAGACACACCCGAGTTGAAATCACAAAGGCTATAGCAGGCAACATCTTACTCCCAATCGATTGTCGACAGAAGGTGAGGAGGGCGCTCCCACCTCACGGAACTGACGGATCGGCTAGACCGGTGGTCAGGCACTTGTTGACGGTTAACGAACTGGCTACCAGGGATTGCCCAGAGCCCTGAACAGGCGCCCTCGGGCACGAGTCCCGCTGCAGGGCTCAGTGTCAGGCAATTCCATCGAGTGGAGTCACAAATGGAGCCGAGATGATCGAAGTCAATCTTAGTGACACCGTATATCTGGCCTGCAGGGCCAGACTATTTTCGACGCTGTTGCTGCTTGTGTATGCATCGATGGCTCAAGCGAATACTCTCGGCATAACATCGGCTGTGATGAATGCCGATGGAACGGCGGTTCTCGCAGTGCCCTCGACTGTCTCAGGTGCGGCGCCTGCGGGTCTGGAATGGACAATCGTGTATTCACCGAACCAGATTTCGTCGATGGTGATCACGCCCGGACCAGCGACCGCTGGGGCATCAAAAACGCTTTCCTGCGTGTCGAGCAGTGGTGGGGCTACGTGTATTGTTGCAGGGCTTAACCGGAACCCGATCGGATCGGGGGTAGTCGCCTACTTGAACACCACAGTGGTGCAGGGCCAAACCAGCGCCTCAATTCAAATCTCGAATTTGTACGCCACGGATCCGGATGGCAACGGCTCGATTGTTACATCGGCGGGTGGCGGGCAGATCACGTCATACGGTTTGCTGCCGGTCACGTGCTCGCCGACCCACTTAACGCCGGGCGGAGTCAGTAACTGTACGGTGAGCCTGACACAGGCCGCTCCCGCGGGAGGGGCAACTGTCACGTTGGCAAGCAACAACACTTCAGTCACCGTCCCGGCGTCGATAACCTTAGCGGCGGGAGCGGCGACAGCAAACTTCAGTGCGACGGCCCTTACGACGTTCACCGGCAATCAAAGTGCGACCGTAACCGCGACGCTCGGCAGTAGCTCCCAAACCGTCGTTATAGGCAGCGCCGGCGGCACGCCAGTATTCATCCAGGAAAAAGACAATCAGGTCACTTCGGGTCTTTCAGCCAGCACGGCATTTTCGTCTTCAGCGGCTGCCGGCAATCTAATTGCCGTCTTTGTCATCTGGGATAACACAAGTAACGCCTCCATTTCCGATACCCTCGGCAACACTTATACAGCCGCTGTGGCGCCAACGCGATGGAATAGTACTCGCAGCATTCAGACCTTCTACGCAATCAATCGCGCCGGAGGCTCTGACACGGTCACGGCAACTTTCGGCAGTGCCATCAGCTCGTTCGGCATCATTTACGCTCATGAGTACTCCGGGGTCCGCACGACGTCGCCGATCGACGTGACGGCTGCGGCAGCAGGGCTGTCGCGTTCACTGGACAGCGGGTCGGCATTGACGACCAATAATACGGACCTGCTTTTCGCTGGTGGCGTCTCGGCAAATGTTGTTACGGCCGCGGGCTCCGGCTATACGGCGCGGTCTACCTTCCAGGGGAACATCACAGAGGATCAGATTGTTCTGACCACCGGCTCTTACAATGCCACCGCAACCCAGAGCACTGGGGCATGGGCGACGCAGATGGTGGCTTTCAAAGGCGCCTTGGACACAAGTCTGCCGACAGTTCCAATCGGTCTTTCAGTGACCGGCGTCTCAACAAGCACCGTCTCTTTGTCATGGGTTGCTTCGACTGATCCGGACGATGCTTCCAATCAGCTGAGTTATGCGCTTTACCGCAACGGATCACTGTTGGGTGTGACTACGCCGGGCGTCACGTCGTTTAACGACAGCGGTCTGGCTGCTGCGGTGACATATACGTATACAATCAGCGCGTCGGATCCAGCGGGGAACGCTTCCACGCAATCGGCAGGCATCTCCGCCACAACTAATTCACTTGCGCCAGTGCTGGTCACGGGCGTGGCGTGTAATCCGGGGAACGTGATCTCGGGGGCCAGTGCCACCTGCGTAATCACACTGTCTCGGATAGTTTCGGCGGACACTCTCATCTTGCTGACTTCCAGTTCAGTCCTTCTTTCGACTCCAGCCAGCATTAAGGTATCAGCCGGAAATCAAATTGGAAGCGCCATTTTGACGGCTGGCATCGTTCCGAAAAACATTCAGGCCGTAGTGAGCGCTGCCCTCGGCACTTCCCTGCAGAGCACTACAGTTCTGCTGTGGCCGACGCCCACTTTGTCGTCG
>DATAZF010000011.1:0-18065 GCA_036272235.1 Bryobacteraceae bacterium | reverse complement strand
AGCGCGTCAGGATGCGTATCAGCCATCCAGTCATGACTGAACTTCATCCATTCAACATACCTCGCCCGCTATAGTGAAGAGAATGAAGCTTCGACTCTCCGCGACATGCCTCGCGGGCATCGCGTTGAGTACTACGTTGTACGCTTCCATTCTGCCGACTTTTCATCTTGAACCCGGAGCGCTGAAGACTTTCGAAAACTACGTGGCGCAGTTTGAACGAAACGTCGCGGATCCGTTCGAGCAATCGGGCAAGACATGGGCCGACGGCACGTCCTGTTGCGCACGGAACAGTGCTCTTGCGAACGGAAAACCGGTCGTCGAGCCGCGCGAGAACGCGGATATCGCCGGAGGGAGCATCCACCATTTTTCGGGTGTGATTTACATCAAGGGCGCCACCATCGCCGATGTGAAGCACATCATGCAGGATTACTCCAATTACCCGAAATACTTCAAGCCCGACGTGAGCAAAGGCAGCGGAAGCATCGGTCCTGACAGCACTCCCGCCGACGAGCATTTCACGTCGCAAATGTCTCTGATTCAGCAGACGCTCTGGATCGCCGTTTCCTACGATTGCATCTACGAGACGCATTATCGACTGCTCGATCCGCACCGATGGGAATCGAAGTCGACCTCCGCCAGTATCAAGGAATGGCGCGATCCCAGGGATGTCAGCCGCGGGTACTATCCGGAAGGCGACGACCATGGTTTCCTGTGGCGCACCAATACTTACTGGTTCGTTCGCGAGGGCACCGGCGGAGTCAATGTCGAACTGGACAGCATGACACTTTCACGCCCCATTCCCGCGGGGTTTGCATGGTGGGGCAGCAAACGCACGAAAGATGCCGTGGACAAAATGCTGCGCGACGTGAAAGTGGCCGTTGACGCGCTGCACTCGTAGGGGTCGCACGCGGTCCAGGGTAGTGCATCCGGAGCCCGGGCTGTTCACCTGCCACCGGATAGCGGGGTTACCAATCCTGCGCATGTTGCACAGTATTTTGTGAAATTGCTCTATTTCCAGGCGCCAAGCAGGCGCCGAAGCAGGATCAGCTCTCCAATGTGGTAGGCGTTGTGGTCCGCCAGTTGTAAGGCTTCGCGGAGGAGAGTCTGCCCGTCCCCGTGCGTAAATGGCGTGAAAAGATCCGATTCCTTGTCCGCAATCAGGCCGCGCATCGCGCCCAGGTCCCGCCGGAACGATTTGACGCTTTCTTCCCAGGCGGCTGCGTTCGGAGGCTCGGAATTCTTTGGCCAGTACTCGGCGGGCCACTCCGGCGAAACGTGGTTGGGATCGCGGCTGAATTCGAGCATGTCCGATTGCGCAATCCGCAGGTGCTCCAGGAGATCCCAGGCACTGTGCACAGAGCCTTCGGGTTTCGTTCCCCGCAGCTTTGCAGGAAAGCCGGCGACAGCGGTGTCGAAATCGGCGTGCGCGCCCTTACCCTGCAGCAGCCGGTCGAGTTCCTTCCGGAAGGATTGAATGGGGTCCATGCACCGTATCATATGTGTTCCGGGATGTGGCTGACGATTCCAAATCTGCTGACTTTGGTGCGAATCCTCATGACGCCATATATTCTGATCGAGCTCTCGAAGGGGCAATATATGATCGGCGGCTGGACCTTCGGAGCCGCCGCTTTTACCGACATTCTGGATGGTGGCCTGGCGAGGCGATTCGGTGGTCAATCGAAGATCGGCCAGTATTTCGATCCGATCGCGGATAAAATCCTGCTGACCAGCATCTATATCGGCCTCGCGTTGGGTGGCGCCGTTCCTCTGTGGATTGTCCTGTTGATTTTCGCGCGGGACCTGTGGATTCTCGCGCTCTCGGCGATCGCTCTGCGATTCACGGAATTCCGTGAGCTGCAGCCGAGCGTCTGGGGTAAAGCCAGCACTTTCTTTCAGATCATGGCAGCCGTGGGCGTGATGGCGGCGCGCGCATACGAAAACGCGTGGTTCCTGAGGATTTCCACCTTCCTCCTGGCCGGCGTAGTGGCCCTGGCGTTGGTCAGTGGGCTTGATTACAGCATGCGCGGAATGGCGTATTTAAGGCGGTCGCGCACACGCCGTTGACCTCACATGGGGGGTAGGAGTACCCTTAGAGACGGAGCCGCTGGTATGAGCCGCTACGTCCCCGCCCGCCACTACGTTTCATTCGGTATTGTCGCGCTGGCGCTCGCCGGATTCTCCGGCTGGCTCGGTCTTTCGTGGACGCCTGCGTTCTGCCCCGCACTGCTCTTTTTCCTCACAGCGGCAATGCTGCTCGCGCTCGCGTTCCGGCCCGCGATCAAGGTTTACGACGCGCATCTCGAGATCGGGAAAAAGATCATCCCCTGGCAGGATGTGCGCCGCGTGGATCGCACCGGGTGGATCTCACCTTTGGTGGTCAAACTCGCGCTCTATGACGACGATACCGTCGTTCTTGTCTACCCAGGCGAGGTCGATTGCTGCAAGCACCTGCTGCGCACGCTGCGGCAGATGTCGACGAACGCCATGATCGACGGGATTCCTTACCGTCAGTACTGGGGCGAACTGCTTGGCGCCAGCGAGGCAAAGCAGTTGAATGCGCCGCGTTATCGTGTGTTGCGTCCGGAAGACGAAGAGGAAGTCGAGCGGCTTTACTTCCTGCTGAAGACAGTCGGACACATCGACCCCCGCAATTCCGGCGACGACCGCTAAGAGAAACGAAAAGGGAAAACGACAAGCCTGCTGAAAAGCCGCCGCGTTGTTCCTGCCGCTGTCGTTTGCCTCTGTTTCGGTGCTCTGCTATTTGTCTTCTCCGGCCGCATCCTTTGGACCCTCGGCCAGTTTCTGAATGACAGCGAGCCGCCGCAGAAGTCGGACATGATCGTGGTTCTCGGTGGTGACGAAAAGGGCAACCGGATTCTCCACGCCGCCGAACTCGCGCGGGAAGGCTATGCGCCGAAGGTTCTGGTAAGCGGGATCGAGTCAGTCTATGGTCGTCACGAGAGCGACCTTGCCATCGATTACGCAGTTAGCCGTGGTTATCCACGCGAGATCTTCATACCGTTCCGTTATTCGCCTTTGAATACGCGCGACGAAGCGCGGGCGGATGCCACGGAACTCCGCCGCCTTGGCGTTCATAAATATCTGCTCGTCACGAGTGTTTACCACAGCGCGCGTGCCAGCCGGGATTTTCGCCGCGAAGGCCAGGGGCTGGAAATGCATCCATCTCCGGCGCAGGAACCGTGGTGGCACAACGGCCAATGGTGGAAGAACCGCGAAGGCCGGAAGATCTGGTTTAACGAAACGCTAAAAACGATGGCCGATTATTTGGGCATCTGAAGGCGGTGGCCTTCCCGCATGGCTCGAAGCCGTCGCGCGTCGTCGGGATCCAGCGCGATATTCTGCTTTCCTGCGTCAATCCGCGCACAAATAACATGGCGCGGCCGGGTTCGAGGAAGTCGACGTATGCGATCGAATCCATGTGAACGATTTTGTTCCGGGATGATTCAGCGTCCGAGCAGGGCTTCGAGATATCCGAACTGATCCTGGATCAGCCTCAGTGTGATGTCATCCATGCGCCACTACGGCGCCGGAGACCAGTTTGTACTTTGTGACGAGGGTGCGGAGGAGCCTCGCCGCCGTAAATGGATCGGCGGCGACAATTATCGGATGCTGGCCGGTGTACTGACCGACGATGCGCCACAGGTCGGAAAGATCGACTGAAGGAGGCGCCACGGGAACAGTCTACGCAGGCGGGCATCGGGTAGGCAATACGTCGATGGCTAATTGTGTATTGGTCCAATTAACTTAACGAAAGCGTCCCACAGAGGAGCAAAGGCCCACCGCTTCGAAGCTATCGGTTTCAACCGACCAGGCGGATTAACAATCGGCCGCAGGTTGCCAACCTGCCCCACATGGCCTCGAAGAATTTTACATCAGCGCGGCGGGGCCTGTAACAGTTCCAGTTCGTCGCCCTTCTGCGTATTCGTTCTGTCGATTGTGCCCGGCGGAAGTTCCAGCACGGAATGAGCAGGCAGGCATGCCGAAAATCGCCATGGCCGAAGTGCGCGAACAGTTGCTTTCACACGGCGCGCGCGATCCAGGTAGATCAAATCGATCGCGAATTTCATGAAGAAGGTGTGGACAGCTTCGCAGGGAACGATCCAGAGTCCCGCGCCTTCGTCCAGCTTTGCGTGTTTCAGAAGGCCCGTTCTTCGTTGCGCGCTGGTCTCCGCAGTATCGATAAAGTCGCCGATTGAAGTGCCGCGCGTGACGTTGCGAACTCGGAATTTCAAGTTTTCTGTATAACACGAATCGACTCGGCAATCCCGGTGGTAACGTAAGAAGGAGGCGCCAGCTTCTCCTTTTCTTCGCCGCCTGCTAATTCCATGAAAGTCATCCGTGGCGCGCCCGGTTCCGGCAAAACTGCAATGGTGTTCCGTGAGTTTAAGGAAGCTCTGCGCGCCGCCACGCCCAACCTGCGGATCGTCGTGCCGACGGCGACTCTCGTCCGCCACTTTCAACACGAACTGGCACGCGACGGGATCGTTTTTTCACCGCGCTCGATCGTATCGCTGAACCGCTTCATCCTCGAACGGGCGGCCCTGGAACAGCCTGGCGCGAAGCAGGTGTCAGACGGCCTGATGCGCATAGTCGTGACGGACGCTCTCCGGCGTTTGAGATTCCAGGAGTTCGCCGCGGTTGAGCATACCGACGGTATGGCCGCGACGATCGTGGAGACGATCGAGCTCTTCGAAAACGCGGGCTGCACGGCCGATAAACTCGCAGCCGTTCGAAAGCTCGGCCCGAATGCCAAACCGTTTGAGAGCGTCTGGCGCGCGATTGGTGACGGGGCGCGTGGGTACGGGTATCGTTCGCGAGCAGAGATGATCCGCCTCGCCGCTGCCTACAGCGGCCCGGCGCGCATCTGGATGGATGGCTTCGTGAACCTGAGCCCGCTTGAACAGGAGTTCGTCGCCAGCGTCGCGCGCTCCTGCGACCTGACGTTGACGATCAACGATTCCCCGGCGACGGATGAGATCCGCAAATTCGCCTTGCAACTGGGCGCCGAAGATCGTCTCCTGCAGGGTGGCCCTCGTAAGCCGTCCGCCACGCTGATCAAGGCCCGCACGCTCGAGCGCGAAGCGGATGAAATCGCGCGGCGAATTCTCTCTCTCCATGCTCGCGGTACTGACTTCCGCGAGATCGCCGTCGCCTTCCGCGAAGCTTCCGTTTACGTTCCGCTGCTCAAAGGCACCTTCGAACGATTCGGCATTCCAGCACGCTTCTACTTCAGCAGCCCACTGCGTCAACACCCCGTCGCGATATTCCTCGGCGGATTGATCTCAGGCGCACTTGAAGGCTGGGATTTCGAAACCACGGTGACGACGCTGCGGGCGCATCCGCGCTGGGGGACGCGCGCCGATTTCGACCGCTTCGATTTCGCGGTGCGGCAGGCAATGCCCGGCCGGGGCGGTGCTGAGTTGCTCAACCTTTGCGAAGCTGACTGGCTGCGCGATGAAGTAGCGGCCTGTCTGAAGATCGAAAGCTGGAAGAGCATACTACAAACACCTTCCGAATGGCTGCGGCGCATCCAGACGCTCGCGGAGGGGCTCTACAGGCCGGGAATGCTTGACGTGGCGAGTGACCACACGGGTATCGAAGCGGCACGCAGCCACGTTGCGGCGCTGCGCTCCTGGTTGGGCGCGCTGGCACCGATCGCCGATTTGCCCGAACGGACAATCTCCCTCGATAATTTCTGGCGCGCGGCTTCCATTGCGATCGACACAGCGTCGCTTCATGCGGTCGACGACCGCGCCAATCTCGTCCACGTCATGAGCGTTTGGGAGGCCCGTCAGTGGGACGTCGCTTTCCTCTTTGTCTGTGGCGTGACCGATCGCGAGTTTCCGCGGCAGCACGCGCAGAATCTTCTTTTCCCGGATAAAGAAATCGAACGGCTGCGCGCGGCCGGTATCCCTTTGCGTAATGGAACGGTTTACGAACGAGAGGAGCGGTGGCTTTTCGAGTCCCTGAAGACGCGGGCCTCGAACAGCCTGTTTTTGACCTGGCCGGAACACGATGCCTCCGGAAAATCCGCCCAGTGCTCCCGGCTCCTCATCGATGAATTCGCTGATCTCGATCGCGTCACGGAAGCTGCCCCTCTTTGCAAACCGACGCCCATGATTGCCGCACCTGGCACCGCGACATCCGGCCGCGTCGATTCGCCCGCGCTGCAAACTGAAATGGCGCGGCTGCATGAATCCATCAGCCTTACCGCGCTCGAAGACCTCGCCCAGTGCCGCTTCCGATTTTTCGGCGGCCGCACTTTAGCTCTGAAAGCCGCACCGGACCGTCCGGGGGAACGCCTGCAACCGCGCGTCACGGGACTGATTCTTCACACCGCGCTCGAGCGCTGGCTGGCCGATCGGGGACGCGATTTTGTGCAGCTCTTTGAAGAAACTTTCGACGAAGCGTGCCGAACCCAGCACCTTCCTGCCGGATACAAACTCGAAGTCGAAAGAATACAGTTTCGCGAAATTGCGCAGCGCGTCAGCGCTAACGATCTCTGGACGCCGGAATCCTCGCGGGCCGAAGTCGAAATCGTCATGGAGTTCCCCGGCGGCATAAAGGTGAGAGGCCGGATCGATCGCATCGACACCTTCGGCGATGATTGCGTCATTGTGGATTACAAGAGCAGCAAGACGGCGAATGTGCAGAAGCTCGTCGCGAGCCGGACGCGGCTGCAGGGGCCGCTCTACGCGCTCGCGGTTCGCGAGAACATGCACCTGAACCCGGTCGCAATGATCTACTGGGCGGTTCGTGAGGACGAGCGTTACGGCTGGGGGAAAATTCCCGGCACCGATCTCGACTTTCAACCAATGCCAGCCAACTGGGCAACCGACGCGAAAACCCGCACAGTCGAGCGGATCGCAGGATTTCTCGCCGGACAGGTCCATGCGCATCCGGAGGAAACTGACCAGTGCCGCTGGTGCGATTTCGCGGCCGCTTGCCGGGTCGAGCAGAAGACGCTGATCACGATCGGGAGCTCCGCCGGCGGTGCAAACAATGCCGCCTGACTTCACTTCCCAGCAGCTCGACGCGGTCGACTATCGCCAACTCGACGCCTGCGTGGTCGCCGGTCCGGGGTCTGGAAAAACAACCGTCCTCGTCGAACGCTACCGGGCGCTGATCGAGGAACGGCGCTTCGAGCCGCGGAATATCCTTGCGATCACCTTCACCGAAAAAGCCGCCGCCAATATGAAAGCGAAGCTGGCGGAGCTGTTCGCTCACGATGCTCTGCGCCTTCGCGAGCTGGAATCCGCGTACGTTTCGACCATCCACGGCTTTTGCGCGCGCATGCTGCGCGAAAATGCGATCGCGGCGGGCGTCGACCCGCGCTTTACGGTCCTTGACGCGCGCGAATCGGAAGAGCTCCAATACTCCTGTTTGAATGCGGCGCTCGATGAACTTGTCGCCGAACGCCGCGTGGAGGCGCTCGCTCTGATTGAAGCGCTGCAGACGCCCTATCTGATTGGCGATCTTCGAAACGCTTATGACGGCATTCGCTCGGCTGGGAAAACGATCGCCGAGGTCCGGGCCACGGAGAACCCTGGTTCCGGTGTGACTCCGGACGCGATGGCTTCCACTTTGCTGCGCCTTCTGGGCAACTGGCCGAAGCTTCTGACTGCATCAAAGCAAACGCATCGTTCCGATCTGCTGGAATGGGTCGGCCGCCTGACGTCGGTGAACTCAGATTCGTTCGAAGACCTGGTGCGGGTTGTAAAAAGCTGCCCACTGCATCTCGGCAAAGTTCCGCCATCGGAAAAGCAAGCGCTCGAGAACTACAAAAAAGCCCTGTCCGATCTGCTCGCCTTTCCAGTGGATAGTCACTCGGCGCCTTTTCGCGTATTGGTTTTTGACGTTTTCGAGCGCTTCGACGCGCTGCACACGCAACGCAAACAGGAGCGCGCCGCTCTCGACTTCAACGACCTCGAGCGCTACACCGTGGACCTGCTGCGCGGCAACGAGGAAATCAAAAGCCGCATCCGGACGCAGTTCCGCCAGATCATGCTGGACGAATTTCAGGACATTAACGAACAGCAGGCGGAGTTGATCCGGCTGATCCGCGGGGACGACGTATTTTTCGCCGTCGGCGATGTCAACCAGTCGATTTACGGCTTTCGCCACGCCCGGCCGGAGATTTTTCAGGACTACGAGGCGCAGGTTCTTGGGTCCTCGGGACACTCCGTCGAGTTGCTGCACAATTTCCGCAGCCGGGATGAAATTCTCCGGTGCGTCGAGGCGCTTTTAAACCAGTCGGATGGCATCGTATCTCGCGCCCTTATAGCCGGGTCTTCTTTTGCGCCGAAGAATTCGCCATCGATAGAAGTCCTGAAGATCCATGCGAGCGGCGATGACGAAGAGCCGGCGGCGAAAGAGGCGCGCTGGATTGCGCACAGGATTCTTTCGCTTCGGGGCACCCTTGAACTGAGGATGGATGGCGGCACCCGGCCGGCGGATTTCGCGGACTTCGCCGTGCTTTGCCGCGCGGGCGATTCGATGAAACCGATCCTTGAAGCCTTCGATCGCGCCGGGATTCCCTATGTAAGCGGACGCCGCCAGTCGTTCCTGCTGTCGCGCGAAGGGCGCGATATCACGGCGCTGCTGCACACCATCGCCAATCCGCGCGACACGATTGCACTTGCCACAGTACTGCGTTCCCCGCTGGCCGGCCTTGGCGACGAGGCGCTGCTTCGTATCCGCCTGTTTGCCGGCTCGCTGTCGGGCGGGCTGAATATGATCGCGCACGACAGCGCGAAACTCGCCGGTTTCGATGCGGACGACGCGCGCAAGATCGAAAGATTCATCCGAAAACTCAAAGGATGGCGGGAGTTGCAACCGGTGCTTCCGCTCGAACTTCTGCTGGTCCGGGCTCTCTCCGACTGCGGGTTCGAATGGACGCCGGGAACGGTCGCGTGCGACAACGTCGAGAGCTTTCTCCATCTCGCCCGCACACGTGGAGATGGTCGCGGCCTGACTGACTTCCTCAACGAGATCGAAAGCCTGGAAAGAGCCATCAATCTCGAATCCGATCTGGCGGACAAGGACCAGGGCAACAGCGTGCAGGTGATGACCGCTCATGCGGCGAAGGGGCTGGAATTCCCGGTGACGATCATCGCGGCCATGGATAAGGGCACGCAACGGAACTCGGCGCCGGTTACTTATACACCCGCGTTCGGGCTCGGACTCAAATGGGCGGACCGGACCGGCAAGCGCGGCAACAACGGACTCGAAGACTCCTGGCAGCTTCGCAATTCCGAGCAACTGAAGGAACGGGAGAAGGCGGAGTCCAATCGGCTGCTCTACGTAGCGATGACGCGGGCCGAGGAGCACTTGATTCTTTCTTACTCCCGAGGGAAGAACCGGCCGTCCAATTGGGCGAAGCTCGTGGATAGTCTGTTCCAGTTGGATGGAGCACTTCCGGCGAGCGAACCAATGCGGGTCACGATGCCCGCTTTTGAAGCCGCGATTTACGTCACGGAGAGCGAGCCACCGGATTTGCGGGCTCACGTTGCCGATAGTCCGCCAGACGCCGGGGTTATTATCATCGACCCTCCAACTGTTACCGGCCGGCACGATTCCACTGTCAACGTGACTTCGCTCGCGGTCTTCGCGGATTGTCCGCGCAAATATTATCTGCAGCGTTATATAGGTTGGAACGGCCGGCCGTTGCGAGTGTTCGACCCGGAGGAACCGCCGCCCGAAGACGACCTTGATATGAGCGCAGCCGATCTCGGCTCGGCGGTTCACGAGATCCTGGCTGACGACAGCGTGTCTCCGTTTCCAGACGAAGCACATCGCCTCGCCGATGTATTCCGCTCCGGCGAACTCGGAAGGCGCGCGGCGGCGGCAGCGGAGATAGGGCGCGAGTGGGACTTCATCATCGATCTCGACGGTACTCTGGTGCGCGGAACAGTGGACCTCTGGTTCCGCGAGAGCGACGAGATAACCCTGGTCGATTACAAAACTGACAATCTCGATGCCGGGGAGGCCGTAGTCCGCGCCCAGGACTACGCTCCGCAACTGGCGCTTTACGCACTCGCAATAGAGCGGGCGTTTGGAAAACGCCCAGCGCACGCGTGGCTTCATTTCCTGCGCCCGAATGTTCTGGTCGAAGTAGCGATCGATGACGCTGCAATTCAAGGTGTGGGCTCTCTCCTCAGCGAACTTCGCGCCGCCCAGGACAAACTGAAGTTCGACCTGCGCGAAGCGCCCCGGTGCCGCGCTTGCCAGTTCCATCGAAGTCTCTGCCCGGCCGCCTGAAGTTTTGTACCGCCGGCGCTACATGATCTGATCAACGTTTCAGCAGGGTCTCCAGACGTCCAAACGCTTTCTCGATCTTCTGCGGCTTCTCCAGCACTCCGGCGAACAAATCCCCCACCCGCGCGAATCTCTCTGGAGCGTTCCCGATATTGAACTGCGAGGGATGCAGCGACGGCGTCACTTCCTCCCACGCAATCGGGGTCGATACCGGAGCGCCGCCATAGGCGCGCACAACATATGGCGCCGAGATGGTCTTGCTCTCGGCGATCTGCAGGTAGTCGAAGTAGACGCGATCCTTCTCACGCGCGGCAACAGCCCGCGGAGTTGTGAAAAGCTTTGGCTTCTCCGCCGCCAGCATCCGCGCAATTACCTCGGCAAACGTCCGCGCCTGTTCGTATGAGTAGTGCGGCTCGATCGGAATGAAAATATGCATGCCGTCTCCGCCGGTGGTCTTCGGATAGCCAACCAGCCCGATCGCATCCAGCTTCTGTTTAACCAGCAGTGCCGCCTCGACGATCTTCGCGAAATCGCACTCCTGCGGATCCAGATCGATCAGGATGTAATCCGGCTGCTCGAGCGATCCGACCCGGCTCATCCAGGGATTCTGATCGATGCAGCCGAGGTTGGCGAGATAAAGCAGGCTGGCGCGGTCCTGCGCCAGCACGTAGCGGATTTTGTCGACCGTCTCCGTTCGCAGCCATGACGGATAGCCGTCCGGCGTATTTTTCTGAAAGAAAAACTGTTCATGGATTCCATTTGGATAGCGCTTAAGCGAGAGCGGACGGTCTTTCAGATACGGGAGCAGCAGGCTCGCGACCGAATCGTAATAGTTCAGCAGATCGCGCTTCGTGTACCTGTCTTCCGGATAGTAAATCTTGTCAAGATTCGTGAACTTCAGGCTCTGGCCATCGATTTCGGTGGTCACTTCCTTCTTGTCCAACGGAAGAAGACCAGGCGCCGGGACCACCTCACGGCTCACTTCAGCCGAGATCTTGTCGTTTCGGAGCCCCAGGTAGACCGGCGCGCGAAGCTTCTTGTCGCCGGTCCAGTTCGCGAATTTGATCTGCGCCACGAGCTTCGGCTTGACCCATTCCGTGCCCTTGAGAAACTTGTCGCTTTTCGCAAACGGCATGTCACGGCTTTTCAATGGTTCGAGAAGCTTCCATAAATCGGAAAGGCTCCTGTTGTTGAATCCGGTGCCGACGTTCCCGGCGTAGTGCAGTTCGCCGTTTTCGTAGTAGCCGAGGGCGAGCGATCCGAAATGTTCGCGCTCGCCGGGAGTGTATCCGGCGATCACAAACTCCTGCTCCGAAGTCAGCTTCAGCTTGAGCCAGTTGCGGCTGCGGCGAGATTCATAAACGCTCGTCGTGCACTTGGCTAAAAGGCCTTCAAGCCCGCTTTGCCGCGCGGCTTCCAGCAGTTGCTCGCCGGCGTTTTCAAAGTGATCCGATACACGCAGCAGGGAAAATGGCTTGATGATTTTTTCCAGCAGCCGCTTCCTCTCGATCAGCGGCGTGCGGCGGAGATCGACTCCATCGAGATACAAAAGGTCGAAGACGTACAAATGGACCGGGTTCTTCTGGCCCAGCTTCGCTATCGCGTTGGCGTCCTGCAGATGGATCCGGGGCTGTATCAGCTCGAAGTGCGAGATGCCCTTGTCGTCGAGCACGACGATCTCGCCATCGATGATGGCCTGCTCCGCTTCAATGTAATGCGGCAGCACCTGCAACTCGGGGTACTGCCGCTCACAGTGATTCTCGTTGCGCGTATAGATGGTCCACGAGCCATTGTCTATGTAGCTGAGGCCGCGCACGCCATCCCATTTGACTTCGAAGATCCAGTCGGCGCTTTTCGGCAACTGGTCCGCCAGCGTGGCGCCCATGGGTTCGAAGAATCCGGGCATCGGGGCGCGCACGGCGCCCGGCAGGTTTTCAGGATGCAGGGCGGCGGCTTTTTTTTTAACCGCTTTTGTCTTTGCCGGCTTCTTTGCCGACTTCTTTGCCTCGTGCGCCGTCTTGTGCGGAGGCAGATCGGCGGCAATTTCTTCCTGCGTGCGGCCGCTCTTGACGCTCCGGGCCAGGTCCTCGATGTCCCACGGGGCGCGCGCCGCATCGTCTTTCTTCTTGATGATGAGCCACTCGTTGCCCTTGCCGCGATTCTTCATGTGGACGATCGCCCACGTTCCACCAAGCTTCTCCCCGTGCAATTCGAATTTCAGATCGCCGCGCGCGATCTGGGCCGCCCCCGTCTCCTCGCCAATCAGGTCGAAAGTCCCACGGTCCCACAGCATTACGCTGCCGCCGCCGTACTCGCCTTTCGGTATGTTGCCCTCGAAATCCCCGTAGCTGATCGGATGATCCTCGACCATCGCGGCGAGATGCTTGACGGAGGGGTCGAGCGACGGGCCTTTGGGAATCGCCCACGACTTCAGGGTTCCATCCATCTCGAGCCGGAAGTCATAATGCAGGCGCGTGGCGTTATGGCGCTGGATAAAATACCGCCCGGTGTGACCCTTGCTCTTTTCGGGTTTGCCGGGCGGCGGCTCCGGCGTTCTGCGGAAATCGCGTTTCCGTTCGTATTCTTCGAGAGACATGAAGGCTTGGAAATGTTCCTGCTTCCATGTTATAGCTGGAGAAGCGCATACAGTTCAAAGCGCGTTGTGCCCGTAAAGGAAACTATGGCGACCAGCGTCTGGAAAGGTCATCTTACATTCGGACTGGTCTCGCTGCCGGTGAGGTTATTCACAGCCGCGCGCAGCGAGACACTGAGCTTTAATCAGCTCCACAAACACGACAACTCGCGCATCAAACAGGTGATTTATTGCCAGACGGAAGACAAGCCAATTCCGCGCGATGAAATCGTTAAGGGCTTCGAATACGAAAAAGGCAAATACGTTGTCGTTCAGGACGAAGATATCAAAAAAGTCGCACCAAAGACCGCGAAAGTGATGGAGATCCAGGAGTTCGTGAAGGCCGGCGACGTCGACCCGGTCTATCTGGAAAGCTCCTACTATATGGCGCCCGACGAAGGCGGTGAAAAGCCATACGCACTGCTGTTCGAAGCTCTGAAGGAAACGAAGTACTATGCGGTCGCGAAGATAGCAATGCACAACCGCGAGCACATCGTGATCGTCCGGCCAGGTGAGCGCGGCATGATCCTGCACACGATGTATTACTCGGATGAGGTTCGCAGCACCGAAGAGTTCCGCACCGACACGACCAAAGTTTCCGAACGCGAAATGAACCTCGCGAAAATGCTGGTTGAGTCGCTGGCCGCCGAATTCGAACCCGAGAAATACCACGATACGTACCGTGACAATCTGCGCACGATGATCGAGGCGAAAGTGGAAGGGCACAAGGTTGTCGAAACTCCAGAGCCGCATATCGCTCCGGTGATCGACATCATGGAGGCGCTGAAGAAGAGCCTCGAATCGCGCAAACCGCCGCAGACAGCCACGGCATCCGCCGGCTCGGCGGACGAAGAATCGACCGATGCGATCGCCGAACAGCCGAAGCGGAAGCGCGCGCCGCGCAAGGTCAAGTCGGCCTAGCAGAATAATGAAAGGCGGGCCTGGCGAGTGACATTGGGAAGCCATCCCGCCCCGCAGTGTTTGCGAAAGTACGCCATCAAGAGAGATCCGCTGCGCTTATTGGTGACCCAGGAGACCTTCCTTACTCGCCCCGCCAGGTTTGGATACTTTAAGCCGATCGGCGCAAGGTAGCACGGAACCAAATGCTGACGGCCGTTCGGCGCCTCTCGAGAGCTGACCCCGGAGTGCGGTTGCCATCAATCGTGCTACACGACGCCTTCAGCTTCTTCCCGGCACTCGATCAGTTTCAACGAGACGCCTTTCGCTGTCTGCGCTTTCGTTACACTGAGCGAAATACGGATTCAATTCTGCAAGCTGCTGGCCCTGAAAATTGCCAATGCCTTAGCCGCCGATTACCATTTCCGGAATCGCCATTCGAGGTTGGTATCGCGGCCAGTCCAATTACAAATGGATCCTGTGAACGCGAATTCGGTCCCTTCGCGACCAGCATCGCTCTAATCTAATCAGATATGGCGAACCACTGCTGCACCGTCGATTTCCCAAATTTGTAACAATCACCAGGAGTCACCTGTTTCATACGCTGACATGTACCAACGTTTCGATGCGCCTCAAAGGGATGGTCGGCGCGGCGGGCTGAAAGCCCGCGCCACATAATAAAAGCTGATGCGGTATCTGGTTAAGGCGCGGGTGCGGGCAGGTGGTGAGGACAGGTTGCTGCGCGCGATCGACGAGGGGACGCTCGGGCGAGGGTCCATAGCGGGCGGCGAGTATTTGCGCAATATGCGGGATGCGCGAGTGGATGGGGACGGTCTGGCACGGTGGGTGGAGGTTTGTTATTGTCCGACGCCCCTTCAGGAAGAGCGGCCGTATTGGGAGAAGCACTTCGAGTTGATGCGGGTGCAGGATGCGCATGATCGGGGGAAGTGCCGGGATCTGGATGGGTCTGAGCCGTGGGCCTGCGAGGGCTGCGATTGCACGGCGCGGCTGGAGCGGCGGATGGCGGAACGCGGTGAGGGTTTTGTAGCGAACCTGAGGCTTCAGAGCACGACGCAGACAGAGTCGTAGGGCTGGCGTTGGAGGATGGCGCCGGTCGATTCGAAGACGTTCAGGGATTGTTCGTAGAGGTCGCGAGGGATTTCCGGTCCCCCTTCCCATGTGCCGATGGCTTTGTACTGGTCGATGATTGCGGCCAGCGCGACTGGCGAAAGATTCGGGAAGTGCGACGCTTCCTTCGCGGCGCTTTCTGCCGCGGGGGCGCGGCGAACCCAGTCCTTCGCTTCCGCAAAGGCTTTGGTGAAGGTCCGGCATGCTTCGGTCGCGATGAATTCGCGGGAGGCGCAAAAGCTGCTGAACGCGTTTGGGGGCGCAGCGGCGCCGAGCGAGAGGCCGGGTTTATCCGGCGCCTGCATGTGGATGAAGTCGGCAGCGCCGGTTTTCACCAACTCGACCTTCGAGAGATCGACGCCGTTGTACTGAAGCGCGTATCGGAGCATCGTCAGGGGCTGAGAGCCGTGATCCGCGAGGATGCGCTTGCCTTCGAGATCTTTCCAGCCGGCAGGGGCGGGCACGAGAAAAAAGCCGTCGCGCTGGTTGATGAGAGCGAAGTTCAGGGGGAAGCCGGTTTCGCCTTTTTCCATTCGCGCCCAGTTGGTGGAGGGAGCGGTCTGCATGATATCCGTCTTGTCGCCGGCGATCATGCCGGCTGAAGTTTCACCGGCCGGGAGGACGCCGTAGGTGAAGTCGACGCCATGCTTCGCGAGAAAGCCCGCGGCCATGGTGCAGATGAGCGGGCTGTAAAACGGCGTGTGCCGGCTGGCCGTGATGCGAATGGTCATGCGCGTTTACGTCTATCTATATTGGGGAGCAGGCCGGTGAGGAGTCCGATGGCCGGCAGGAAGGAGCAGAGCTGGTAGACGAAGTAGATGCCGCTGTGGTCGGCGAGTTTGCCGAGGGCGGCGGCGCCAATGCCTCCGAGGCCGAAGGCGAGTCCGAAGAAGAGGCCGGAGATGGCCCCGACGCGTCCGGGCACCAGTTCCTGTGCATAGACGACGATCGCTGAAAATGCCGAGGCCAGGATGAGGCCGATGATCACGCTGAGGATGCCGGTCCAGAGGAGACTGGCGTAGGGGAGCGCGAGCGTGAAGGGCAAAACGCCGAGAATGGAGCACCAGATGACGTACTTGCGGCCGAGGCGGTCACCGATCGGCCCTCCCGCGATGGTGCCGGCGGCGACGGCGCCGAGAAAGATGAACAGGTGGATCTCGGCGTTCTCGACCGACACGTGGAATTTGCTGATGAGGAAGAATGTGTAATAGCTGCTCAGGCTCGAGAGGTAAAAGAACTTCGAGAACATCAGGGCGATAAGGACCGCGATGGAAATGGCGACGCGCCGCGGCGAAAGGTCGGGATGCGTCAGGGCTTTCTTTGCACGCGCAGTGTATCCGCGGCTTTTGTACCAGAAGCCTACGTTGCTCAGGAGGATGATCGCGAGCAGAGCGGCAGACGTGAACCAGATAATGCTGTGCTGCCCGCGGGGAAGAACCACGAAAGCGGCGAGGAGCGGCCCGAGGGAGGAGCCGAAATTGCCGCCAACCTGGAAGACGGACTGGGCGAGGCCGTGCTGTCCGCCGGAAGCCATGCGGGCGACGCGAGAGGATTCGGGGTGGAAGACGGCGGAGCCCATGCCGATCAAGCCGGCGGCGATAAGGATGAAAGCGTAGTTGGACGCCATCGACAGGAGCGCGAGGCCGACAAGCGTGAATCCCATACCGAAGGGAAGAGAGAAGGGTTTCGGTTTGCGGTCGGTGTAGAGGCCGATGAGGGGTTGGAGGAGCGAGGCGGTCAGCTGCGTGGTGAGGGTGATGAGGCCGATCTTCGCGAAGTCGAGATGAAAGTTGGTCTTGAGGATCGGGTAAATGGCAGGCAGCAACGACTGAATCATGTCGTTGAGCATGTGCGAGAAACTGATGGCCGCGAGGATGGTATAGACGGTCTTTTCCGGCTGACCAGGCGCCGGATTCAGCGGCGTAGCACCGGCGGAAGCCGACGGCGGTGTGGCTGTGGCCATGTCTTTTCATTATCCACGGGTGCGGGATCCAGGGTGCGAGTCCGGGCGCCGGAACCGGGGGCTGGCGCTTACGAAGATCCGCCGCCGGGTTCGGTAACGCGCACCGGTAAATCGAAGGCTCTCGCGATCAGTTCGTAAGACCGCCGGCGCGCGGCGTGGTCGTGAAGGATGTTCACGATCAGGACCTCTTCGGCCTGGTAATCGCGCGCGAGTTTCTGGATGTTTTCTGCGACGTGGTCCGGGGTGCCCGTGAGGATACGGCGGCCGACGGGGATCTGATCCGGGAGGAGGCGCTCTTCTTCGAGGAACTGGCGCGCGTGCTCGACCGTCGGGACCGGGATGGACCGGCCACGGAAGAGCATTGTCATCATCATCCGGAAACTGAGGGAGAGTTCGAGAGCTTCGTCGTCTGAATCCGCGCAGATGGCCCATGCGGCGACGCCTGTGCGTGCGGACGCGTGGAGTTCCGAGGGCGTGAACTGCTGGCGGTAGTAGCGGGCGAGCTCCGCGCCGTTGGGGTTGATGAAATCCGCGAAGACGTAGGGGAGGCCGAGTTCAGCGGCCCAGATGGCGCTGTCCTGGGAAGATCCGAGGAGCCAGAGATCAGGGCCGGCAAAACGGTATGGAGTGCGGTTGGCGTAGTAATTGATGAGTTCGTCGAGCTGTTCCCGGAAGTCGTCGGGGGCGGCCTGGCGGCGGTCGCGCTGGAGCGTCAAAGCGACTTTGGGGCTGGTACCGGCGGCCCGGCCGATGCCGAGGTCGATGCGGCCGGGGTAGAGTCCGGCAAGCATGCTGAAGGTTTCGGCGACTTTGAATGGGCTGTAGTGGGGCAGCATGACGCCGCCGCTGCCGACGTGGATGCGCGACGTGGCGGAGGCGATGGGTCCAATGAGGGCTTCGGGGCTGGCGCAGGCGAGTCCCCTGGTTCCGTGGTGTTCGGCGACCCAATAGCGGCTGTAGCCGAGCTGGTCGGCGAGGCGGGCGAGGTCGATGGAATTGCGCAGGGCGTCGCCCGCGGTGAGGCCTTCGGGGATAGGGGACTGGTCGAGGATGCCGATGCGAAGGTCAGCCATTTAACCTGGGCTCATTTGCCTGCCCGCGGCGTCGAAGTTGCTTTCGTCGAAGTTGCTTACGTCAGCCAGGCTTCGAAGGCCGGCTTTCGCGCGG
>DATAZF010000010.1:0-13834 GCA_036272235.1 Bryobacteraceae bacterium | reverse complement strand
GTGGGCGCGGCCATACGCCCGGGCCGCCTTCAACGCCGCCTCCATGGCTTCCGTGCCGCTGTTGGAGAAGAAAACCCGGTCGAGCCCGGAAATCGCGCACAGCCTTTCGGCCAACGGTCCCTGGTAGCGATTGGAAATGAGATTGGACGTATGAATGCAACGCTGCGCCTGATCGACCAGCGCGGCTGTGATCCGCGGATGCGAATATCCAAGCGCGTTCACGCCGATTCCGGCGATGCCGTCCAGATAGCGCTTGCCGTCGACACCAGTGAGCCAGCAGCCTTCGCCCGAATCGGCGATCAGCGGAAGACGCGAGTAATTCTGCAGGAGATGGTCGTTGCCAGTCATATTTGCTTCAGCATAGGCAGCACACAAGTGATATGTAAAATATGGCGTTCTGTGGAATCTGATATGTTTTCGATATGACTACGCCAGACCTCAGGCAATTGCGCTATTTCGTCGCCGTCGCCGAAGAGTTGCACTTCGGACGTGCCGCCGAACGTCTCGGCATGGCGCAACCGCCGCTCACGCAGCAAATTCAGAAACTCGAAGCGCTCATAGGCTGCCAGGTTCTGATGCGCGGCCGAACCACCGCGCTTACGACTGCGGGAGCGATCCTTCTTGAAGAGGCGCGAAGAATTCTCGATCAGGTGGAGCGCGGCATCGACGCCACGCGGCGCGCTTCGCGCGGCGAAACGGGGAATCTGACCGTCGGAATTCCGCCCTCAGTGATGCTGACCGAGCTGCCCGCCGTGATCCGCAAGTATCGTGAGCGTTATCCGAAGATCGGCTTCACACTGCGCGAAATGTCCACAACAGCAGCAGAGGACGCGGTTCATTCCGGAGAGGTCGATCTGGCTTTTCTGCGCGAAACAAAGCCCGCGGCGCAACTGCGGCACGAAATTGTTTTCACGGAGCCCGTCGTCGCGGTGATTCCGCGTTCCACCCGGTTCGCGCGCGGAGCTCTCAAGCTGAGATCGCTCAAGCACGAACCGTTCGTGCTCTTCCCACGGCGTTTGGGCACAGCGCTTCACGACCGGCTCACGTCCTTCTGTGCGCACGCCGGGTTTACGCCGAATATCGTGCAGGAAGCGACGCAGTGGCAGACAATTATCGCCCTCGTCGAAGCCGGAATGGGCGTCTCCCTGGCGCCGGCCTCGGTGCGCAAATTCCGCTGGCGGGGAGTTGTCTATCGCGGCGTACCCGGAGCAACGACTTCCGTCGCCGCATGCTGGAAGGGGCCGGAGCTGTCTCCGGCCGCCGCGCGGTTTCTCAAGCTGGCGCGGGAGAAACTCGCTTGATCGGCTCTTCATATGCCAACATGATTGTTTGATCGTTACGCTGACCATGAATCCGGCGATCGACCGGATGATCGCCGTCGACCGGCTTGCGTTCGACGACCGCGCTTACATCCTGTCGAGTAAGGACTCGCCCGGAGGCCGTGGGATCAACGCCGCCGCCGTCATTCAGTCTTTCGGGGGCAAGACGCTGGCAATTTTCCCGGCGGGCGGCGAGCGCGGCGCGCGTTTCGAGCATTATATGCGCGATTGCGGATTTCCCATCGCCACAGTGCCGATCCGCAATGACATCAGGCTCAATTTCACCATTGTCGATCGCCACGGATTGACCGTGAAATTGAACGAGCTGGGTCCGCGGCTCGATCGCGGCGAGCTATCGAGCATTGAAGGCACAGTCGAAGCGCAACTCTCGAGCGCATCCTGGCTCATGCTGTGCGGCAGCCTGCCTCAGGGCGTGCCCGCGGATTTTTACGCACAACTGATCGCGCGGGCGAAGAAGCGCGGCGTCAAAACGCTGCTCGATACCGATGGAGAGCCGCTGACGCGTGGCGTCGAAGCTGGCCCGACGGTGGTTACGCCGAACCAGCAGGAAGCGGAACGCCTGCTCCATACAGTGCTGCTTACCAGATCTCATTCGCTCTCCGCCGCGCGCAGGATTCAGGCGATGGGGGCTGAATCCGTTGTGTTATCGCTTGGCAGCCGCGGCGCGGTCGGGGCTGTCGCGTGGAAGGGCGTGGATCAACTGTGGGAAGCAACGCCGCCGCGAATTGAAGCGATCTCACCAATCGGCGCGGGCGACGCCATGGCAGCCGCACTCACGTGGTCGCTCCATAACGGGGACGATTTTCCAGAGGCGCTCAGCTGGGGCGTCGCGACGGGAAGCGCCTCCGCGCAACTGCCGGGCACACAATTCGCCACCCTCGATCAGGCGGCCCAGCTTCACGGCGACGTGGATCTCCGCCGCGTCGAAGGTTGACTTTGGAAGCGCCTGAACACCGGTCAGGGCTGCTGAAATCCGCCGGTATCGTTTCCGCCGCGATCGCGACGAGCCGGATTACGGGATTGCTCCGCGAGAGCGTCCTCAGCTGGCTCTTCGGCGCGGGCGCAACTTACGACGCCTACGTGCTCGGCTTCCGCATTCCCAGCCTTGCGCGCGAATTGTTCGCCGAAGGGGCGCTCTCCTCGGCTTTCGTTCCGACGTTCACGCGCTATCTCGCGACGAAGACGCACGCCGAAACACACGAACTGTCGAACATCACGGGCACGATGTTGCTCGCAATCGCGGGTGGCTTATGCGCGCTTGCGATGCTGTTCAGCCCGCAGATTGTGGATTTGTTTGCGCCCGGATTCCATGCCGTGCCGGGAAAGTCGGAGCTTGCCTCGTCGCTGGTGCGCACTATGTTTCCCTTTCTGTTGCTGCTGGCCCTGGCATCGCTGGCGCAGGGAATTTTGTACGCGACTCACCGCTTCGCAGTCCCCGCCGTATCGCCGGCCATGTTCAATCTCGTCTCGGTATTTTCCGGACTGGCGCTCGGCTACTGGCTGGGTCCGCGGATCGGGATCAGCACGGTGCGTGGAATGGCCTTTGGAGTTGTGTTGGGCGGGGCCGCACAGCTGGCATTCGTGCTGCCGGGGGTCTGGCGCGCGGGGTTCGCATGGAGGCCGCGGTTGAACCTCCATCACGAGGGCGTGCGGCACGTTATCGGGTTGATGGGCCCGGCGCTCATTGGGAGCGCATCGGGGCAAATCAATATCCTCGTGAACACGAATTTTGCGGCAGGACTGCGCGACGCCGCGGGACATGTGATGAACGGCCCGGTGAGCTGGCTCGCGTATTCCTACCGGTTCTTCTCGCTGCCGATGGGGATCTTCGGGGTCGCGATCGCGTCGGCCGCGCTGCCGCGGATCGCGCGCTCGGCGGCGCATCGAAATCTGGTCGAGTTCCGCCAGATACTGTCGCGGTCGATCTTGATGATACTGCTGCTGACGATTCCCGCATCGGTTGGCCTCGCGGTTCTTGGCGAAAGCATGATCGGCATCGTCTATCAGCACGGAAGATTTCTGCCGTCCGACACGCACCAGACCGCACTCGCGCTCTCGGCCTGGGCGGTCGGGCTGGCCGGCTACTCCTCGCTGAAGCTGATCGCCCCGGCGTACTATGCGCTGGGGGATTCGCGGACGCCGATGGCCGTGAGCATCGCATCAATTGCGGTAAACGCCGGAGCGGCGTTCTATATGGTGCGGATCGCGGGCTTTGGACACGCCGGTCTGGCCCTGACAAGCTCGGTCGTATCGACGTTCAGCGCGGTCACTCTACTGGTTCTGCTGCGTCCGAAAATCGGCGGCGTTGAGGGGTGGGAATTGCTTGGCGGCGCATTGAAAATCACCGCGGCCGCCGCACTCATGGGGCTCGTGTGCCATGAAGTGGTAGCCGCATCGCATGCATTCGTGCATGTTTCCGCACTCGCGCGCGTGCTTGATCTGGCAGCCGGCGTTCCGGCCGGAGCGGCTACCTTCTACGCGGCCGCGGCCGCCCTGCGGGTGCCGGAACTTTCGCATGCTCGCACGGAGTTATTGCGCAAATTCCGCGGTACTCCTTGACTGGTTTGTTAAAATCAGGGCCTGGCATATATTCTGGCTCTAACAATGCTCCCTGACATCACGCGCGCGATTCGATTGCAGGTCCTCGACGATCGAAGCGCTGAATTGATGAAAGAGATTGGCGCCCTTCCGAAACACATCGCGGAAATCGAGAAGAAGCTGGATTCGCATCAGCGGCGGCTCGAGCACGATCGCGCCGCGCTTTCGGCGAATCAGAAGGATCGCAAACGCCTCGAAGGCGAGATCCAGAGCAGCGAGCAGAAGATCTCCAAGCTGAAAACGCAGATGATGGAGGCGAAAACGAACGACCAGTATCGCGCCTTCCAGCATGAGATCGATTTCTGCCAGCAGGAAATTCGCAAGCACGAGGACAGGATTCTGGAACTTATGACGGAATCCGATCCGCTCGAAAAAGCGGTGAAGACGGCCGAAGGTGCGCTGGCGGCGGAGAAGCGGGAAGTCGACTCGGAGAAGGCGAAAGCGCGCGAGCGCTCCGCGGTCGATCAGAAGGAAATCGACGGACTCCTCGCCGAACGCAAACTGATTCTGAGCGAGATGACGCCGCGCATCGCATCGGAATACGAGCGGATCCGCAAGGGCCGCGCTGGCGTCGCCATCGCGGAAGTCGTGCGGGGGCGCTGTTCGAAGTGCAATATCCTGTTGCGCCCGCAATTTTTGCAGGAGCTGAAGCGGCAGGACGCGGTGATGGTTTGCGAGAGTTGCAAGCGGATGCTCTACTGGAATCCGCCGCAAAGCGTCGAAGATCTCGGCGCCACAGCCACGTGAAGAGCGCCGGCGGCAAAATCAAGAGCGCCGGCGGCAAAATCGCCAGCGGTGTTTTTCTGCTTGCCCTGAGTTGCGCGTTTGCTTTTGCGCTTGACACAGACGGAAAGTTCACCGAGTACAGCTTGCCCCACGCGGGCAGCGGACCGACTACCATCTCCATCGCTCCCGATGGCAACCTCTGGTTCACTGAAGGCGCCGGCAATCGCATCGGCCGCATGGCTCCCGACGGCACTGGCGTTCAGGAATTCGATCTGCCCGGTGCGAACAGCTCTCCGCGCATCATTGCCGTAGGCGCCGACAGGAACCTCTGGTTTACGGAGCATACGGGGAACCGGATCGGGCGCATCACACCTGCTGGGGTGCTGACGGAGTTTCCGATCCCGACTGCAAATTGCCAGCCACGCGCGATCGCGCTGGGATCCGACGGCGCGTTGTGGTTCGGTGAGTTCACCGGCAACCGCATCGGCCGCGTGACGACCGACGGAAAGATCACTGAATTCCCCATTCCGACGGAGAACAGCGGACCGCGCGCAATCGCGGCAGGTCCGGACGGCAATCTCTGGTTTTCCGAATTCAACGCGAGCAAGATCGGACGCATCACGACAAAAGGCGTCATCACCGAGTTCGATCTGCCGAGACCTTCGAGCGGTCCCGGTGACATCACGGCGGGAGCCGATGGCAATCTCTGGTTCGTCGAACTTTCAGGACGCGCCGATGGACGTGCCGTCGACGGCAATCGGGTCTCGCGGATTACGCCGCAAGGCAAGGTGACGGAGTTTCCGATCCCGAGCCGCACGGGCTCACCCATCAACATCGCCGTCGGACCCGACAAGAACATCTGGTACACGAAGGGCAATCGACTTGGTCGCGTTACGCCCGAAGGTGTCATCACTGAGTTCGAGACGCCGGGCGCCGGAGCGACGGGTCTCACGGCAGGCAGCGACCGCCAGCCGCCGGACCGGCTGACGGGCAAGCTCTGGTTCACCGAGAGCGCCGCCAACAAAATCGCCTTCCTCAATTTCAAATAGATAATGAAGAGCTCTTTCCTCGAAGAATTGCGCTGGCGCGGTTTTCTCGAAGCCGCGACGAGCGACGATCTGGATGCGTTTTTCGACGAAGCGCGGCGCACGATCTACGTGGGTTTCGATCCCACAGCGGACAGTCTTCACCTCGGCAGTCTCATTCCGGTCATGGGGCTTGCGCATGCCCAGAGACACGGGCATCGTCCGCTGGTGCTGGTGGGCGGGGGGACCGGATTGATCGGAGATCCGAGCGGCAAATCCGGCGAGCGAACGCTGTTGACCGAAGAGAAAACTCGCGAGCATGCGGCGGCGATTCGCGTGCAATTGAGCCGGTTCTTCGATCTGTCGTCAGATGACAAAGCGCTCCTGCTGAACAACGCGGACTGGCTGTGTCCGCTGAATCTTCTGGAATTCCTGCGCGATATCGGCAAGCACTTTTCCGTGAACGAGATGATCAAGCGCGACTCGGTGCGGACGCGTCTTGAAGAACGCGACCACGGGATCTCCTACACCGAGTTCAGCTACATGCTGATGCAGGCCTATGATTTTCTGCACCTGCACCGCCACTATGACTGCACCATCCAGATGGGCGGCAGCGACCAGTGGGGAAATATTCTTTCGGGCAAGGAACTGATCCGGCGCATTGACGGGCAGCGTGGCGAGGGGATTACGTTCCCGCTGCTGATGTCCTCCACGGGCAAGAAATTTGGCAAGACGGAAGAAGGCGCGGTGTGGCTCGACGCGAAGCGCACGAGTCCGTATCGGATGTATCAATACTGGCTGCAGACGGCGGACTCGGATGTCGTGCGCTATCTGAAGCTCTTCACCTTTCTCGACCAGACGCGCATCGAAGAGCTGGCGCAGGAAGTGGCGGCGCGGCCGGAGAAGCGGGAGGCGCAGCGCGTGCTGGCCGCCGAGTCGACAGCGATCATCCACGGCTCGGAGACCGTGAAAGCCGTCGAGGGAGCAAGCAGAATTCTCTTCCAGGCTTCGGACGAGATTCCGTCGGCGGAGACTGTCGCCATGTTGGCGGGCGAGATGCCGGTGACCGAGATCACACAAGCCGAACTGGAGGCGGGAATCGCGTTGGTCGACCTGCTGGTGCGGACGAAACTCGGAGAAAGTAAAAGCGCGGCGCGGAAGCTGATCGAGGGCGGCGGAGTTTACTTGAGTAACGAACGTCAGAAGGCGTTGCAAAGGATCGTGGTGACGACGGACATGACCTGGCCAGGAGCGTTCCTGCTGCGCGCGGGGAAGAGGAATTATCACCTGGTGCGCGTGCGCTGAATCGAACCAATTCTGGCCATTCGCGATCCGGACTGAATTCGAAGTAGATTTGTGCCGAGCGCCGGCCGACCAGTCGGCCACACTCGGACATCAGTCGCCATCTAGGAAACCAACTCATGGCGTGCGGCAGCGTCCGCTATCGCTTGCGCGGGTCACTCCCCGGGTTTTGATCAGAAGACAAACTTCGCGGCCACCTGCATGATGCGCGGATCCTGTGCGGTCAGAATCTGACCGAACTGCGCACTGTTTTGCGCCGTCGTGACGCCGCCGGCGCGGAAGCTGTTGGTCAGGTTGAACGCCTCGCCGCGCAGTTCGAAGCTCTTGCCTTCGCGAATCCGGAAGCTCCGCACGAGCGCGAGATCGATCTCCCAGAATCCGGGGCCGAGGATGTTCGAGCGCCCGAGGTTACCGAGCGTGCCGAGGGCAGGGGTGGCAAACGCCTTTGGATTGATCCAGCAGGAAGGCTTCGGATCCGCGCAAAGCGGATCGTTGAGAATCTGGTTCGGGCGCTGGCCGCCGGTGCCGCTGAGCTGTTGATCGAGTCCGGTAGCTGTCAGGAACGTGCCGGTGCTGGCGCGCCAGCTTCCCGCGAGCTGCCATCCTGTGACGATCATGCCGAGGGCCCTGTTGGCAAACTTTGGCGCCTGCGCCACTGCAGTGAGGTTGAAAATCTGGCGCCGGTCGAGACCCTGCGCGCCGCCGGAAAGCGTCGGCGTCTGGCAGTTGCCACGGTCGAAGCGCCGGTTGTTGGGCTCGAGCAATCCAGCCTGCGCGCCGCCCACCGAGGACGCCTGCGTGATGTCGCCGATACAGTGGGACCACGTATAGTTCGCGTCGATATTCACGTGGCTCCCGAGGCGCGTCCTGGTCGAAAGCAGCAGCCCGTTGTAATTCGCCGTGCCGCTCGAATCGAACTGGTCCACCGGCCCGTATAGTTTGCCCAGCGCGGGATTCAGTTGCGTGATCACACGCCGCGCCTGGTTGGTCGCCGTGGACGTGGCGCCCGGCGCGTAAACCGCCGGGTTCAGCTGGTAGCTCACCCACAAGTGGTCCGTCTCGGTCCCGATATAGGTGGCGGAAACAATCCAGTCTTTGGCGACCTGGTGCTGCACTGCGAAATTCCAGCTGTAGACTGTGGTCGCCTTGAGGTCGGGCTGTACCGCAACGTAGGTTCCTGTCGGCGTGAACGGCGCGCTGGCACTGAACGCCACCGGGAAGAAGTTCCCGCCGGGCTGATTCGCGAACGGGGTCGCAAACGCCTCCGGCCCGTTCACCGTGATCTGATCGCCGAACGGCGGCGCGGTGGATTCGGTCGAGTACAACATCACGTTTGGAAAATCGTAGGAAACGCCGAACGACGCGCGAATCGACGTCTTGCCATCCCCCTTTGGATCGAAGGCGAGACCGACGCGCGGCGCCCATTGATCATAGCGATTGTTGATACCAGACTTACCCGCGAAGCCAGGATCGCCGGGGAAGTAGAGACCCGCGGGCGCGCCGGTGAACGTCTGGCTCGTGATGCCTTGTTTCAGACGATCCAGGCTGAATGTATAAATGGCGTCGTTGTTCACCTGCTGCGGCAGGAAAGGCTCCCAGCGCAAGCCGAGGTTCGCGGTCAGGCGGCGGCTGATTTTCCACGTGTCCTGGCCGTAAAACCCGTAATACCACTTGTGCACGAACAGTGTGTTGGGAACGCCCTGCAGGAAACTGTCGAGCTGCCCGGAGACGAAATCGGAAAGACCGGAGCCCGTCGCGGTGCCATTGAAAGTGAAGGTGCCGGAGGAATACACATTCGCGTTCGAGCTCGATACGTAGTGGAACATGCTGAAGCCGAAGCCGAACTGGTGCGCGCCCTTGACCCAGCTCACGTCGTCGCCGCCGGAAAAAATGGTCGGGATGAAGGACGCCTGGATCGCCGTGCCGACCCCGATGCCGGGCCCGCCCGTGACTGAGACGACCGTCTGATGGGGAATGTAGCAATTCATCGCGATGCCGAGATCGCATCCGGAAAAATAATCGGAGTTGAAGCGATGGACGCCGACGCGGTTGTACGCGAAACGGAACTGATTGACGACATTCGGGGTGAAAAGATATGTGTCGCCCAGAGTGGCGGAGTTCGCCAGATCGTCAAGTCCGCCGGACGCCGAAGCGAGGATGTTCTTCGAGAGGCCGTAAGATGCCGGTTGATAGAACGTCGTCGCCATATAGCGGCCGAAGATCGAATGCTTCTGATTGAGCTGGTAGTCGACTCTTCCAACCACCTGGTACTCGTTGCTCTGGACGATGTCGCCGAAGGAGACTCTTCCGCACGGGTCGGAAGCGCTGTTCGCGGCGGGCAACAGCTTGGCGATCTGCAGCGCCTGCGGGCTGACCTGCGAAAGGGGAATCTTGTTGCCGACGAATACGCCGGTCAAATTCTTGCCGGCGTTGCAGCTCGCTACCCAGCTCGTGAAATCACCGGATAGCATCTGGGCGGTCGGAACGAATGACGTGAGCCCACTGGGGTCGGAGCGCGTTCGTGTGCCCTGATAACCGGTAAAGAAGAATAACTTGTCTTTCAGGATCGGCCCGCCCACGGTGCCGCCGAACTGATTGCGCTTGAGCGAATCGCGAGTGAGGGCAAAAGAATTGCGCGCGTTGAGGTCGCCATTGCGAAGAAACTCGAATGCATCCCCATGTATCGCGTTGGTGCCGGACCTCGTTACGGCATTGACGGCTGCGGCCGAGTGGGTGCCGTTCTGCGCCGTCAGCGTGCTGGTCTCGAGCTTGAATTCCTGCAGTGCATCCGGGAAGGGAAACGGCAGGTTGGTGGCGTCGAACGGGTTGTTGTAAAGAGTTCCGTCCAGCATGTACGAAACGCCGGAAAGCGACCCGCCGGCGACCGCGATATTCTGCCCGCCGTGCATTCCCGCCGTGCCGTTCACACCCGCGGGAACGGCAGCGCCGGCAAGCTGGATGAGATCCGTCGCCTGGCGGCCGTTCAGGGGAAGATCGAGAATGCGCTGGCTCTCGATAACCGTTCCGACGCTCGTGGCTTCCGTTTCGACCTGCGTGGCGTTGGCTTCCACCTGAACCTGTTCGGAGACGGCGCCGACCTTCAGTTGGACATCAACAGTGGGATTGCTGGCCACTTGAAGGACGAGCCCGGTTTGCACAAAAGTCGAAAAGCCCGACTTGGAAACGTCGAGGCGATAGGGCCCGATCGCGAGGTTCGAGAGCACATAGACGCCGTCGGAACCGGTCGTGACCGTACGAACCGCGCCGGTGTCTGTTTGAGTCGCTTTCACCTCCGCACTGGGCACAGCGGAGCCGGAAGCATCCTGCACAACTCCCTGGATCTGCGATGTGGCCTGTGCGTACAATCCGGCGCAGCAAAGCGCGCACACGAATGCTGAACGGAGCATTTTCATTGGACTTTTCCCCTCGTAGTAGCTGCAGTATATAGGAGCCACCCGAATCGAGTCAACGTGAGAAAGATGTTGCGAACGGCAGCGGAAGCTGGTTTTGTGGTTTGGTTGCTTTAATTTGCAGGACCGGGCGCGGTGGGTCCCCACGCCTGTTTGACCTGCTTGCGGACGAACTCGAGATCCTTCGTCATCGCCGTAAGTTCATCCTTCGGCTTGTATTCCTGATGAATGGAGATGGGGGCGGTAAACCGCGCCGCTGCGAGGATTCTGAAGAAGGATTGCCAGTCGACCATACCTTCGCCGAGCGGACACATCTGCATGGTCCAGGTATCCCCCGTTTTCGTCCAGACGAAATCCTGAACAGCCACGGCTTTAAGCCGCGGAAGAGCGAGGCGAAGCGCCACTTCCCAGCCCGCGACGCCGCCTTCGGCCGTGGCCTGCGATGGGTCGAAATAGTAGCCGAGCCATTGGGGATCCATGTCGTTGATGATGGCCTGCACGTCCCACAAGGCCTCGCCCACATAGCTCCCGGCGTGATTCGGGAACATCGTGACCATCTGATAGTTGCGGCCGAGCGCGAGCAGATTTGTGAGATCGGCGCGCACCTGCGACAGCCGGCGCGGAATGTCGATGGGGGCGTTCTGGCCCACGGCGTAGGGCCAGAATCCCGTGCGATAGAGATGCACTTGCGTGTGGCCCGTGATGGCGAGAATGGGATATGCGGTCTGGTCGTTGGTCGAGGTGATCGTGGTCGTAATCATCGGGACTTCGAGTCCCGCGCCCCGCACGCTCTCGATGGCACGGACCAGGTCGACGTTCGTGATGTGAGGATTGACATGACCGCCATCCATGACCGTGAGATCCACGCCGTCATAGCCAAGCTGTTGGGCGATCGTACCGAGCTGCGAATATTCCACTTTGATGAGATTCTGCGAAAAGGCGCAGATAAGAGGACTGCTGCGGGGCGCTTGCGTCACTCCCGCTTTGGGTCCGCCGTCTTTCTCGGCGGCGGCTTGCGGCCGGGCATCACGCGGGAATAGCGCCGAGGCTCCCAGCGCGGCGATGACCTTACCGGCGCCGCGTCTCGTCATTCCGCACCCTGCGGCCCGCGCGACCGGATTCGTGAGACGATGAGAATCATCACTTCGATTGTATCGTTCTGTTGAATCCTGGAGCTTCTGAAACCCGCGCCATGAAGCGTAACTTCCGGATGGCCGCGCAGTTTGGCGGGTCCGCTGTTTTGTTGTGGACCACGGCGAAAGTGTGTAGTTCTCTGGGGTCGAACCGCGCAACCTCGGCGATGCTGCTGTTGCTTGAGGTTCTGGCGATCGCGACGTTGCGTAACTGGATTCTGGCGCTTCTCTCGTCGACAATAGCCAGCCTCGCTTTCAGCTACTTTTTTGTCGACGATGTGGGAAGTTTCCGCCTCACCACCATTGAAGGCGTTATTACATTCGGGGCCATGGCGTTGACGGCCTTCACCGGGAGCCGGCTCGCGATCCAGGCGCAACGCCGGGCTGCCGAAGCGAACCGCCGCCGTGAGGAAATGGAGCGGCTGAATCAACTGGGGCGCGTCCTTCTCAAAGCGGACCACCTGAAGGACGCGGCGGATGAAGTGGTGCGGAAGGTAGTCGAACTGTTCGATCTGAATGGCGCTGTGCTGCGAATATCAACCCTCCCTCAGGCTTCGCAATGGGGTGTGATCGGAGCGGGCCAGGTTTCGATTATCGCCGTGGACAGTGACTATGCCGGAGACGTTCTCGAACTGCACGGCGCGCAACCTTCCGACGAGGTACGCAAGGCCCTCGCAAGCATGATTCAGTTGGTTCTCGAACGAGCCCGCAATGCCGAGGAGCGTGGCCGCCTGGAGGCGATCCGGCGGGGCGAGGAACTGCGCACCACAGTCCTGAACGCCATGGCGCACAATTTCAAGACTCCTCTAACGTCGATCAAGGCGGCGGCCTCGATGCTGCGGCTTTCCGGCCGCATTCCTTCGGCGCACGAACGCGAGCTGGTGGTGGTGATCGACGAGGAAGCCGACCGCCTGGACCGGTTGATCCGCGAGTCGCTCGATCTGGCAAAACTGGAGGCGCGGAGGGAGAATCCGTTGACTGAGGAGTGCCGGATTCCGCAAATCGTGGAGCGGGTAGTCGCAAGAATGTCGCGCTATTTCGGGCGGCGGGAGTTTATCATCGATGTACCGGAGGATCTTCCTCCAATAACGGGTGACAGCTTTCTGGTTGAGCAGATGCTGGTGCAGGTCGTGGACAACGCGTGGAAATATTCGCAGCCGGGCGCCCCAATCAGAATATCGGGAGCAGTTTCCGGCGCCAGCATGGTTCTGACCGTCTGGAACGGCGGGAGTGAAATTCCCGAGAGCGAGCGCGACCGGATATTTGATAGATTCTATCGAGGTAGTAAAGACCGGCATCGGGTCGAGGGAACGGGGTTGGGGCTGGCGATCGCAAGGGCGATCGTGGAAGCCTGCGAAGGCAAAATCTGGCTTGATGTAGAGCCATTGGGGCCGGCATTCCACTTCGAGCTTCCGCTCGAAGGCGCTGAAGGGGCGACGGGGAGAACAAGTGATCGAAAACAGCACTATCTTACTCATTGACGATGAACCGCAGATTCGCCGGGTGTTGCGAGCCACTCTGGTTTCGCAGGGAGCGACCGTCGTCGATCTTCAAAGCGGCGAAGAGGCGCTGGACCTGTTGCGCGAGCGGACGGTCGATCTGATTCTTCTCGACCTGAACATGCCAGGCATGGGTGGTCTCGATACCTGCCGGGCCATCCGTAACGGCTGGGATGTTCCGATCATCATCGTCTCGGTGCGCGACTCCGACAAAGATAAAGTCGAAGCGCTGGATGCAGGGGCGGACGACTTCGTTTGCAAGCCTTTCAGCACGGATGAGCTGATGGCGCGGATCCGCGCCGCGCTGCGCCGCACGGGAATCGCGACGGATACGACGCCGAAGCATATTTCGGCGCCCGGCCTGGAAGTCGATTTCGAGATGCGCCGGGTGGTCGCCAATGGCGTGGTGGTCCGATTGACGCCTACGGAGTTCGATATTCTTCGTTATCTCTCTTCGCAGGCAAACAAGCCTGTGCCGCACCGGCGGCTGCTGCAGGCGATCTGGGGACCGGACTATGGCGATCAGATCGAATACCTGCGGGTGTTTATTAATCAGCTGCGCAAGAAGATCGAGCCGCCGGGTCCGAAGCCGACCTTCATCACGACTGAGCCGAGAATCGGCTATCGGTTCGTGCTGCAGAATGCATTGGTGTCGACGGAGCCGGTGCCGGCGGCGTAGGGCCGTGAGGCGCCTCCGTGTAGACTGAAGTATTCGGGCTGTGGCGCAGCCTGGCTAGCGCGCTTGCTTGGGGTGCAAGAGGTCCCGGGTTCAAATCCCGGCAGCCCGACCAGAATTTTCAA
>DATAZF010000009.1:0-17198 GCA_036272235.1 Bryobacteraceae bacterium | reverse complement strand
CCGGCAAAAGTCACCGCCGGATCGATTGACAATTACGTCTACAAGCTCAAATACGAACGGGCTGAAGTCCTCGGCGGCGTGATCAATCAGCTCTACGGAGGCTGCGGTTTCTCGAGCGGCGGGGTTTATGGCGGCGTGCCGGGAAACTCGATGTATCCGGCGAGCGGGTATCCAGGGTCGGGATATGGAGGCGCCGGAGGCTTCGGTGTCGGCGGCGGTGCGGGGGGTTACGGAGGCGGTTACGGCGGAGGGTATGGGGGCGGCTATGGCGGCGGTTATGGCGGAGCTTCACAGTATGGCGCGAGCCCTTATGGCGCCGGCGGCTATCCGGGAGCTGGCGGTGGTTATCCCGGCGGTGGATTCAACGTCCCTTGTGTGAGTCAGTCCCAGGGTTTTGCCGGAGCCGGGGGAGCCCCACTGAGTCCTTTTACTTCCCCAGCGGCAACTCCCGCCGCCGGGACAACGGCGGGGGCGACGACTGCGCCCGCGACTACCGCCACGACGGACCAGACCGGCTCGTATCTCAGCCAGGGCTCCCCTTATGGCCGGGCCACCGGACCGCGGATTATTCCAAACCCGTTGAACAACACACTCCTCGTGCAGGGTACTCCGCAGGAATGGGAGCAGATTCGTCACCTGCTCGATCAGCTGGATATCCCGCCGCGGCAGGTGCTGATCGACGCGAAAATCTACGAAGTCGACATGACAGGCGATTTTGCCTTTGGCGTCGAGTCGTTCCTGCAAAAGCAGGGGACGGCGAACCCATTGGTTCCCGGGCGTCAACTCCTGGGGACCAGCACGCCAACCAGCGGCCCCAATAACACCGCGGGATTATCCTTGACGGCCGGGATCCTGGTCGGACAAAGCCGGCAACTGCTCGGGTTGCTCCAGGCCAGCGAGAGCACGTCGAAAACGAAAGTGCTTTCCGCCCCGAGTGTGATCGCCACCGACAGCATCCCAGCGTCAATCACGGTCGGCGATTCCGTGCCGACGTTGAGTTCGGTCTCTGCTACCAGCGTTCAAGAGGGCGGAAGCTCGTTGTTCGCGAACAACATCCAGAACACCAGTACGGGTATCGGGCTCAACATACTGGCGCGCATCAATCCGAGCGGCGTCGTCACCATGGTGATCAATCAGAATGTGACTGCGCCGACCCCGACAAATACCAGCAGTATCGACTCGCCATCTTTCTCGCAGCGCAACGTCAGTACGCAGGTAACGGTGGAAGACGGGGATACGATCGCGATCGGAGGCATCATCACCGAGAACCTGGTCGAGTCATCATCCGGCATCCCTTTTCTCCATCGCATTCCCTATCTCGGCGCCGCGTTTGGCACGAAATCGTCATCGAAGCAGCGCACGGAATTGATTATTTTCCTCACTCCACGGGTGATCTACGATACGACGCAAATGGCGGATGCAACCGAGGAACTGAAGCAGAAAGTGCGTGGCCTGCGGAAGATCATCAAAGACGAATAGATTTGCCGGCGCCGCGCGTTATTTCCACACGACCCGAATGGCCGAGGAAACAGGCGAGCCCGGAGTCAACAGGCCGGGTTACGGGCTTGCACAGCGGTAAGATTGAACCGGCGTGATCTCCATTCCGGAGCCGGCGTCCAAAGATCAATGGACGCTGGTCCGAAACGCCCGGCAACTGCTGACGTTGCGCGGGCCGAGCGGTCCCCGCAGCGGGTCCGCCATGACCGAGCTGACAATCGTTCCAAAGGGCGCGTTGCTGATACACAACGGAATCATCGAAGAGATCGGCCCCGCCCGCCGCGTCGAAAATCTTGCAGGAGCGCGGCACGCGCGTGAAATCGACGCCACCGGCCGTGTGGTGATGCCGGCCTTCGTCGACGGCGATGTCGCCCTGGTTGTTCCGGCGACTTACGAGGGAATGGAAGAGCGCGCGGGTGCGATCCGGTTGATGTCCCGGAAAAGAGTAACTCTGCGCGCGGCGGCGGCGGCGGCTGAATGCGCCCGCTATGGCTCGCTTACGGTGGGGGCGCACACACGGTGGACGTCGGACATCCAGAACATTTCCAAAGTGCTGCGTACGCATCAGGCGCTGCAATCGAAACCGCTGCGGATTCGCTCCATTTTCTCGCCGCAGTTTCCACCAGACGCGGCGGGAAATCCGATGCAGGCGCTGGAGACGCTCACTTCAAAATGGCTCCCGGCCGTGCGGAACAAAAAGCTTGCGTCTGTCGTCGAGTTCACGGTAGCCGGGCCTGAGTGGCCGTTCGACAGGACGATGTTGCAGGCGGCCGCCGTCGCCGCCGCCGGCCTGGGATACGCGATCCGGTTGCGCTCCACACGCGCTCTCGAAGCCACCCAGCTGCAACTCGCGGTTTCGGCTGGCGCTATTGGAATCGTCGCGCCGCTTGACACTGCAACGAATACATCGCGCACCTTCACGGCTCCGCTGTCGGCAGTGGGGTGCGTGCGGTTGATTCCGGCCTCGGAAGGTTTTGACGATGCGGCCAGCGCGGCGGCGGCAATCCGAAGGGCGATCGACGAGGGAGCCTCGATAGCCCTCACTTCCAGTTACAGAATGAGCGGCGTAACGTCCATCAATCCGCAGTACCTTCTCCATCTCGCTGTCGACAGGCTCGGACTGACCGCGGAAGAAGCCATTATCGCCACGATATGGAATCCAGCGTGTTCCCTGCGGCTGTCGCATGTGACCGGGTCGCTCGAACCGGGCAAGTCCGCCGATCTGCTGATGATGGAAGCGCCTGACTACCGGGAACTCGCGCGACGCGCTGGACACCACGACGTGAGCCTCGTGATGCGCGCGGGCCAGATCATTCTCCGCGGGGCCGCATTAAGCGTGGATTAAAACACGGAACCCGGCCGGAGAAGGCGCGTCCTTCGGACCGAGGTGAGAGACGTGAACCGGACTATTCTTGCTTTTTCTTTTGTTTGCGCGCTGGCGGCTTCCGCTTATGGACAATACGCACCTGGACAATACGACAGACCCTACGGAGACCGCGATTACGCGCGGCAGGATCGCAGCGTTTTCGATCGCGCCCGAATGGATCTCGACCGCGCGAACGCGTATCCATATGCTTCGCGGGCAGACCGGCGGCGCTTCGATGAGGCGCGGCGTGATTTGTTCGACTTCGCAAGCCGCTTCGATCAGGGGCGATACGAAAAACATGAGCTCGATGGGGCGATCGACCATCTGCAACGCGTGGTGAGTTCCAACTCGCTCGACCCGCGGGACAGGGGAGCGCTCTCCGAAGATCTGCGGCGCATGCGCGATTATCGCGAGTTCCGCAATCATCACGGTGAGCGCGACTTCGGATACGGCTATCAGCGGTAACGGCCAGCACGAGCGGGCGAATTGAAAGTCCACCCTGTCACCTCTCGGTAGTTCGTCGCGGAGATATCGTGGTTCAGCCGAGCGATTCCTGGCGAACAACAGTCCTGCCGTGTCGCGAAGTAGCGAGCTCGCCGTATTTCGGGAAGCGATCGCGATTTCCAGTGCCAACTCCAGGCAGGAGCCCGAAGGCTTTTTGCTGGACGAGCGGGCCCTGGCTATGATGCAATCTGGCATATGTTCAGCAGAATCACACCCACGCGACCGGCCTGGCGTTACGCGGCCGCCTTCATTTTGGCCCTCAGCCCGGCCGCGCTTTCCGCGCAGTGGCTCGGTTATGCGACGCCCGGCGTGCCGCACACTCCGGACGGAAAACCTAACCTCTCGGCTCCCGCGCCGCGCACGGCTGACGGAAAACCCGACCTTTCGGGTATGTGGGGATGGATCAACACAGGACCGCCTTGCGGGGCCCAGTGCACGGATACGCAGATCTCCCGTGAGTTCATCAATATCGCGGCCTCGCTGAAGACCCCGTTGCCTTATCAGCCGTGGGCGGCGGAGTTGGTCAAAAAGCGCCGTGTGGAGCAGGGCCTGGACCCGAACGTTCATTGCATGCCGCGCGACGCTCCGCGCATCTGGACCGACGATTTCTACAAACGGGTTTTCGAGGTACCCGGTCGTGTCCTTGTCCTGACGGAGCGCAACATGCAGTACCGGCAGATCTTCACCGACGGGCGGGCGTTCCCGAAGGATCCCAATCCGACCTGGAACGGTTACTCGACCGGCCACTGGGACGGTGACACGCTGGTAGTCGAGACGATCGGCTTCCGCGATGATCTGTGGTTGGATGCCAGCGGAAATCCGCTGACGGATCAGGGCAAAATGACCGAGAAGATCCGGCGGCCGAACTTTGGGACTCTTGAAGTCGAGATTACGATCGACGACCCCAAGGCCTACACTGCGCCCTGGACTGTGAAGATCACCCAGCCCCTGGTTCTCGACAGCGACCTGATCGATTATTACTGCCTCGAAAACGAACGCGACTCGACACACATGCGGATACAGGATACGCCGCTCGGCACCGCCCCCCTCGGCGCTGCTCGAACCGGCGCCCGTTAGTCTGGTCGCCGATGAACGCAGATAACTTCCGGTAAATGCAAAATTTATTGTTTTTATCGGCATTTATTTGCGTTCAACGGCGGCTGATCAGGCTTCGCAGTTTTGCCGCGGTCAACGGCCATCACGCCGAAAGCGGCGAAAAGCGATAAACTCTCTTCGAGGAAGAAAACCATGAGCGAAGAGCAGAAGAATCCATCCAGCAACGACGCACAATCCGCCGATGTCGGGCGCCGCGAGTTTGTAGCTTTCTCCGTCGCCGCCGGCCTGACAGCCACTGCCGTTTCGGCGGAGGCCGCAGCGCAGATCGTCGAGACCAACGTAGACATTACGACTCCGGACGGCACCTGCGACGCCGCCTTTATTCATCCGAAATCCGGCTCGCATCCGGCGGTGATCATCTGGCCGGATGCGTTCGGGCTGCGCCCTTCGATGCGCGACATGGCAAAGCGGCTGGCAGCGGAAGGATATTCCGTCCTCGTGCCGAACCCTTTTTACCGGCTCACCAAGCCGCCCTTCACCGATGCCTCCAACATTGACTTCGCCAAAGAGGGGGCGAAGATCCGGCCTCTCATGGCGTCGATCGGCGCCGACGGTGCGGCAGAGAAAGACGCCACTGCATTTGTTGAATTTTTCGACAAGCAAAAGGCCGCGGACAAAAAGAAGAAGATCGGCGTCCAGGGCTACTGCATGGGTGGCGCGCTGGTTGTGCGCACGGCCGCTGCGCTGCCGGATCGTATTGGCGCGGGCGGCTCGTTCCATGGGGGCGGACTCGTAACACCCAGGCCCAACAGCCCGCACTTGCTCGCCCCAAAGATCAAAGCGAAGATGTATTTCGGGATTGCCAACAGCGACGACAAGCAGTCGCCGACCGACAAGGACAAGCTCAAGGAAGCTTTCATCGCCGCCCACAATCCGGCGGAGATCGAAGTCTATACAACTTGTCAACACGGCTGGTGCGTCCCCGATATGCCGAAGCAAGCCAATGGCGACGCGACATACAACAAGCCCGAAGCAGAGCGCGCCTGGGGCAAGCTGCTGGCGTTGTACAAAGCGGGCATCGCGTAATCGATCTGCTTCGCGCAGCGGCGACGAACATTTCTGGAGAAGACTTTGAAACTCATACGAACAAGACTTTGCTTTGCCTTCCTCGCTGCCGCCGGGCTTGCGACAGCGGCCGTACCGCCCGACATCGCCAGGGAGTTGGTCAATATCGGCCGCGGCGTCTGCGTTCCCGAAACCGCCCAGGTTTACAGACCGCTGCATTCGAATCCGCCATATACGGGCGTGACGATCCTCCGCGATGTCTCGTTTGGACCCGATCCGAAGAACGTCCTCGACGTCTTCTCTCCAAAGAAAGGCGGAGGCAAACGCCCCGTCCTGATCTACGTATCGGGCGGAGCCGGCAACAAGCTGCAGGGCGGCCCGAACGGCGACGTTTTCTACGACAATGTCATGCTGTGGGCCGTGAAGAGTGGCATGGTGGGCGTGAATATGCAGCGCCGTCCGGGCACGGCCTGGGACGACCCGGCGAAAGACATCTCCCTGATCGTGCAATGGGTAAATAAGAATATCGCCGAGCACAAAGGGAATCCCAACCGCGTTTTCATTTGGACGCAGTCGGCCGGCAACATCCCCACGAGCACTTATGTGGCGCATCCGGAGTTCTACGGACCGGAAGGAATCGGTATCAAAGGGGTGATTTTCATGTCTCCTCCCGCGTTCGATATTCTGCCGGCGACTCCGCCCCCGGTAACGGGCGGCGCAGGCTTTGGACCGTGTGGTCAACCCGATGGCTCGAAGCCGGCGGTGGCTGAAGGCAGAGGAGCAGGACGGGGCGCCGGCCGTGGCGGCGGGCGCGGGGCGGGCGGCGGAGGCGGTGGACGCGCGGCTCAGCCGGATGCGGCGACACAGTTGGCGCGATCCAATCTGCCGGGGCTCATCAAAGCGAAGGTTCCGTTTTTCGTCACGGTGGCGGAACTCGATCCGCCGAACATCGTCGGGTTCGCCACGACTCTCAAAGACGAGTTGTGCAAGGCGGGCAAGTGTCCGGCGTTCGCGACGTTCAAGGATCACAGCCACATCTCCGAAGTCATGTCGCCCGATACCCCCGACACCAGCGTGACCGGCCCCATTCTCAAGTGGATCAAGAGCGTGAAATGAAAGCGGCGCACCGTTGATGGCTCGCAATCCGCCACCGCGAGCAGTTGCGCCAACTCAAGCAGGGCCGGCAGGTCAGCACGATCGGTCAAAGTCGAATACCGGGCGTGCAATGATCGCGCAAGCCTCCTGGCCGCATGCCTGTTGACGTGAAATCTCCCGGAATGTTCGACCTGATCGCCGAGGGCGCGGCCGTCGAAAAACTCTGTACGGGATTTCAGTTCGTCGAAGGGCCGATCTGGAATCCCAGGGAGCAGTGTCTTTACTTCAGCGATATTCCGGCAAGTATCCGTTACCGCTGGGCGCCAGGCAGCGATACCGCCACCGAAGCGCGGAACCCCAGCAATCGGGCCAACGGGATGACCTACGACGGCGCGCTCAATCTCTATATCTGTGAACACAACACCAGCTCGCTCATTCGCGAATCTCCGGCTGGAGAGCGCCAGGTCGTCGCGTCGCACTGGCGGGGGAAACAATTAAACAGCCCCAACGATGTGATCGTGCGCTCGGACAATTCGGTTTATTTCAGCGATCCATCTTACGGGCGTTTGGCGGCAGTCGGGATCGAGCGTGCGCAGGACCTTTCGTTCCAGGGAGTCTTCCGCGTCTCTCCGGATGGCGAACTTCATCTCGAAGCCGACGACTTCGGGCAGTGCAACGGGCTTTGTTTTTCACCAGACGAAAGGCTGCTTTATGTTGACGACACGCCGCGGGCGCATATCCGGGTCTTTGACGTCTCCGCCGGCGGCTCGCTGAGCAACAGCCGCATTTTTGCGCAAAACATCGGCGATGGCGAGTTGTGGAACGGCATCGTCGATGGCATGAAATGCGATAAGGACGGGAACATCTATGTGACTGGTCCGCGCGGCGTTTGGGTCTTCGATCCGGCCGGCGAACATCTTGGTGTGATCGAGTTGCCGGAGCACATCGCCAACTTCAATTGGGGCGGTCCTGGGTGGGACGAACTTTATTTCGCCTGCTTCACTTCGATCTACCGGGTGAAGATGAAGATTCGGGGAAATTCCGTTTCCTACATGCTTGCTGTATAGCATCCAGGCGGTTTCTGAAGTCGTTCTGAACCAAATAGAGCCGCAGCGCGTTATGTGATTTGGATCACATTGCGTAACGCGGGGCGCAGTCGTCCTGTGGCATCGAAGGCGAAATCGCTCCTCCACCACTGCAATCAAGTCATTCAGTTCAGTGCCTTTTCAGGATTGATGGTTACGATGACGGTCGCGCATGTGGATACTGATTGTCGAAGACGAACCGGCGATGACGGAAACGCTGCGCCAGTTCCTCGAGGAACAGAACCATACGGTGACTATCGCGCGGGATGGCCGCGAAGCGCTCTCCGCCACGGAGATGTGCGGGTTCGACGCCATCATCCTCGACGTCATGATTCCCTCCCCGAACGGCATAGAAGTGGCACGACGCCTTCGCCAGGCAGGAAATAAAGTCGGAATTCTCATGCTGACGGCCCGGGACGCTCCCGAAGACATCGTGGAAGGGCTGGATGCCGGCGCCGACGATTATCTCGTCAAGCCGTTCGCGTTGCGCGTTCTGGTGGCCCGTCTGCGTGCGCTCGCACGCCGGGCCGCACAACCGCCCGTCCAGATCCTGCAAGTCGACGATCTCACTCTCGACCCCGCCTCGTGCCAGGTCACGCGCGCCGGGCGCACCATCAGCCTGACCGCCACTGAATTCCGATTTCTCGAGCATTTGATGCGGCGCGCCGGCAGGGTTGCGTCCCGTTCCTCCATCATCGAAGCGGTGTGGGGATTTAACGAAGAGGTTGAGTCGAACACCGTGGATGTTTATGTAAAACTACTGCGCGACAAAATCGACAGCGGACAAAAGAAGAAATTGATTCAAACAGTACGGGGCTATGGATACGTGATGCGGGAGTTGTCTTGAATTCGCGCTCGATCCGGTTCCGTCTGACTGCCGCCTATGCGGCGACCCTCGCCTTCATCCTGGCCGTCGCAGGCGCCGGCGTCTTGTTCGGTGTGCGCAATGCGATCGAGCATACGATCGATCAGGATCTGCGCGCCCGTGTGCGGACGATTCGCAGCTTAATGGCGGATGCCGGACCGGCGCACAAGGCCGCCGGCGAAGAGATTCTGGAACAGGCCCCGTCAGCACCGGGCGGGCTCCGGCTGCGGATCGCCTCCGGCGGGAGGGCACGGGAGTACAACTCGCCGGGGACCACGGACTGGCCGCCCTTCGTTGCCCGACAACTCCCCGCGCGGGGGAAGACTTCGACAATCGCGGTCCGGCGCAGGGCGGTGCGCACGCTCGTAGCTTCTGTTCCGAGTGGCTTCGCCGAGATAGGCGTTCCGGTCAACGAGTTCGACGAGATGGAGGGTCAGTTCCGGTGGACCTTGATTCTCGCGAGTCCGCTGCTGCTGGGCCTCGCTTCCGCCGCCGGCTATTGGATGAGCGGCCGCGCGTTGAAACCGGTGGATGAGATCGCGCAGAGTGCACGGCGCATCGGCGGCAGGAATCTTTCCGAAAGGCTCTACACCAACGGCACCGGCGACGAGCTGGACCGGCTGGCCGAAACCTTGAACGAGATGCTGGCCCGTCTCGAAGCTGCTTTCCAGAAGATCACACAGTTCACGGCGGATGCTTCGCACGAGCTGCGCACTCCTGTCGCGATCATGCGGACAACCGCCGAGGTGATAATCGAAAAGCCTCGCAATGTGGCAGAACATGAAAAGGGCTGGGAGAAAATCGTCGCGCAAACGGAGCGGACGTCGCACCTGATCGACGATCTGCTGTTGCTGGCACGGGCGGATGCGGGGCGCGACGATCTGCAATTCGAGGTGATGGATCTGGCCGAAGTGCTGACCTCGGCGGGCGAGGAGATGCAGATCCTGGCCGAGGTTTCGGGTTTGAGACTCTCGGTCGAGGCGCCGGAAAAGGCGCCGATGACCGGGGACCCGGAAGCGATACGGCGGCTGCTGCGTATTCTGCTCGACAACGCCATCAAGTACACGCCCGCGCAGGGCGAAATCGCCTTGAGCCTGGAGGTCTGCGATCGGGCAGGTACGCAAACCGCAGTGATTCGCGTGCGCGACACGGGCGCCGGTATTGCGGCGGAAAGCCTCCCCTATATATTTGATCGCTTCTATCGCACATCACGCGACCGGTCGCGAACGACGGGCGGCGCGGGGCTCGGCCTTTCGATCGCGCAATGGATTGCGGCGCGGCACGGAGGAAAGCTGCTGGTGGAAAGCTCTCCTGGAGTTGGCTCGACGTTCAGCCTGGTTTTGAATATCGACCGGCGTTGGTGATTTTACTGACGTCCCGGTTGCCACATCAACTGCGCCCCGATTCCTCCGCCGGAAAAATACGGGCTGAGGGAAGGTCGCAGCCATGCGGCCCGATTATGGAGATGCCCCTCGTGCAGGTTGTGGTTATTGACGACGTAGCGGCCGATAAAGAAGCCCATAGCCCCGGACGCCAGAACGTCGGAAGGAAAGTGCTGCCGGGCAGCCACTCGCGAGACGCTCACCGCGGTGGCATAAGCATACGAGACAAAAGGAACCCACTTGTGGTTTCCGTACTGTTTGGCAACGACCGCTGCCAATGTCCATGCCTCAATGGTGTGGCCTGACGGAAAGCTGCTCCCGCCTGTCTCGAAATGCCCACCACCGTCTCCGTCGAGAGGCCTTTCGCGGCGCGCCACCACCTTCATGACGTTCGCGACAATGGCGGCGTCGAGCAGCGCCTGCACTCCGAGTGCGCCGGTGTCGCTCAGTTTGTGATTGTGCAACCTCGCGCCCACAAAGTAGAGTGATGCGGCGAACGGATAGACGCTGTAGTATTGCCCGGTTCTGCTCAAATCACTGTCGATTCGCACAGCAGAACCGGTGTTCGGCAGGCGTTCGGAAATTTCGTGGTCGGAAGCGATCAGGGCCGCGGTGCCGGCTCCGAAGATCAGCCACCAGCGCGCGGTTTGCCGATTCGCATGGAACGGGCTCAGCCAGATCCGCTTCTGATCGAGCAGAACGTTGACCACTTCCTTCCGGCCGTACGCCGCTGGATTATCCGTCGAAGGTTCATAGAGATTCGTATCACGAATATCAGGCTGCGGCGCGCCGGGCGGAGCGGAGTCTGTTGTCTGGCCGTGGATGAACCGGCTCATGAGAGCCGCCGCGAGGAAAATCTTCCAAAGCACCCCGGACGTCCAGACAATTCTCGTTCCTGATCGGACCTGCATTGCCTCTGTCCTTCACGCTGGCAGAGCAATATGAAGGGAATCTGAAAAAACGGAAGCCTCGGTAAGAACTCGTACGAATTCATATCCGGCGGAAAGATCGCACGTGCCGTCCGAGCCCGGCTTTGGACAGGTCACGATACCACCAACAAAGGCTCTGTAACCGGCAGTGGAACGCCGCGCGAACTGAAAGGTGCGGCAAAGCGAAATCTATTTCGCGTCGACCTTCTGGTAGCCGGTTGGGATAGCAAAGATGGAATCCGAAATCAGTTGATCGAGAAGTCGCTCGATTCCATGGTGATTTCCATCAGGAGTTCGAAGCAACGGCTGTCGGACTGTTTCGTGGGTCGTGGTGTAACTGAAATCGGCTCCGGCGGCGATGGTCGTCGATACCAACGCAAGGGCGAAAAAACTGCCGCCTTCATACAGGCGAAATCCTCCTCCGTTGGTTTAGTGCGGGGCGCAGGCGCCGGAGGGCGTGTCGTAACGTTGATAGATGGCGACTCTTTACCGGTATCTGCGGGACTACTGGAAGCTGGTTGTCGCGGCGCTTGTGCTGGCGGCGATCAATCAGGTATTTTCGCTGCTCGATCCGCTGATTTTCCGGCATGTGATCGATTCCTATGCGACGCGATTTCACGATTACAGCATCGGGCAGTTCATTCGCGGCGTTTCGTTTCTGCTTTCGCTGGCGGTCGGTGTCGCATTCGTGTCGCGAGTCGCGAAGAATTTTCAAGATTATTACGTCAACGTGATCACGCAGCAGGTGGGGGCGCGGCTGTATGCCGACGGCATCCGGCATTCGCTCGAACTGCCCTATGCGTTGTTTGAAGACCAGCGCAGCGGCGAGACGCTGGGGAAATTGCAGAAGGTCCGGTCGGATGTCGAGAAGCTGATCGCGATCGCGGTCAATCTGCTGTTTACGACAGTGATCGGCGTGGTCTTCGTAATGATTTATGCGGGGCAGGTGCACTGGTCGATTGGCCCGGCTTACCTGCTGACGATCCCGTTGCTGGGGGGCCTGAGCTCGCTGCTGAGCCGCAAGATCAAAGAAGTGCAGAAGACGATCGTGCGTGAAACGACGGCGCTCGCCGGATCGACTACCGAATCGCTGCGGAATATTGAGCTGGTCAAGAGTCTGGGGCTTGCGCAGCAGGAAATCAATCATCTGAACGCGACGACTTCGAAGATCCTCAAGCTGGAGTTGAAGAAAGTGAAGTATCTGCGAAGCCTGAGCTTCGTGCAGGGAACGTTCGTGAATCTGCTGCGAACGTCGATTCTGTTCCTGATGCTTTATCTGATCTTTACGCAGCGGATTTCGGTGGGGCAGTTCTTCTCGCTGTTCATTTATTCGTTCTTCATTTTCGGGCCGCTGCAGGAATTGGGAAATGTGGTCAACACTTACCGCGAGACGGAGGCTTCGCTGGAGAATTTCGAGACGATTCTGGCGCTCCGTCCGGAGCCGCGGCCGGAGAATCCGGTGACAATCGGCCCCTTGCAGACGCTGGCTTTTGACGACGTGACGTTCCAGCATCAGTCCGCGAATCGACCGGCACTGCAGGGGATTTCGTTCGATGTCCAGCGCGGGGAAACGATTGCGTTCGTGGGACCGTCGGGGTCCGGCAAGACTACCCTGGTGAAGCTGCTCGTCGGTCTCTACAGGCCGCATCAGGGCCATATCCGTTATAACGGGACGCGTGAGGACGAGATCGATATAGACGGCCTGCGCGAGAAGATCGGATTCGTCACACAGGATGCTCAGTTGTTTTCCGGATCGATCCGGGAGAATTTGTTGTTCGTGCGTCCGGAGGCGACGGACGAGGAGTGTATGAACGTGCTGCGGCAGGCGTCCGTCGAGAGTCTGCTGGCGCGCGCGGAGAAGGGTCTCGACACGGTCATCGGCGAGGGCGGCGTCAAGGTGTCGGGCGGCGAGAAGCAGAGGCTTTCGATTGCGCGAGCGCTGTTGAGGCGGCCACAACTACTGGTGTTCGACGAGGCTACTTCTTCGCTCGATTCACTGACGGAAGAGGAAATCAGTCAGACGATTCGCGAGGTGGCAACGAGCCGGGATGCGATTACGATTCTGATCGCACATCGTTTGTCGACGGTGCTGCATGCGGACCGGATTTATGTGTTGGAGCGCGGAGAGATCGTGGAATATGGGCGCCACGAGGCTTTGATCGAGCGCAAGGGGTTGTATTACGCGATGTGGCGGCAGCAGGTGGGGGAGGGGCGGATGGGGCGCACTCCGACACAGGGCCCGGTGGCCCGGCCGGAATTGGTTGCGGGTTCGCATAGTTAGAGTAATTTCACCAAAGGTGAGGCAGATTGTGTCTGCGGGCACGTCGAGGTTGTCGGCTTCGATTGACCGGGCCGATTGACAATCGGCCGCAGTTTGCCAACCCGCCCCACATGCTGCCGGTGGATCCGGCGTGAAATTGTTCCGGTCAGATCCATACAGGGTTGCCCTCCCAGTAAGCGGGCTGCATCTGCAGATACTGAACGATCCTTGGAGCGGCTCCGCGATTGGGGCTGGCACCGTGCGGCAGCGCGTGATGCCAGATGACGAGATCGCCCGCGCGTCCGGGAATCGGAATTACTTCCGGCGAGAGGTCGATGGCGCGCGGATCGGCCCCGCGTGCGAGGCCGTCGAGCCACGAGTCGATCCGCTTATGAAAGCCCGGGACGCAACAGAAGGCGCCCTGATCGGCCGCCGTATCGGTGAGGTAGAGGATGGCCTGCGTGCCGAGTGGGATGGGGCGGGCGAGGCTCACGTCCCAGTGCAGATTGGGGCCGGGGAATGACCAACCGGGTTTTTCCGGCGGATTGAATCCCGCCTGATCGACGTTCACCCAGAGGTCTTCCCTGTTCCAGAGTTGGGCGAAAGCGCAGTGAATGCGCCGCGCCTGGCGGTTTGCCTCAAGCGCCGGATGGTGGAGGAGCGGAATCCAGATGCTGTGACCCTGCCGTCCTCCATACCACGTGCCGGGGTTGGCGAGATCGGCATTGAGCCAGGCGCAGATGGCATCCACAGCTGCTTGCGCTTTCTCCGGCGCGACAGCGTCGTGAAGGACCACATAGCCGTTGCGATCCCAGAAATCGAGGTCCTCCGGTGTGAGGACGCTCGGGACTGTTGCGTCGAGCGGTTCACTTACGCTGCCGCGTTCGGAGAGCGCATCGTTCAGGCGTGCCAGGCGAGCGGGGTCGATGGGGTGACCGATGGTTCCGGCGATCCATTCTTCAAACGCCTGCAGGGTTGGGCGATTGTGGTTAAGGAAGGCGAGGGTTTCGCGAAGGTTGAGGCGAAGTCCGGAAAGAAGAGTCGTGTCGCGAGCCCAATCCGCAGGCGTGGCGGGCGTGGACGCGAGGGTTCGGATGCGGAATGATTCCAGATGCGGGAGCGCGAGGCTGAGCATGGCAGAACCGTCCTTATGTTCGGCGGCGGATGTCATGGCCGGACATGTCGGGCGGCTGGCGCTCGCCCAGCACGCTCAGGATCGTTGGGGCAATGTCTTGTAAGGCGCCGCCCTCGCGGAGTTTGTCGCCGGAGTCATCGACGAGGATGAAGGGGACCGGGTTGGTGGTGTGGTAAGTATGCGGACCGTGGGTGACGGGGTCGATCATGGTTTCGGCATTGCCGTGGTCGGCGGTGATGATCCAGCGTCCGTTCCTGGCTCGTAACTGCTGCCAGATGCGGCCGAGGCAGGCGTCCACTGTTTCGACGGCGCGGACAGTCGGCTCCATTTTGCCGGAGTGGCCGACCATATCCGCGTTGGCGAAGTTCATGATGATGACGTCGAAATCTTTCTTGCCCATGGCGTCGATGACAACGTTAGTGATGCCTTCCGCGCTCATTTCGGGCTTGAGGTCGTAGGTCGCGACCTTCGGCGAGGCGACCAGTTCGCGCTCTTCACCGGCGAAAGACTTCTCGAGTCCGCCATTGAAGAAGTAGGTGACGTGGGCGTACTTCTCGGTCTCGGCGACGCGCAGGTTCTTCCAGTTGAGCTGCGCGAAAACATTGGCGAGGATGTTGTCGAGCGGTTCCTTGCTGAGGACGAATGGGACGGGGAGCGTCCTGTCGTACTGAGTCATGGTAGTGAAGTGCAGGTTATGCGGGACGCTGTCCCTGGTCAGGGCCTCCGTCATTTCCCTGCCCCGGTCCGCGCGATAGTTGAAGAAGATGCAGGCGTCGTCGTCGCGAATGAGTCCGACCGGCTGATCGTTTTTGTCGACTATGGTGACGGGCTCGATGAATTCATCCGTGATGTCGCGCTCGTAGGATCGCTGCATCACTTCCACGGGGCCGGTGGCTTTCTCACCCTTGCCGGTCACCATGGCGTTGAAGGCGCGATCGATGCGCTCCCAGCGCTTGTCGCGGTCCATGGCATAGTAACGGCCTTCGACGGAGGCGATCTTTCCCAGGCCGATTTCGTCGAGATGCTGCTGGATTTCGCGGATGTAGCCGATGCCGGATTGCGGGGGCGTGTCGCGTCCGTCCATGAAGCAATGGAGGAAGACTTCGCCGACTTCTTGCTGCTTCGCCATTTTGAGGAGGGCGTAGAGATGGCCGAGGTGGGAGTGGACGCCTCCGTCGCTGCAGAGTCCCATGAGGTGAAGACGGTGGCCGGCTGAGCGGGCGTGATTCATGGACGCGAGGAGGGTTTGGTTTTGGAAGAATTCACCCGTAGCGATCATGTGGTCGAGGCGAGTGACGTCCATGTGGATGACGCGCCCGGCGCCGATGTTGAGATGGCCGACTTCGCTGTTGCCCATCTGGCCGTCGGGGAGCCCGACGTATGGCCCGGAGGTGTGGACGAGGGTGTTGGGGAAATCGCGGAGGAGTTGGTCGTAGTTGGGTTTGCGGGCGGCGGCTATGGCGTTGCCTTCGGTGGTGGCGGAGAAGCCCCAGCCGTCGAGGATGGTGAGGATCAGGGGTTTGGTTCGCGGCATCGGGGATTGGCTCAGGTTCGGGGAAAAATCGCCGGCAGAGACCGCCGGCGGCACCTAAACCTTGAAGGCCTTTCTGCCGGGGAACTTTGCCGCTTGCCCAAGGCGTTCTTCGATTCTCAGGAGTTGGTTGTATTTTGCGATGCGGTCTGTCCGGCTCGCGGAGCCCGTTTTGATTTGGCCTGCATTCGTGGCTACGGCGAGATCCGCGATAAAAGGATCTTCGGTTTCGCCGGAGCGGTGGGAAACCATCGCCGTGTAACCGTTTTTGAAGGCGGTCTGCATGGCGTCGAGTGTTTCGGTGAGGGTGCCGATCTGGTTGACCTTCACGAGAATGGAGTTGGCGACGCCCAGCTCGATTCCTTTGTTGAGACGGGCGGTGTCGGTGACGAAGAGGTCGTCGCCTACGAGTTGCGTGTTCGAGCCGATGGTGTCGGTGAGGAGTTTCCAGCCGGTCCAGTCGTCCTCGGCCATGCCGTCCTCGATGGAAATGATGGGGTACTGGCGGCGCCAGTCGGCCCAGTAAGCGACCATCTCCTCGCTCGTGCGGCGGCTCTTGTCGGACTTCTTGAAGACGTACGCGCCATCCTGGTAGAACTCGCTCGAAGCGGGGTCGAGCGCAATGCCGATCTCGTCACCAGGTTTATATCCGGCTTGAGTAATGGCTTCAAGAACGACTTCGAGAGCTTCGTCGTTGGACTTGAGATTGGGCGCGAAGCCGCCTTCGTCGCCAACCGCGGTCGAGTAGCCGCGCTTCTTTAGTACCGTCTTGAGAGTATGGAAGACTTCGACGCCCATGCGAAGGGCTTCGGAGAAACGGTCCGCGCCGTAGGGGGCGATCATGAATTCCTGCATGTCGACGGAGTTGTCGGCGTGGGCGCCTCCATTGAGGATGTTCATCATGGGGACAGGCAGAGTGCAGGCGTTGACGCCCCCGAGATAGCGGTAGAGAGGGGTGCGCTGCGAAGCGGCGGCGGCGCGCGCCACGGCCATGGAGACGGCGAGTATCGAGTTGGCGCCGAGGTTCGCCTTGTTGGCCGTGCCATCGAGCTCGATCATGAGCTGATCGAGTTTGGCCTGGAGGGTGGCATCGTGGCCGGTGAGGGCCTGGGCAATGGGTCCGTTGATATTGGCGACGGATTTGGTAGTGCCTTTGCCGAGATAACGGGACTTGTCGTTATCGCGCAGCTCGACGGCTTCGTGCTCGCCGGTGGAGGCTCCGCTGGGGACGGCGGCGCGTCCGTTGCTGCCGTCGGCGAGGATGACTTCGGCTTCGACGGTGGGATTGCCGCGGGAATCCAGAATTTCAGTACCGGTTATTCGGACAATGGCAGACACTGTGGCTCCTGCGTTAGGGTGGCGTTGGCGGTGGTGGAACAGGTCAAGATGAGCCGATTATCGCGCATGAGGGTGTGCGGTGTTTGGCTC
>DATAZF010000008.1:0-7855 GCA_036272235.1 Bryobacteraceae bacterium | reverse complement strand
CACCAGGTTATGGATAACGTGGAGGCCGATTACCAATCCGCCTCACAAAGCGAATCACGGCAGCCGGAACGCAACCATCGTTTCCTGGGCTGCGACCACAACGTACTGCTTTCCATCCCTGGCTTGATAGCTGATCGGGTTGGCGTACGCATTCCCCTGCAGCTTCGTCTCCCACAGCAGTTTGCCGGTTTTGGATTCGTAGGCATGGAAGCGCTGATCGTCGCTCGCCCCGATGAACAAAAGCCCGCTCGCCGTTGCGACAGAACCACCGATGTTGTATGACCCCGTGTTCATTACCCCGATCTTCTCGAGCGATTCGACGCGTCCAAATGGCACGCGCCACGCCACATCGCCGGTGCTCACGTTGATCGCGAAAAGTTCACCCCACGGCGGTGACTGGCAAGGCCAGCCCGTCGCCGGATTCGTAATCGCTCCGACATTCTTGCGCACGAACGGCATCTGACTCGCATCGCCGGCCCCGCCGATCTTTCCGGTCGGCCGTTCCTTCGCCGGAACCTGAGCGACCATTTTCTGCACGCCGCCCCGATCGTGCGAATTGATAAAGAAGTAGCCCAGCCTGGGATCGTAGCTGCCGCCGCCCCAGTTGAATCCCCCATCCGGTCCTGGAAAGACCACTGTGTCCGTCATGCGCACAGGCGCGAAGGGGCCGTCATTCTTCGCGTTCCTGAACAGATCTTCGCAATACTTTTGTTGTTCGGGAGTGAACTTTGAGATCTCATTCGAGTTCCACGTCATGCGCGCCAGCGGCGGTGGCTTCAGCGGAAACGGCTGCGTGAGTGAATACCATTCGCCCGGGACATCGCCCTTCGGTACAGACCGTTCCTCCATGCCGAAGACCGGCTTTCCCGTCCGGCGGTCCAGAATAAACACGAGGCCCGTCTTTCCGGCCTGAATCAGTACAGGGATCTTCTTACCGTCCCTGACGATGTCTACCAGAGTCGGCTGCGGCGGTAGATCCGTATCCCAAAGGTCGTGGTGTACCGATTGGAAGTGCCACTTCATCTTGCCTGTCATGGCATCCACGGCCACGAGGGAATTCCCGTACAGATTCGCGCCCGGCCGGTCCCCGCCATAGCGATCGTCACTCGGCGAGCCAAGCGGTATAAGCAGCGTTCCCAGCTCCGCATCCACCGTAAACGTGTTCCAAACGTTTACGCCCGCGCGGTTCTTCCAGCCATCGTTGAGCCACGTCTCGTGACCAGGCTCTCCCGGACGGGGAACGGTGTGGAAAGTCCAGATAATCTTCCCGGTGCTTGTATCCCACGCTCGAATATCGCCGCGGCCGCCGTAAGAGCCATAGTCCTGCAGGTGTGAGCCGGTGAAGATCAGATTTTTGTAAACGGCCGGGGCGCCGTTCAATCCATAAGGAGCATTCGGGAGTTCATCCGTCATACCGGGTTTGAGGTCGAGTTCGCCTTCCGTCGCGAAGCCTGTCGCCAACTTGCCGGTACGCGCGTTGACGGCGATAAGGAACCCGTCTTCAGTGCCGAAATAGATAGTGGGCGGACTGTTGCGATCTCCCGGCCAGTAGGCGATGCCTCGCGACGTACGCGCGGCGTGCTGGTGATCGAAGGTCCAGATTCTCTTGCCGGTTTCCGGTTCCACTGCGACGAGGCTTTGATACGGCGTCGCAAAATACAGAACGTTATTCACCATCAGCGCAGTGGTGTTGGACGTTCGCTTGCCTCCGGTATCCGAAGCCGGTTTCGTCTGGAAGGTCCAGGCCTGCACTAACGTGGACACGTTGCCAGGCGTGATCTGTTTCAATGGGGAATAGCGTTGCGCTCCGGGATCGCGGCCATATGCCGGCCAGTCGTTCTGCGCTCTGGCGACGTGCGCGACAGCAGCAAGCGTCAGCACGACGCTCGAACGAATCAGCAAGGTTCGAATTTGCATTTTCCCTCTTTCGGCAACGCGGACATTATACGTCGTTGGCCGGAGGTGCCTCCCTTTACTGCCCGCCCGCTGAGTCAACTCCCATACCAGACGGAAACGGGACGCCACGACAACCCGCGATGGCCGGCATTCCCCTGGAGGGTCCGGATCTGGAGTGTCCGGATCTGGAGTGTCGGATCTGGAGTGTCCAGATAAAGATGCGAAGAAATATGCGCCGACTCCGGCGCCGCCGCGATCGTACCCGACCTTTCGGCAACTACTTACGGCGGGTGCGCCACCCTGGCTGCGATGGCAAATGCAATGAAAAAAACCGCGGAGCCGGATCGCCCGGCGTGAGCCACAAGCTCGCCAGCTGATTTTTCGCGTCTGTACACCGCAGAGGATGCGGCTTTCCACGACCTCGATGCTCAGAACCGCTTTGTCAGGCTGGCCGCTGGTTCGACCACGATGGGCGCGCCGCGGAATTCAGCACCTTGATGAACCGCCGGTGCAATCGGCGCTCTTCCGAATCCGAACCGGCGCGGGCCAAAGCACTGGCCGGAATCAGCGCGCGGCCGGAACATTTGCCTCTCCGGTTCAAGAGATTGCATTACAGACAAACATACGCGTCGCCCTTTGACGGACCACCGATTCTATTTCTGCACCCCACTCCTCACGATCTGCGCCAGGCTTAGCACCTTCGGGCTGACCCGCAGATTCGCCTGCGCGGCCGCGTCCACGTTTATCTCGAAACCGACTCGTCCGCCGTCCAGCTTGAAATTCACGACACCGCCTTGCGTACAAAACCCTTCCGATTCTCCGACAGTAAGAACTCCAGGCATTCGATGGCCCGCGAGAAACGCCTTCGAGTGCTTGCGCCAGGACGAGCTGATGAAAAGTATCTGGCAACTGGAGGCCGCCTCGGCATCGGAGATGTCGGTCACCGCGAACCCCCTCCCCGCTACCGACTTCCCGTTCACCGTATCCCGCAGGGAGCTTCCGAAAGGATCTTCGCCGAGTACGCAGATCCGCAGCGGATCCTTTTCGGTCCGGAAGGTCTGCTCGGGCCACTCCACGAACCTGGCGAAGTTATACAGGAACGCAGCCTTGACCTCATATTCGTTGACTGCCTGGGCAGACAGGCTCGATGCCAGAGCGACAGCCAGTAACATGGGACCCAGCAACGTCCGATAACAAGAACGCACCACAATGCTCCTTTGTCTCACTGTCGGCTAGAAGAAGCGCCATGTCACGCGCGCGACGACGGCGCGGGCTGTCTCCATGGGAATAACCTGCAATCCGTCCAGAAATTCAATGTGCCGGGGAGTCAGCAGATTCTGTCCTGTCAAACTGATTTCAGTCTTGTCGTTTACGCGCCAGCCGAATCGCGTGTCTACTCTGGTCCAGGCCGGAACGACTCCCGATGCGGTCGATCCGCCAGCCAGTGTTCCCACATAAAAAACCGACGTATCCCATTCCACACCGCGCGGCAGCTTGATGTTGGAACGGACCTGGGCCTGGTGTTTTGGAGAGTCGCCAGGTGTCGCGGGGAAGCCGGTGTCGCGGCTGGAGGACGTCTCTGAGACGTTCATTTCGAGGAAGCTGTAGCCCGGGCTGATCCGCCACCATCGGGTCACATCCCAGTGCGCCGAAAATTCGACCCCGTAGTTCAATGCCATACCGAGGTTTTCATACACGCTGGGAATCACCAAATGCGGAGGCACGGGCGCTGTCGTGAAGTACGGAGCCTCCGGCTCGCTGGTCTGAAGGTGGTCATAGTCCCCGATGAAAACGGTCGCATCGACTGTTACGCGCTTCGAAATCTCGCTTCGATAGCCGACTTCGTAGTCATACAGCGTGGGCGCGGAAAACGTTGGATTCCCGCCAAGGTGAACAAGGCCAAACGGTAAGCCGGGTACTGGGACCGCCGCAATATCCAACTGCGATTCCGCGGTCAGCCAGGAGGGTTGCTGGATCGCCCTTGACGCTGAGACCCACATCGTCTGGCGGCTGCCTGGAGACCACACTACCTGCGTGCCCGGCTCGTATTCGTATCCACTGTAGGCGTTGTGCTCGAGCTTGACTCCCACGGTGAGCGCCACGTTTTCGGACAGTTTGATCTGATCCTGCACGAAACCTGTGAACAGGTTGTCGCGCCGCTGGCCGTTCGCAAAGGTGATTTCATAACCATCGGTATCGACCTGGTCTGAGATGCGATAGCCCAGCCCCGCCACGATGTCGTTCCGTGCGCCGGCATGAAAGTGATATTGAAAGTCAACGTCGCCGGTGTTTACCACATTCAAAGCCTGGTCGAAGCGGCGGTACCGGTCATAATACATTTGCACCGTCGCCTCGGAGCCGTTGGCAAACACATGGCTCCATCTGCCCAGCAGGTTTCCCGACCCGACCCGCACTGCATCATTCAATGTATAAAGGGTTGGAAGCCGATTCAGGAACAGCGTCGATATGGTTTGCTGTTCGGAAGCGCCGAGTATGTCCCCCTGCACGGTCAGTTTGTCGCCCGGGGAAAGGTTCCAGTCGGACCGGAAGCCCCCCTGCGAATCGTGGGCCTCGTCCGACGCGGGGTTCCCGGGCATCGACGGAGAGTCCCCATTCATCGAGTAGCGGCCGTAGACGCGATAGTAGCCCTTGGCGCCAGCCGTTCCTCCGTATTGGGCGAGCCCGCTGCCAACACCTTGCGAAGCCCCTTCCATGCTGATCATGCTTCCGCGTGTCTCGGCGGCGCTCTTCGTCAGGATGTTGATAACGCCGTTCATGGCATTGGCGCCCCACACCGTGCCCCCGGGCCCACGGATCACTTCGATTCGATCGATGTTCTCGAGGGGCATGCTCTGCTGGTCCCAGTAGACGCCGGAAAAGCCGGGCGTGTAGACGGTGCGTCCGTCGACCATTACAAGAACTTTGCTCGAGTAGCGGTAGTTGAATCCCCGAATGCTGATGGCCCAGGTATTCGCATTGATGCGCGCTACATCGACGCCCGGGACCATGCGCAGCAGGTCCGGCACATTTGTGGCGCCGGAATGCCTGATGTCTTCCTGCGTAATTACATAGATTGAGCTTCCGGCTTTGGAAAGCGACTGCTCCTTTTTGGAGACGGAAGTGACCTGCAGATTCATCAGGTCCTCCAGACTGACTTCGGCGAGATTACTCGTCTGGGGCGCCGGATCCGCCAGCGCAACGGACTGCGTCAGGAGAGCTGAAGCCCCAGCCACCGCGAGACATGCCGCCGCAATCCGCAGCCCGGCGTTATTCAGAGCGGGAGAAAGCATTTGGAAACCGGATACCGCGGGCGATTGTGGGCGGAGCGGTGGCTGCTTTTCACGTGTGCGTTTCATTTCCGTCACCTTCTATTCGGGTTGAGCTATGTGGATTGAGCCCTCGCAACACATGCGCCTCAGTTTCCTACCGGCGCCAACTCTTTTTCCGCACCCTCCGCGACGTGCGAATCGTCCGAAGCTTCCTGAAGCTGTGCGACGGCCCGCCACAGGGCGTGACGCTGGCGGATGGACGATTGAGTGGAATCTTTGTCCGTGGGCTTCGAGAAGTAATAGCCCTGGGCGAAGCCGCACCCGAGAGCGCTCAGAGCCTCCAGTTGCGCGGTTGTCTCAACCCCCTCAGCGACAACCGTCATGTTCATGGAACGGGCCAGATCGAGGATCGTCTTCACGATTTCCGCGCTTTCGCCGCTCGACTGCAGGTCTTTGACGAACGACCGGTCGATCTTCACCGTGTCGAATGGAAGCCGGTTCAGATAGCTGAGCGAGGAATACCCGGTGCCGAAGTCGTCGATCTCAAGCCCGACGCCAATGTCCTTGAGCTGTTGCAGAATGCTGATTGCTACGTCGGCGTTCGACATGATGCTGCTTTCGGTCAGCTCGAGCTTCAGACTCGTCGCCGGGAGGCCGGTTTCGGCGAGAATCTTTTTCACATCATTGACCAGACTCGTGTCGCTCAATTGGCGGTAGGAAACGTTCACGCTGATCGTCAGTTGGGATTCGACTGTAAACGTCCTGTGCCATTCGGCCATTTGCCTGCACGCTTCACGAATCACCCACCGGCCTATCGGTACGATGAGATCGGTTTCCTCGGCAACAGGGATGAATTCCGACGGTGGCACGAGACCGCGCTCGGGATGCTGCCATCGAATGAGCGCTTCGTAGCCGATGGTCCTGCCATTCGTGAGCGATACCTGCGGCTGATAAAACAACACCAGTTGTTTGAGGTCGAGGGCTTTGCGCAGATCGGTTTCGATTTCGAGCCGCGCCTTGGCCCGGTCGCGCATCTTTTCGTCGAAGACTTCCGAGCGTGCCTTGCCCTTGGCTTTGGCATGGTACATCGCTGTGTCGGCGTTGCGCAGCAGATCTTCCGGCGTAGCGGCGGAGGCGCTGGGTGCGATACCGATGCTGACTGTGGCAAATACCTGGCGGCCGGCAATTTGAAAGGGCGAACTGAGGTTTTCGAGGATTCGATCGGCGACCAGAACCGCGTCATGCTGGTTGACATCGTTCAGCAGCACAGCAAATTCATCGCCGCCGAGCCGCGCTACGACGGAATGACCGCCCCGCCCGTTTCCCCCGCCTGTCTCGCGTATGCTCGTCCGCAGGCGCCTGGCGATGCCCGTCAATAACTCGTCGCCGGCGGCATGACCCAGACTGTCGTTCACCAGCTTGAACCGGTCAAGATCGACAAACAGGACAGCAAATCCGAAGCCGGCATTGCTTCCGTTATCGCTGGTCCCCTTCTGGATGGAATCCTCAAGGCGATCGAGGAAGTACAAGCGGTTCGGAAGCCCGGTCAGCGGGTCTGCGATCTTGCCCTCGGTGATGTCGGTTTGGGATCCGGCCATGCGGATCGCCGTGCCGTATTCATCTCTGACGACGGCGCCCCGGCTGAGCATCCAGACAAAGGATCCGCTCCGCTGGCAGATACGATATTCGCTGGCGAACTCCGTGCTGTTTCCAGCGAGGTGAGTCGCAATCTCAGACTGCACGCGGTCGCGATCGGAGGCATGGATACGGCTGAACCATTCCTGCGGCTCGGGGCGAATCTCCGATTCTGCATAGCCCAGCATTTGTTTCCACCGGGGCGAGAAATAAATTTCGTCGGTGGCGATCTTCCAGTCCCACAAGCCATCGTTGGCCCCGCGCGCAGCCAGCGCGTAGCGTTGCTCGCTTTCGCGCAGCGATTCTTCGGCCGCCTTCCGCGCAACTTCGCGGCTCTCGATCTGCGAGAGCATTTCATTGAAGGAATGGATGAGGATGCCGATTTCGGCCCCGCTTTCAACCGTGGCGCGAACCGAATAGTCTCTTTCCGTCGTGACGCGCTGCGCGACTCGCGAAAGCGCGGTGATGGGAGTCACGATCAGGCCCTGCATGCCGGAACTGAGAACCAGTGCCAGTCCAAAGGAAACAAGGAGCACGAGCATGCCGATTTCGAAGTAATGGCGCAGATCGGCATCAATGCTGGTGGTGGAGCGCAAAAAGATCGTTCCGATGCGCTCCCCCTGCAATTGCACAGGCCGAAAAGTGAGGAGGTCACGCCCTTGAAAGTACACGCCGTCAGGCCGGGCTTTGGCGGGCGCGGGACTGTCAGACTGCCCCCGCTTGTACCAGGCGAATGGCGCTCCCTCCGGCTCATAAATGGCAGCCTCGGAAACGTGGGAATTGCCGCGCAGCGCCGCCAGAGTTTCCCGTGCCGCCTTCGCATCATCGAAACTCAGAGATGCCGTGCTGCCTTCGGCGAGCACATCGGCCTCTGCCGTGAGTTCGCGCGCCACCTCCTGACGCTGTACGTATGTCTGATAACCGAAGAGTCCCCCGCCGGCGAGCAAGAGTGCAAGGCTGCTGTTGAGCACGATCAGGAGCCAGAACTTAACCCGTACCGAAGCGAAACGCAGGTAGTTGGACAATACCGGTGTCACATGGTGTTTATCGGCCTG
>DATAZF010000007.1:0-13667 GCA_036272235.1 Bryobacteraceae bacterium | reverse complement strand
CCCCAGATTCGGCGCCTCGTGCGAAAATCCCCAACCATCGGCCACATTCGTCTCTGCATTGTCGCCCATCCGCGTCCCGCCGAACGCATGCGTCGTCAGCCCCGGACCACCTCCGCCCTGCGCCCTGGTCACCTCAATCGCACCCGCCGCCCGGAACCACTCCTCCATCTTCTGTCCCGCATACAACGCCTGCCGCGGCTCATTTACTTTCGGACCGCTGGTAATCCGGCACACGGCATCACCCAGCGGATCCTTCACATCCGGATCCAGATCCAGGTAAGTGTTCTCATACGGAAACGTATTCGCCTGGATATAAGAACTCACCCAGCGCCCCGCGTTCTCGCGTACGAACGACTTCCATTTCGCTCCCCACTGCGGCGCGCGCCCGTAAGTATTCATCGCCGCCGCCGCGATCGGATGCTTCTCCGTATTCACCTGTATGGTCGCGCCGCCGATAAACCCGAGCCCCGCGTGATCGAAGTTGTCGTCCGCGAACTCGTCGACCGTCACATTCTGCGCGATCGCCCCATACCAGATATTCAGGTCGAACGGAAAAAGCGCGCTCACGCCGGTGCCCGCCTGCGCATCCCAATGTCCGAAGTAATGCCGTCCGACCTGGCCGTGATTGTTCGAGAGTCCGTTTGGATACGCCTTCGATTTCGAGAGCAGCAGCAACCGCGAGTTCTCGTATGTATAGCTCGCGAGCAGCACTACTTTGGCCGGCTGAAAATACTCCTGGCCCTGGCGTAAATAAAGCACGCCCGTGACTTTGCCCTTCGCATCGCTGACGATTCGCGTCACCTGCGCCCTGTCGAAAATCCTGAAGTTCTTCGACTTCTGCGCTTCCGGAATCGTCGTCACTGCCGTCGAATTCTTCGCGCTGATGTGGCAGCCGCCGCGATCGCAGTAGCCGTGATAAGCGCAGCCCGGCCGGCCTTTGTATGCCTGCGAGTTGATGGCGGCGGGTCCTCGAAACGGCTTCCAGCCCAGCTTCTTCGCAGCGGACATCATCATGTCCGTAAAATCCGTATCGCGCAGCGGAGGCATCGGATAGTCCCGCTTCCGCTCACCCTCGAACACATTCCCGCGCGGATCGATCCGGCCCGCGATATTCCCCGCGCGCCCCGACACGCCGATCTCATACTCGATGCGATCGTAGTAAGGCTCCAGCTCGTTGTAAGTGATCGGCCAGTCCTCCATCGTCGAACCGGCGGGAATCGCGCTCTCGCCATAACGCCGAATCGCATTCGACCGCGCTCTGAAATCCCAGGGATTATAGCGCCAGCTCTGCGCGTGATAGTGGATCGACGTGCCGCCGATCGCGTTCATCATCGGATGCGTCGTGCCCTGCCGCGACTTCGCCGTATCGCTCGTGCGAAAGGTCGGGATCTCGCGCTTCGCCTTCGGCACCGACGTCACCATCGCGCGAACGTTGTTGTAGATCTCGTCCGGTTTGAAGGAGTGCGGGTCCATCCACGTGCCGGCTTCAATTCCCGCGACTGTGAGGCCTGCGCGCGCCAGTGGCAGCACCGCGACACCGCCGGCCGCGCCGAGTCCGATCACCGCGACATCCACCGGCTTGAGGTTAACGGGCATTGCCGTATGCCGACCGTCGATAAGGCTTCGGCGGCGTGCTCATCTTCTGATCTTCCGGCGCTACCGCGAGACGAGGACCCGGATACCGAATCAAATCCCAGCCCGCGAAGTTCTTGTTCCCCCCGTAATACGGATCGCTGAACATCCCTTCCAGCGTCAACCGCCGCACGCGGTTGAAGAAGGCGCGTGCGGAGGGAAATCCGGTGGCCGTTCCGCTATCCATCGAAGTCAGCAGTTCATCGCGGATCTCGGGCGCGAGTCCGCTGAACGCCGCGTTATGCGTGGACCGCGCCAGCGTCTCGACCCCTGCGAGTCCCTCAACGAACGCCGTCTTCTCGCCCGCCAGAGCGCTGGCAAGCGCCCGATCGATGTAGACGGCCGCGCCGCATTCGACCGCACCCGGGCCGTTTTCATCCCGGGGGACCAGGCGGTCGATGAAGGCTTCGAGCGTCTTGATCTCGTCAGCCGAAAGGGCGGTCGCAGGAGCCTGGGCCGCGGCAGTTAACGCCGCGAGCGGAACGAAAGTCGCACTCGCAATGACGGTGCGCCGCGTAATATTTTGATTAGCCATAAGGTTTTTGTTTACCGCCAGCGGTACATCGTTTACAGCGGCGGCCCGGCGTTCGCCCCCAGCATTGCCGCCCTCACCAGCGGAATCGGCGGCCCGCCGAACTGCAAAAACTGGTCGTGGTAATCGTGCCACGCACTGCGCCCGCCGCGCGTCGCCGTCCAATCCTCGCGTAGCTTCCGGATCATCAGCTTTCCCATCGTGTAATTCAGATAAGCCGGATCGAACGTGCCCCGCGCCGCCTGCTGCCGCGCATTGCCCGCATCCGCGAATGCGACTTCCCGAAACATCTTCTCGGAATCTGCTACGGTCATTTTATCCGTGTGCAGTCCGATCGCTGAAAGAAACCGCACATTGCGCAACAGCGCCTCGGTCAACTGACCCACGTGCGTTTCCGGATCGCCCGCGCCCAGCCCGGCATCCCACATCATTTCTTCCGCATAGTGGGCCCAGCCTTCCGCGTAGGCGTATCCGACAAATACCTGTCCGAATTTCGACGGCGAGCGATTGGCGTGGAGAAACTGCAGAAAATGGCCCGGCATCACTTCATGCGCCGAGGTGAACAACAGAGTCGCTTTGCCCGGCAGATAGGCTTTCTGCTCGGCCGGCGGCCACTTCGGATCCGGCGGCGAGATGTAATACACCGACGGCAAACCCTTCTCGTAAGGACCCGGAATATTGATATATGCGAAATTCCACCGCGTGTAGGGCGGAGCTTCATCCACCAGCGCCTCCTCGGTCCCCGGAATCGACACCAGTTTGTGATCGGCGACGAAAGCACGCAGCTCTTTCAATTGCTTTCGGGCTGCCTCGACGGGCATTCCTTCCGGCTTATCGGCTGCTTCCTTTAGGACACAATCCGCCATCGACTTGCCCGGATCGAACGCCGCGCAGGCTTCCTTCAGCGCTGCCAGGTTGCGATCGAGATCGCGCTTGCCGATCGCTTCGAGTTGATCCAGCGGGATGTCGACGCGCTCCGTCGCGTGCAGCATTTTCTGGAAGAGGTCGGCGCCGATCGCGAAATTGTCGTTGGCGGCTGGCCTTTGCGATTCAAACCACGCATCCGTCGATTTCAGAACGCGCACTGCTTCCCGGTTGGCCTTCGCGAAATCCGCTTGCAGACTCGGGTCTTTAACCGAGGCGAAGATTGTCGGAACGTCGTGTTCGAAGTATGTCGCGAGTCCGCCGAACGTCAGTCTGCCGAGGTCCACATAGGTCCGCGGCATGGGCGTTTTCAGGTTGGCTTGTATCTGGCGCAGCGCCACCGGCAGCACCATCTCGTAGTCGATGAACGCGCGCATCCGGCGATCGAGCGGCGCATAGGGCCGCGTCAGATAGACGCTCGGATCGATGGGGTTGCTGTAGTAATAGGGGTTGACATATGGCCAATGCGCCGCTTCCACCCAGTAGAGATCCGAGTCGATCGATGCCACCAGGTAGTCGCGCTCGAAGCGCTGCCGTTCGTCGAGCCCGTTGGTGAATGCCATCGCCCGCGCGCGTTCCGTATGTAGCCGCGCGATCTCGGTATCGAAAGCGGCTTTGCTGAAGTCCGGCAGTTTGCCGTCGAATTCATGCCGGCCCGCCGAGACCCCAATGTCAGGATGAACCCCGAAGTAGGCGTCGAGGTAACCGGCGACGTACTGATCCCATTCGGCCGATGCCGTGGCCGGCGCCTGGGTGGCGTGGCAACCCGTCAACAGCAACAGCGGCATAATCCAGATCGGGATAAACCGCATTTGGGCAAACCGCAACAGACGCATGGTTCGAGACTCCCAGGGCATATGATACAAACACGGAAACGCAGTGATAGCCGATAGTTATCAACGCACCCGGTTTCGCTATTACGAACTCATTGTTCTGATGGGCGTGCTGCAGGCTTTCGCGCCGCTGTCGATCGACATGTACCTGCCGTCGATGCCTCTGCTCGAAAAGGTCTTCGGCGCGACCACCGCGCAGGTCCAGATCACGCTGGTGACGTTTCTGCTCGGCTACGCGCTGGGGCAATCGCTCTATGGTCCGCTCACGGATCGCTTCGGCAGAAAGCCGCCACTTTATACCAGCCTCGCGTTGTTTGTGGTTTCGTCCGCTGCCTGCGCCGTTTCGACATCCATCAACACGCTCGCCGTATTCCGCCTGTTACAGGCTATCGGCGCCTGCGGCGGCGCAGTCGTTTCGCGCGCTATGGTGCGCGACCTGTTTCCGCCGGTCGAGCTGCGCCGCATTTTTTCCATGCTCGTGCTCGTCCTCGGCGTTTCACCGCTGATCTCGCCCTTCATCGGCGGATACCTGCTCGTCTGGTTCGGCTGGAAATCGATCTTCCTGACACAAGCTGCCCTCGGCGCGATTACGCTGCTGGCCATGCATTTCCGGCTGGATGAATCCCTCGCGCCCGAAAATGTCCGGCCTCTGCATTGGGATCACATTTCCTCCAGTTACACTCAACTCCTCCGGGACCGGACCTTCCTCGGCGCCTCGCTCGTCTGCGGCTTCAGTTCCGCCGGGATGTTCGCCTACATCGCAAGCGCGCCTTTCGTCTTCATCAATCTGTACAAGCTCCCGCCGCAGCAGTTCGGCTGGCTCTTCGCCGCCATCGCCGCAGGCTTGATCGGGGCTTCGCAGGTGAACGGGCGGATGTCGCGCGGAATTCCCATCTGGAAAGTCCTGCGCGTCGCGAATCTCGCGCAATTACTTTCGGGCGTGGCGGTTCTCGTCACGGCATCGACTGGTTTCGGCGGCCTTGTCGGCATTTTCGCCCCGGTGTTTGTCTACATGTGCGCGACGGGGTTTGTCTTTCCCAACGGGAATGCCGTCGCGATGATGCGGCATGGAAACATGGCAGGAACAGCGTCTGCGTTGCTGGGCACCAATCAATTCGTAATCGCCGCCGCGACCACGATCGTGCTGGGTCTGATCGATAACTCCTCCGCCATGCCGATGGCGATCGTAATCGCGGGCTGCGGGGCCGCCGCGACTCTGCTCAATTATCTATCGCTGGGAGCGCGGCTCGAAATCGCGCCGCCCGCCGCCATGGCCGAAAGCGCGGGGTAAGGGCAAGGGCACCCGGCCTGGTCGTCCAGCCGCCGAGCCAGCGCAAGACAACGGGTCGGAGCGAAACCGGCGGCGGCTATTTTCGGTGAAATACTTTCTGCTTCACATCGGGCCAGAACTCTTCGAATGTGTTTCCGGCCATACGGGCGAGTAATCCCAACCCTGTCCGTTCCAGCGCGGCTCCCGTCGTCGCTTCGCTCGACTCGCGCCAGGTATTCGACAGGAAGTTGTTTCCGGATACCGCCGCAAAGCGGGCGTAGGCCGGGCGCACGGATCCATTGTTATTCGCTGCCACGAACGTCCACTTGACGACATGGCCGATGCGTTTTCCAAAGCGCGCGCCGTCGGCCGCACGATAGTAGCGCGGGTCTTCTCCCCAAAGCGCCCCGAGCCCGGCTTCCATCGCGTTGCTCGTCGCGACGCCGGTGAGTCGCATGCCATAGCGATCCCCGAACCCCTCCCAATGGGTTCCATACTCGCGCGGACGATTCACAAGAGTTCCAAATCCCGCGCTCACAAGACCGCCGGTCAGCGTGGCCGGCCCCACGGTGCTTTGTGCGAACCAACTCAGCCGTTCCGTGGCCGTGACCGGCTCAGCCGGTGTGGTGGGCGCCTCCTGTGCATACACCGATGCCACCATAACCGGAAAACAGAGCAACCCTTGAAGTCTCACGAGGCGGAAATAAGCAAGCCGAGGGCCAGTCCTGCGAATTCCACGCCGCCCGGATTAAAATTGTATTTGCTTCGTCACCTGACCGACGCCCTCGTGGCATGGGGGCCTGCCGGCATCCTTCTCCTGTCCATCCTCGATTCCACCGGCGTTCCCGTCGCCGGGGTCTTCGATGCGCTTTTGATCCTGATCGCGGCCGAGCGTCCATCGGTCGCCTGGCTTTGCGCCAGCCTCGCCGTGGCCGGGTCCACGGTCGGCAACATTATCCTTTTTTCGACGGCTCATCGCGGCGGGCGCCGTTTCATGAACAAGGCCGCCCCCGAAGGCAAAGGCGCCAGGTTCCGCGAATGGTTCAAACGCTACGGGATGGTAACGGTATTTGTTCCAGCCCTCATGCCGATTCCAATGCCTTTGAAGCTGTTCGTCATCAGCGCCGGCGTGCTTGGAACTTCGATGGCGCAGTTCGTGACAGTGGTCGTGATCGCGCGCTTCCTGCGCTACTTCGGAGCGGCCTGGCTCGGCGTCACGCTCGGGCGCGACTCCACCGGATTTCTGAAGTCCCACGCATGGATGTTCGGCGTGGGTGCGGTAGCGCTCTTCCTCGCCCTCTACGGCTTCATTCTTCTTCGCGATCGCCGCCAGGCGTGAAAAGCGCTGCCTGGCGTGTACTATATCCTGAAACTCCAAATGAGTACTTCCCTGTGACCACATCGCGCCCCGCTCCCCGCTGGGAAGCATATCTCTATGCGGCGACCATCTTCCTCTCGGCATTTCTGCTCTTCCAGGTGCAGCCGATTATCGCCAAGGTGGTCCTTCCCTGGTTCGGCGGCTCGTCGGCGGTATGGAGCACGTGTATGCTGTTCTTCCAGCTGGCGCTGCTGCTGGGCTATTTGTACGCTCACTGGTTGCACGACGTCCGCAGCGGAAAGCAGCAGGCGGTCGTGCACACTCTGCTACTCGCCGTCAGCCTGATCGCTCTGCCTGTTCTTCCGAATGCGTCATGGAAACCCGCGGGCGCTGACAATCCTTCGCTGCGGATCCTGGAATTGCTCACCGCCACCATCGGCCTGCCCTACTTCATGCTGTCCGCCACCAGCCCATTGCTTCAGTCCTGGTATGCGCGTCGAAACCAGGGCATTCCCTATCGCCTGTTTGCGCTTTCCAACGTCGCCTCGATGCTGGCCCTGCTTACTTACCCGGTGCTGGTCGAGCCCAACTTCAGCACGCGTTTCCAGGGCCATGCGTGGTCGGGCGGCTACGCCATCTTCGCAATTGCGTGCGCGTTCACCGCGTGGCATGCGTCGTCCTCCCGGGCTGAGGCACCGGTTGAAACCGCTGCGATGGAGGCAGCCGATTCGCCCGGCGAAGCGCCCGGCTGGCAAACCCGCCTCCTCTGGCTTGGCCTCTCTGCCTGCGGCTCCATTCTTCTGCTCGGCGTCACGACCTTTTTGACGCAGGATGTCGCTTCCATTCCATTCCTCTGGATCGTCCCCCTCAGCATTTATCTGCTGACCTTCATCATCTGCTTCGATTCACCGCGCTGGTATAACCGTGGCATCTTCTACCCGTTGCTCGCTGTCGGGCTCGCCATGCTCGGCGGCTTTCAGCGCACCCTGAATCTGCCGGACAGGATGCGGGTGACCATCACCGTCTCCTCACTTGCCCTGTTTGTCTGCTGCATGGTGTGTCACGGCGAAATGGTGCGGTTGAAACCGCCCTCGCGCTATCTGACAGGCTTCTACCTGATGGTCTCGGCGGGCGGCGCCGTCGGCGGACTGTTCGCCGGCCTTCTCGCTCCCAATCTGTTCAACGCCAACTACGAATTTCCCATCGGGCTCACTGCCACCGCGATCCTCGCTACTTATATGCTGCTGCGGGATCGCTCGAGCTGGCTCCGCCGCGGCTGGGGAGAAGCAGTCGGCGTCGCCATCATCCTGTCTGTGGTCTCCTACGTTTCCTACGTTGGCACGAAGACTGTAGATACGATTCGCGGATACAGGGCCGTCGGCCGCAATTTCTACGGCCTGCTGCGTGTCATCGACATCGGTCAGCCGCCCGAGGAAGATTCCTATCGCGAGCTGCTGCATGGCCGCATCGACCATGGCATCCAGATGCTCACCCCGAAGTATCGGCGGTCCGCCGTCGAATACTTCTGCCCCGCGAGCGGCATTGGGCAGGCCATGACTCACCGCCCGGATGGCGTTCCGTGGCACATCGGCATCGTCGGGCTCGGCACGGGGACGCTCGCGGCTTACGGACGGCCGGGGGATTCCATCGAGATTTACGAGATCAATCCTCTGGTCCTGCAGCTCGCACACACGCAGTTCACTTATCTTGACGATTCGGCGGCGAAGATCGATGTCGCGCTCGGCGATGGACGGTTGTCGCTCGAGAGCCAGTCCAGCCGCCAGTTCGACATGCTCGTGGTGGACGCTTTTTCCGGCGATTCCGTGCCGGTCCATCTGCTTACCGTCGAGGCTTTCAAGACTTACTTCCATCATCTGAAGCCCGGCGGAGTTCTTTCCGTGAATATCACCAACCGGTATCTGAATCTGGAACCGGTAATGGAAACGGCCTCCCGCGCATATGGCAAGGAGGCCGTGGTCCTCGATTACGAAACGAAATCGTCGTCGGAGTTCCTCTGTACGGCTTCGTCGTGGGTGCTGATTGTCGACAAGAACTCGCCGGTTCTGAATGGGCTCGAAGGCCAGCGGCTGATCACGGAGCGTGCGGGCTTCCGGACGTGGACCGACGACTACTCCAATATGTTCGGCATACTTCGGTAAACGAGTCCGTCGCTCCCTCCCGAGCCAGCGAGGGAGCGACGGTGGGTTAATTAATCAGAACTCAAACCGCGCGTTGAACGTGATGATCCGGTTACCCGCCGCCGAAGTGATCTTTCCGAACGAGGTCGAGTTGATGTTGGTAGTGAGGCCAAGAGTCCCCACGCTCGGGTTGCTGCTGTAGCCCCATTGCGGGGTGTTCGTGACGTTCACGGCATCGGCGCGAAGGATGATGCTGTAGCGCTCCCGGAACCTCATGGTCTTGCTCGCCGACATGTTGATGCCCATCAGCGAAGGACCGCGAATACCCGGTGTGAAGTATGCCAGGTTGCCGGTCGTCCCAGGCTGGGGGTTTACCAGAACCGGCTGACCCTGCGCGTTGACAACCTCGAGGTTTGTAAAGCGTGAGGCCAGGCTGGAATCGACGCCCAGGCCCCCGAGCTGAGAAGTAGGTATCGACTGCACGGTGAGGCCCTGGAAGTAAGTGATGACACCGTTGGCACCTTTTACTACCTGGGACATGCCGGAGGGCAGGCTGCCTGCCAAATTGGCGCTGTTTGCGGCGTAAAAGCTCAGTGAGTTCACTCCTGTTGCCGTGAACGTGAGGGGTGCGCCCGATTGCCACTGGTAAGAACCGGACACATTCCAGCCGCCCACAGCTTCATCCAGCCACGTGGGAATGTTCTTCAGGAAGTCCTTGCCTTTGCCGACCGGCAGGGCCCAGGTGACGTTCCCCTGAAATAGTTCCGGCCGATCGATGCTGAGCAGGCTCTTGCTGAGGGCAAAGTCGCGCGGGTCGCGATAGGTGCCATTGCTGATCGTATCGCCGAGCGACTTGGAGAACGTGTACGAGAACTGACCCGTCACGCCATGGCTCAGGCGCTTCGCAACGTGCACCTGGAACGAGTGGTAGGTCGAGTTGCCGTCGTTAGTGATCAGGTACACCGAATTGAACTGCGGATTGACGGAGAAGAAATTCGCCGGGAGCCCGGCATGTGTGAGAACGCCGCCGGCCCCGCCCCCGAGCGCAGGAGTCGTGTTCAGGAAGTTGGCCAGAGCGCCGATCGATCCGTTGGCGAGGAACTGGTTGGTGGCCGTGTAGTTGCGCAATGCCTGAGAGCCTGTAAGCGTCGTGTTGTTGACCGTGCCGACGCCGCTCGGGAAGGTGAGCCCATTCAGCATCTTATCGAGCAGTGGAGAATCCCCGCCCGCACGCACCTGATTGAACCCGGTCAGGAAACCATTCTCGAAGATGTTGTCGTCATCGATCTGCTGGTTGACAAAGAGCCGCGATCCCTTGTTGCCGATGTAGTTGACATCGACGCTGATAGTGGACGTAACCTGCTTCTGCAGTGTGGCGTTGAAACTCTGAATGTACGGAGTCCGCAGGTTATCGTCGTAGCCGTAAACGACCGTGCTGGAGTGGGCCGTCGCCGGAATCGCCGCCAGTGGCAGCGTGCCTCCTGTCGGCACTGGAACGATGCCGGAGGTCGGAAGTTGCCCTACAGTCAGGAAACTGGATACGGGGTTCGCGGGTATCAGGGTCTGGCCCGGGAAGGCGCCGGAACCGGTGTTGACCGTAAGGAAGTCGACGTTGCCAATGTAGTTGATGCCATACCCGGCGCGGAAGACAGTGTTTTTCAGCCATGGGACATTCCAGGCGATGCCGACTGTCGGGCCAAAGTCTTTCCAGTAGTTGTTATAGACGCCAAGGTCCGGATTCGGGGAGTTGGGCCCGACGAACTGCGCGGTGGTAAGTGCTCCGCCCGAGGCGCCGGGCGTCCACATGGCATTGGCAAAGTTGGTTCCGGAAACACCGAACAGCCCCGATTGCCCGCCCTGCGGGCGTCCGGCGAGCCCCTGCTGCATATAGGGAGCGCCAAAGAAATCGAAGCGCACACCAGCGTTCACCGTCAGGTTCGGGGTGACCTTCCAGTTGTCTTTCCCATAGGCGGACCATGCGTTCGCAACATTGGTGCGGTAGAAGAGAATGTCGTTCGTATAGTTTGTCCAGTCCGTCTGGGTCGGACTATTGATCCAATAGGTCTCGCTGACGCTGGCGACTTCACCGACGAGGTTGGCGAGGAGATTCTGCGCCGTTGTCTGGTTGGTAGCGCCGATTCCCGGCACAAGCCCGGGCGTGAATGCGGGAGGCGCAACACCTCCGCCGAGCGTCACACTGGGCCGGGTCGTTGCGGTGTTGCCGGAGTTGGAGGATATCGAGCTGGTGCGATCGATTTCGAAACCGAAACGGAAGGAATGCGCGCCTTTCACCCAGCTCACCGCGTCTCCCCACTGATAGAAGGGGCTGATAGTGGAACGCGGGGCGGAGACGTTCATCCCGGCATAGAGTCCCAGAGTTCCGCCGGGAGTGCCGAGGGTGCCGGCCTGCGTATAAAGGAAGGTGCCATTGGCCTGCGGATAGGACGCTCGAACCGCTTTCGATGCGTCGGAGATCGCCGTTTCGGACGCGCCGCCGATACAGCACCCGTTATCGAGCGGCGAGGTGCCTTCCCAGGTGTCCCGCTTGTATCCGAAGTGAAATTCGTTGAGCAGGGTCGGGGTTAGAGTCCAGGTCCAGCCAGCGCTGTAGAAGCGCGGATCGCGTACTTCCTGTCCATAGACGCCGGCCGGATAGTCGGGAATACCGGTTTGGGTAGTGGCGCCCCAGTCATGTTCCCGCGTCATGATGAAGTTGACCTTGTGCTTGTCGTTGATGTTGTAGTCGACACGAACGCTATAGTTGTTGCGGTTGTTGTTAGGACTCTGACCGGTCGCTCCGTCCAGCCCGTTAAGCCTCTGCTGCCACGAGTAACCGGCGGTATTCAGACCGTCACCGACCGAATAGTTGTTCGGCAGCGGCATGTATTTGCCGACGTATTGCGGTCCGAACCATACCGGATCGATCGCGCTGAAATTTGCGCCCGCACCCGCCGCGAAGAGATTCACGGAGTTCAGGTACAGCGGCGATCCGTTAGCCGAAGTGAGAGGGTTGCCGCTCGTGTCGACGGAAGCCGTGGCGCCGCCAAACGCATTGCCGTTCGTCCGTGCGGCGCCGCCGTTCGCGCCGGTGTTGCCGGAGGTCAGATAGCGGAAGATACCCTGCCGCGCGGGAGCCGTCAGAACGGTGGCGGTGGTTACCTGCTTGCCAAGGTACCGCTGGTCGTCAGTGACGAAGAAGAAGAACAACTTGTTCTTCTTGATCGGGCCGCCGACACGAGCACCGAACTGGTTGCGGTTCGCGTAGTTATTGGGCTGGGCATTCAGATTCTGGAAGAAGGGAGCGGCGTTGAAATACGAGTTGTTATTGCTCCAGAAGGCCGCGCCGTGAAAGTCATTACCGCCGGAACGTGTGCGCAATTCGACCTGCGCCGCGCCGCGGCCGAGAGCCGGGTCGATCTGGTTGGTGGAAACGCGGATTTCCTCGATCAGGTCCGGGCTGGTGAACGCGCCCGAATAAGCGCCGTTCGCGTAGCGGCCGTCATTGGTGATCACGCCGTCGCGGGTCGTGTTGACCTGGTTGGTTTGCAGCCCCGCAAAGTTCATCATCGAAGAGGTGAAGACGCCAGGGACGTTGATCACACCCGGCGTCAAGGCGACCAGGTCGATGACATTGCGGCTGGCGATCGGCAGATCATTTACTTCTTTTGTTGTCAGAACACCGCCTACAGAAGAGGTGGTAGTCGCAAGCTGTGTATCCGCTTCGACAACGACATCGACCGATTGGGCTCCCTGTGCAACCTTGAGCCCGAAATTCAGGCGGACCTGCTGGCCCTGGCCCAGCGCCACGTCTTTGAAAGTGGTGGTCTGGAAACCCGCATTTCCGGCTGAAACGGTATAGGTGCCGGGCTGCAGGCTGCTGAATTCGTAGGCTCCGGCATCATTAGTGACGGCGGTGGTGGTCACACCGGTGTTATCGTTTTTGGCTGTAACACTGACCTTTGGAATGATGGCACCGGAGGAATCCGCAACGGTTCCACCGACCGTCCCATTCACCTGCGCCAATGACTGATTCGGCAATGCGAGGCAAAGCAGCATGGCTGCCGCGCATGAGAGGGCGAGCGTTTTCACAATTTTCCCCTTATCCCCTGGAGGCGGTTCTGTAAACCTTCAGCGGAATGATATAACAGTTTCCCGTGTTTGACCAGCGGGAATGCATGCATTTTGAAAAAAGCTTCTATGGCGGAATTTGCCTGTTTACTGGAGTTTTCGCCTGTTCGCGAAACACGCGGCCAAAAAAGATGCATTCAATGCGCCCTTCCGAAGGTCTCAACAGATATGTTGCCGGTTTTTATTTATCGCGAAAAGTACTTCACAAAAAAGGGACCACAATCTACACAATGAGGCGTGGTCAGACGCCTCCCTGGCATTGCCTTGATCTTCCTGTGCAAGTCCGCCGCATGGATGATTCTCGAAAAGACAAATCGTCGCGCGCACGGAATCTTCCGACGAACACCTGCGCGACAAAGTGCAATCCGTCGGGGGGCGCCGCAAATTCAGACAACGCCGTTCGCCGAGTATGCGGCGCCGGTTCCTGTGTCGCGGCCTGGGTCACAAAACAACGGCCGCGCGATGGTGCGGACGATGGGCGAAGAGGCGTTCGCTGGCGAGCGAACCGCGCCAGAAGGTCCTGCTCTGGAACTCCACCTATAAGGTGTCGTTCGGCGGCGATTATCAATTTCACACCCCGGAGAACGAGAAGGAGCCTGTGAAAATCTCACCGGCGCCGGAAAAATACAGTTTTGGTGAGGACGTGAATCCTGTCCAGAACCAGGGACTGATGGCAGCTCGACTGGAATTTCCGGAATCTCGTCTCCAGCTATCAGATCCGCGATGACGATGCCGGAGAAGCTGCAACCTGGTCCGCTCGTCAGCGAGATCAGCTTCTTCGCCCCGGCGTCGTTGTTCTTCTTTTTCTTCGTTATCTTCATCGTCATCTTCGTCGGCTGGGCGTTCTTGCTCTTCATTTGCCGATCACTTATTTGGCTGATCATCCCGATAT
>DATAZF010000006.1:0-26620 GCA_036272235.1 Bryobacteraceae bacterium | reverse complement strand
CATTCGACGCCGATCCAGTGACGCTTGTGGCAGTCACGGCACCGCATGACATGCGCGCGCATGAGAGGCAGAACAAAACGTTCCCAAAATTTTCGGCGGCTGCGTGTGACATCATCCGACTGACAATAAGGACATTGCATTGCAAGGAGAACTACCGTTCCTGCGCCGCCCCGAGCAGTCAAGCGGCGTCTGACCTGAAGTAAACGTATGTCACAATACGCTCAGAATGTGAATTTTACCACATATGGTGACTTTGAAACCGGCTGGTGACAGCGTCATCGAAATGTACTTCAGCCTACGCGCCCGCCGTCTGAAGCTCCTGAGGGGATGAATCCAGATCCGTCGGAGCAGCGGGCTGCGTCAGGCGGACGACGACCTGGTGCGTGCCTCCGGTATCTTCGATCGGAATGAAGCCCGACGTTACTTCTTCGCCATCCAATTCGAACAGCGGCATTGCTTCACCTTCCAACCTGCCAACCTTAATCTCCCAGGTTGTTGAGCCGCGGCGGTAGGTAAGCTCGAAGCCTGGCCACGCGGCGGGCAGTGACGGCTTCAGGGTGAAGCGGTCGCCGCGCAACTGAAAGCCGAGTACTTCTTCCATCCAGATCCGGTACATCCATGCGGCCGAGCCGGTGTACCAGGTCCACCCGCTTTGGCCGACGTGGTTTGCGGCGCTCGAAATATCGGCTGCCGCCACATAAGGCTCGCCGCGATACCGCTCGAGGTCGGCCGGTCCCCGGTTCAACTCAATTGGATTCATGAGCTGCAGCAGGCGGACCGCCTTCTCGCCTTCTCCGAGACGTGCCCACGCCATCGCCAGCCATAACGAGCCGTGTGTATATTGGCCGCCGTTCTCGCGCAGGCCTGGGGGATAGCCCATGATGTAACCGGGGTTGGGCTCGGAATGGTCGAAGGGCGGCGTGAACAGGAGGACAAGCCGGTCGCGTTCCCGCACGAGGTTGGCTTCCGCCGATTCCATGGCTTGCCTGGCTCTGGCCGGGTCGCCCGCGCCGGAAATAACTGACCACGACTGGGGCAGGGAATCGATACGCGCTTCCTGGTTCGCGTGGGAACCGAGAGGCGCGCCATTGTCGAAGTACGCCCGGAGATACCACTCGCCGTCCCACGCGGATTCCTCGAGCGCGTTCTTCAATGCGGTGATCTGCTGTCGCCAGCCGGCGGCGAAATGCCTTTCGGCCGGGCGGTTCTCCATGAGCCCGGCGAACGAATCGAGCACGGCACACAGGAACCAGCCGAGCCACACGCTTTCGCCGCGCCCCTCTGCGCCCACCAGATTCATGCCGTCGTTCCAGTCGCCGTTGCCCATTAAAGGCAAACCGTGAGGACCAGTTTTTTTGCCGCGTTCGCCCAGACCGTGGTCCAGGGCGCGGCGGCAATGCTCCCAAAGGGGCGCTGTTTGCGCGGATACCGTCGGCGTTATCATGCGCTCGTGCTCATGTTCGGCGAGCGCGGGTCCGTCGATGAACGGCACGGATTCGTCGAGGATTCCCAAATCGTGGGTGACCTTGACATATTGGGCAACCACGAAAGGCAGCCAGAGCAAATCGTCCGAGCAGAGCGTACGCACGCCGACGCCGGTATCCGGATGCCACCAGTGCTGCACGTCGCCCTCCGGAAACTGCCGGGCGGCGGCTGCCAGAATGTGTTTCCGCGTTATTTGGGGCGCGCTGTAAACGAACGCCATCGAGTCCTGCAATTGATCGCGAAAGCCGAAGGCGCCGCCCGATTGATAAAGAGCCGAGCATCCCCAGAAACGGCAGCTCAGCGATTGATAGAGCAGCCATCGATTGAGCAGAAGATCGACAGACAGCACCGGCGTTCGGACCTGCAGAGAGCCAAGCAGGGAATCCCACCAGCGGCGGGTCCCATCGAGGGCCGTTTCCACTTCGCCGGGAGATTCAAAGCGTTTGAGGATCGCGCGCACCGATTCCAGGTCATCGGCCTGGCCGAGAAGAAACACAACTTCAGTCTGCTGGCCGTGATCGAGAGTGATTTTTAGCTGATGGGCGGCGCACGGGTCGGCGCCTGTTCCACAGCGATTGTCGAGGCGAGCCCGATCCAGTGCGGCCGGATTCGAGCGCGTGCCGTCCCGCCCCAGAAACTGACCGCGATCGCAGGTCGAGGAGGAAGACTGCGGGTTCGTCGCCGCGAACGCCCAGCGGCCGCGCGCCCCGCCGTTCCAATATTGGCGCGCGAGAAGCGCTCCGGTTTCGGTGTCGCGCGAGGATTGGATATGGATCTGCTGCTCTTCGCGGTCGGGTCCAAGGGTCCACTCGACGAACCAGGTCACGGTGAGACGGCGGCTGCGGGATGAATCGTTGCGCAACCGCAAGCGGCAGACTTTCAACGGATCGCCCGCGCCATTCTCGCCGACAGGAACGAACACAGTGGCTTCCAACCCGATCGCGTGGCTGTTGTGTTCGAAGACCGTGTAGCCCTGGCCATGACGAGCACGGTACGCATCCTTCTCGCGGCGCGGCAGGGCGGTCGGTGTCCAGATGGCGCCGCTGTCGTCATCCCGCATGTAGATCACTTCCGATTGCGGATCGCTGACCGGGTCGTTGTGCCATGGCGTCAGGCGGTTCGCCTGGCTGTTCTGCGACCAGGTAAAGCCGAGTCCGCTTTCACCCACCAGCGCGCCGAAGTGTTCGTTCGCCATCACGTTGATCCACGGAGCGGGCGTGGTGGCGCCGGGCTTCAGATAGATTGCATACTCGCGGCCGTCGGCGGTGAATCCGCCCAGGCCGTTGAAGTAAGGCAGTTCCAGAAAAGGCAGAGGCCGCGACGGCTCTTCTCCGCTGCCGCTCGCCGGGACGAACGGGGGCACGACAGGACCTTCCGGGACCGGCACCAGTTGCTGCTGAAGAGACCCGCGACTGCCGCTGAGCAGGATGCACGCGCATGCCAGAATGAGGGCCCGATGCTCCTCCGGGATGGCATGCCAGTCGCGCAGGAAGACGCCGCCGGGCCGGTCCGTGCCCGCTTCCGAGGCGTGCGCCTGAATCTGACGCTGTAGCTCGATCTTGAGCGGCTGATCGTAGCTCGGGCCTTCCTGATTGAGGATGATGACGTCCGCTTTGAAACCGCGAAGTCTCCAGTACGCATGGGCAAGAAGCACTTCGCGAACCAGGGAAAGGCTGCGCCCGTCGGATAAGGTGACCACGAGTATCGGCAGATCGCCGGAGATCCCGTAGGTCCAGAGGCTTTCCTGGCCCAGCCGGTTGCGCGTCATGCGGTCGGTGGGCGGGCGAAGCCTCGGATTCGGGTAAATCATCTGGCTGGCAAGCTCCTGGAAGCGATGCGCCGCACCGGGGCCGATGCGCAGGAAGCGGAATTCCAGCTGCGCGCGCGTCCATGCCATTTCGAAGGCGCGGGAGACTGCTCCGGCGACCTGATACTTCGCAACTAATTCCATGAGCGTCTCGCGGCTGGATGCCGCAATGGTCAGGAACGTGAGCTCCTGGCGTTCGCGCGGATCGAGATCGACCCGGCATCGGAGGCTGAATATCGGATCGATGACTGTGCCCACGGAACCGCTCAGACGCGTCTTCAATGCTGCTGGATTTTCAGGTGAGTTGCCCCTGCCGAGAAATCTGCCGCGATCTGTCTCGTGCTGGATGTCATCGCGCTGCTCCGTTTGTTCGGACGCGAGAACGAGAACATGCGCGGTCCATATGGGCGGATCTTTCGGATCCCGCGGCCGCCGGTGAGCGAGCAATACCCCGGGCGCGGGGTTCTCCGTCTCGATGAACATCTTCACGAAGGCGGGATGCGCCTTGTCGGCGCCATGATACGTCATCGCGAGTTCGACATAACTGGTGAACTCCAGCTGGCGCGACCGCAGCGAGCGATTGGTGACGCGGAGGCGGCGCAACTCGACGTCATCCTCGGACGCGACCGTGATGTCGAGGACCGTTTCAACGCCGGAGAGGCGGCGATGGATCTCGGCGCGGTCCGACGCGAAACGGACGCTCAGCTCGCCCGCGCGAGTCTGCAGGGGTTTATGGGTTGTCGCCCAAAGTTCGTCGGATTTCAAATCGCGCACGTAGAGGAACGACCCCCACGGATCGAGCGTCGGGTCGGAGCGCCATCGCGTCAAGTCGAAATCGCCCCAGCGGCTATAACCGCCGCCGGAGTTCGTGATCATCAGCGCATAGCGCCCATTGCCGTGCAGATGCACTCTCGGCGCGGCGGTCTCCTCCGTCCAGACGCGGTCGGCCGCGTCGTCGGGGCTGACGACGTGTACGGCCGGCGACCCGCTTCTGGTTTCCTCGATGGGGTGACGGGTGATCGGAATGCCTTCGAACAGGAGACTCTCGACGGCGCGGATGCGCAGATCGCCATGGAAGCGGCGCTGCATCACGTCCCGGTGCAGAACATTGTCAAGCGCGTTCAGGCTCATGCCCTGATGGTGGGCCATGTAGCAAAAGATCGTGACGCCCCGCTCGCCGTTTTTCCGGTTCTCGCGCGAGAAATCGATGGATTCGTAAAAGCCCATCGGGCCCCCCAGCCCCAGGCCTTGCAGACGCTCCAGGTTGTCGGCGCCGGCCGCCGGGTCGATCAGCATCGCCAGCACGCTGGAATAAGGCGAGACGACCAGTTCTTCCTCGGTGCCCGGATTCAGCGCGAGCACCGGCACGCCGAATGCGCGGTACTGATAGATCTGGTGCGAATCGAGCGCGCTCCAGGCGGATTCGGAAATACCCCAGGGAATACCGTTTTCGTTTCCGTATTCGATCTGGCGCCGTACGGCGTCGTGGCACGCGTGGTCGAGCAGCGAGTTCGCATACGTGCGCGTGAACAAAAGCGGCATCATGTATTCGAACATCGTCCCGCTCCAGGAGAGCAGAGTCTGGCCGCCGGAGGAATAAACGTACGGCCGGCTCATGGCGTACCAGTGATCCACGGGTACGTCGCCTTTCGCAATGGCCACGAGACTGGCAAGCCGGCATTCGCTGGCGAGCAGATCGTAGTGGCTGGCGAATTCGCGCGGCCCCCCTACCGCATAGCCCACGCCGAAGAGCCGGCGCCCGGCATCGTAGAGAAAACGCATGTTGATGCCGTCCGCGATCTTCGCCGCATCCGCCATCAACCTGCGCAACGCCGCTACCGACTCTGCGGCATTCTGTTTCGCGGTCGCGTATTCCGCGCCCAGCTGATCGAGCCATGCCGTAACCTCGGGCCGGAGGTCGGGGCGCGTTCGCCAGAAGAGGATCGAGTCGATCGGCGCTATCGAATTTTCCGAGAGCGAGAGCAGCGAAGGAATCTGGTGCAATGCGCGCCGGCGTAACCTTACGGCATCTTTGCCGATCGGGGCGAGAAGGGAATCCGGCGGCGCGGCCAGCGTCTCCATCCATTGCAGATAGCGATCCGCCACCGTTGTCCACAACGCCAGGCCGCTCGAAAGGCGCGAGGCCCAATAGGTGCGCTCGTCGGTCCCCTCTACATGCCAGCGCTGGGATTCGTGCAGCTTCTGTACAGGCGCGGCGGCCATCCGGTAGCGGCCGATCAGCTCGTGACCTTCCTTCGCGCCACGCAGCAGACGCCGCAGGGCATGCATCGACACGGCGGCAGAGGGGTCGTCGCCGCACTTTTCCTGCAGAATCGACAACGTGTCATAGAGACCGCGCAGCCCGGCATGGCCGATGACAGGAGCGCGCAGAAGATCGTTGCAGCCTTGTTCGAGCACCCAGAGAGCGGCGATCAGATTTCCGCTGTCGACGGTCGAGACGTAGCTGGGATTCAGCGGTTCGAGCGTGTGAGTGTCGTACCAGTTCAGAAGATGCCCTTCGTAGTGCTCCATGCGCGTGAGCGTGTCGAGCGTGCGAGAGCAGCGCAGGCAGAATTCGTCGGCTGTGAGGTAACCGAAATCGCGTGCCGTCAGCGCCGAGGTGAGCCAAAGGCCGATGTTGGTGGGCGACGTGCGCCGTGCCACTTCGACGCGAAGCGCCAGCTGCGAGTTATCGGGGGGCAGCCAGTTGGTTTCCGGTCCGACGAGGTCGTCGAAGTAGCGCCAGGTTGCGCGAGCGACACCACGCAGGAAGAGGGTTTCCCCGCCGCTGAGTGTTTTCCGCGCAAGCGAGCGCCCGGGGTGGCCCATCCAGCGCATCAACAGGGGAGAGGCGGCCCAAAGGAGAACGAAAAACGCCGTTGGCGCGAATTCGCCTTCGACGAGGAGCCCGATGATGAGCAGAACGGAGAGTCCGGAGATGACGGTCAACTGGCGGAGAGCCGCGTCGCTATGCCTGTGGGCATTCGCCTTTGCGTGTTCGGCCGTGTGCCATTCGAGGAGCTTGCGCCGGCTGATGTGGCGGCGGTAAAACACGCGTGCAATGGCGTCGGCGGAAAGCCATGCCTGATGGGGCAGGAACGCGATCATTACGACGGCGCGAATCAGTTCGTCCGCCGCGCCCTGCCAGCGGTACACCGATCCCTGTACGCGCCGCGCGAGCCGCTCGAGCAGAGGCGTGATGGCAGGAATAGCGACCGCGAGGCCGACCACCAGGCTCCAGACGCCGGGTGCCGCATTCGTGAGCCAGCCAAGCAGAAGAAGCAGGAGGGCGGCGATCGGGACGAGACTGCGCCGCAGGTTATCCAGAATGCGCCAGCGGTTTATCAGCGACAGAGGATTGTGTTGCAGCGCCCCCGATGAACCCGGCGCGAGGCGCATCGCCCATCGCGCGATCTGCCAGTCGCCCCGGATCCATCGATGCTGGCGCGAGGCGAAGCCGCCGTAGCCCGTCGGCAGATGTTCGAAGAGCTCGATGTCGCTTGCCAGGCCCACGCCCACGTGCGCGCCTTCGATCAGATCGTGGCTGAGCAGAGCCTCCGGAGGAAAGCGGTCACCGAGGATGGTGTGGAAAGCCTGAACGTCGTAGATCGCTTTGCCGTGATAGATGGCTTCAAGGAAGAGGTCCTGTTGCGCATCGGAGACAGTCTGAGAATAGGGATCGGTGCCGGTGGCGTCGGCGAAAATTCTGGTGAAGCGGGTTACCGTGGCGCCAGGCAGCGTGATGCTCACGCGCGGCTGGATAATCGTATACCCCTGCTTGCGGATCCCTGTTTGAGGGTCGATCACGACTCTATTCAAGGGATGCGCGATCGTTTCGATCAGCCTGCGCCCGGTATCGGCAGGCAATTGGGTGTCCGCATCGAGCGTAAGGACATAGGCTATCCGCAGCGGGAGGCGGCCGGTGTCGAGTATTCCTTTGTTCGAGCCCGGGTTGTTCGTGCCCGCGGTGCCCACGAGAAACGCGTTCAGCTCTTCCAGCTTTCCGCGCTTGCGCTCGCGCCCGATCCACAGCTGCTCGCTCTCGGACCAGACACGCGGGCGATGAAACAACAGAAAGCGGTCGCCGTCTTGCTCCGGCGCAAGCGGGTAATGCCTGTTCAGCTCGGCGATACCGTTACGGGCTGTCTGGAGCAAGTCGGCGTCCTCCGTCGTGGAAGGCTCGGCCGAGTCGGTGAAATCGGGGAACAGGCTGTAGAAGATATTTGCGTTGCGATTGCCCAGAAAACGCACTTCGAGTTTTTCGATTTCGGTCCGGATGACATCTTGGCTGCTCAGCATCATCGGGATCACGACCAGCGTGGCGTGCTCCGCGGGGATGCCCTCGCGGAAATCCAGTTTCGGCAGAGGATCCGGGGGCAGCAAGGCGATGACAAATGCGTTCACGATCTGAATGCACAATTCACTGAGCGGGAGGATCGAAAGCGCGGTGAGGGCAATAAGGATCGGAAGTTGATGGACTCCAGCCTCGCGCGCGAGAAGCCAGGACAAAACAGCGAAACACGTTGTCAGCCCGAGAATGGCCTCAAGATAAAGCGGAGTCGCATGGCGGCATATCGCGCGAAGCGTGCGCGCTCCGAGCGGAATGCGCGCGTTCGTTTCCTTCTCGAGCTGGGGGAGACCCGCGGAGAGCAGATAGTAGGTAACGTGGCCGGATGCAGGGTCTGGCGATTCCTGCGCTAACCGGACCGCCCGCCGCGCCACTTCGAGCTCGTCGAGAGAGCTGTACTGCGCCATTTTCTCCACCATGCGGCGGCTGCGGTCGCGCGTCTGGAAATCGCTTTGCCGATATGTCCCGGCCGGATCTTTGCGCAGTTCGGCTTCGACAAGGCTGACATCTTCGAAGGTGTTCTTGAAGTCGATGCGCGAGAGCGCCCGCAGGCTTCCGAAGGCGTTGGCGGTGGAAACGGTTTCCGCCGCTTCCCGCGTGTGCTGTGCCCTGACGACCTCGATCAGAGACTTCCCGAATTGCTGTTCAATCCACTGTTGCGCGGGTCCGAGGGCAAGCTCTTCATCCTGGAGCCGCTCGGCCAGAGTCGTGACGAAGTGAGGTTGGCGGGCGATAGGCTCGGTTTCGAGGTGCCGCAACATGGCTTCAAAGGCTTCGGACCCGGCGCGCGAGCTGCTGGCGAGCCGGTTGGCCCACAGATAGGCCGACTCGCGCAGTTGCTGCCCGTGCTTGACGGCGACGGAGAGGCGGGTCAACTCTTCAACGAGAGCGATGCGCAGGAACAACGGAAACGCCCACAATTCCGCGATTGTGAACGGCGCAGGCGTCTGGGCGAGCTCCAGATGTTCTCTGATGCTCGCCTCGGTCACAACATAATCTGCTTTGGAAACCAGCTCGCGAGCTACCGACCACACGTCTCCGTGCCCATTCCGGGCGCCCGCCCACGCGGAATAATCGCGCGGCAAATGGCGCTGTACTTCATTGATCTGGGTGTGGATGAGGTAGGAATTATCCAGAATCCATTCGGCCGCGGGAGACAACGCGTGCTCCAGCCGGTTGGCATCCACCAGATCCTGGCGGGCGGCCTGCAGTTCGGCCTTGGATTTTTCGAGGCGGGCCACTATGGTGGCCTTGGTCAGGGCAGACCGATCTCCGGGGATCTCCGCGGAGGGCGGGCCTTCGTTTTCGACACCGCTGACGAACTCCGGCCGCACCACAAAAATCGCAGGAGATCCGGATACACGCAGGTACTTGACGACCGTCTCGAGTTTGGCTGCGGGCGTCTCGGCGATCAGCAGCGTCTCGCCTTCGACCCGCAAGGGCGCGTAGCGTGAATAAGACCGTGGAATTTCTCTGGTGTCGCCCCTGACGATGCAGATTCGCGAAACAGGCTCGAGCGACTTTCTGATACGCTCCGAAGGACCTTCTTCCGAAGGATAAAAGGCGAGGACGATTCGAACCGGCCTGGCTTTCATGCGCCCGCCAGTCGGCTCCTCAGACCCTGCCGCGCGCAAAACTGGTCAGGAGGCAAACGAGGAATAATGCTCCGAAAATCATGGAGGCCAGCCTGGTGGAAAGAAGTCCTGCGGTGGGGCCCGCCGCGATCGTCAAGACGCCCGTTATTACCGCCAGAAAAGCGAACACAATCATCCATCCGAGCATTTGTCGTTTTCTCCAATTTGGGGCGGGCAGAAACATTGCCGTCCCATCTGAAGTTTAGCACGTATAATGCCAACATAAGTTATTTATTTTGAATGGTTTAACGTTGGATGATACGGGTTGGTCATGCAATTCACGTTGCTTGCCATGCAGGATTTTCCGAGCCCGAAAAATCGGAAGGAGGTGAAGGAGATGCCGGAAGTTCTGGAAATTGTAGAAGCGGGTGGTCTGGTGCTTCGGGAGCCGTGCCGGGACCTGAGTCCGGCGGAGATTTTATCGGGACGGATTCAGGACCTGATCGGGGCCATGTTCGAAACCATGCGTGCCGCGCCGGGCGTCGGGCTGGCGGCTCCGCAGATCGGTCAGGCTCTGCAGATCGCGGTGATCGAAGACCGCCAGGAGTACATCGACAAGGCGGCACCGGAGCATGCCGCCGAACGGCTTCGGACGGCGGTCGCCCCGCACGTCATCATAAACCCCCGGCTGACGCTTGAGCCCGGGGATGTCGAGTTTTTTGAAGGCTGCCTCAGCCTGTCCGGGTTCACCGCGATTGTGCCGCGGGCGCTGGCAGTCAGGGTCGATTGTTTGAACGAGCGGGCGGAGCCGGTCACGATTTCCGCGCGCGGCTGGTACGCGCGGATCCTGCAGCATGAGATCGACCACCTCGGCGGCACGCTTTATATCGATCGAATGCAGACCCGTTCTTTCATGGGGCGTCAGAATTTCGAGCGTTACTGGAAGGATATTCCGGTACTGGAAACGCGGAGATTGCTGGGAAGCTGAGACCCGGCGGCTAGGCGTCTTCCGCGCGCACCGCGAATGGGTTGAAGTTTGTGCTCCGGTCGAAATAGTTGACGCCCTCGGCGCGCTTCAGCGAATTTACTACCAGGTAAGTGAGAGGCGTTGCGAGGACTTCGTAGGTGACCTTGAAAACATACCCGGAAAAGATGAGGTTCGCCATCACATTGAGCGGCTGCCCCCAAAAAATGATAACTATGACGATGGTCGTGTCGACTGCCTGACCGACGATCGTCGACCCCACTGTACGTGTCCAGAGATATTTTCCCTCTGTCCAGACTTTCATCCTGGCAACAGTGAGTGAGTTGGCGAACTCGCCGGCCCAATAGGCAAGCAGGCTCGCGGCGACGTTTCGAGGCACGACGCCGAAGATGGTTTCGTAAGCCAGCTGGTCCTTGAACTCCGGCGCGGCGGGCAGCCAGATTGCGAAAAGGCCAAACATTGTCATAATGATGCTGGCCATGAAGCCGATCCAAATGGCCTTGCGTGACGCGCTGTAGCCGTAAACTTCAGTGAAAATGTCGCCGAAAATATAAGTCAAAGGGAAAAGCAGCTGCGCTGCGCTAAAGCGCAGCTTCCCCATCGGGACGAGCTTCGGCGCGATGAGATTCGAGACGATCAACACGACCACGAAGATATTGATCAGCAAGTCGAGGTATCGATATCGTTTGGTTGCGTGACTTCGCCCGGTCATGGAAAGCGATAAGCTCAACAATACAGCATGCCCATAATCGACTGGCACCTGCTTTGGCTTCTCGCAGTGAAGATCGTCGCTGCATACGTCCTTGCCATGCCGACGGGTTGGGTGCGCGAACAGCAAGCTCACGGAGTCGGGATCCGGACATTCCCCATCGTGGCGATCGCGAGCTGCGGTTATCTGCTCATCATGCAGGGACTCGGATCGGGATCCGACGGGCTCGCCGCGAATTCCCGCGTCCTGCAGGGATTGATTGCGGGCATCGGATTCGTGGGAGGCGGGGCAATCCTGAAGGAAGGGCTGAGCGTGCATGGCACGGCGACGGCCGCAAGCATCTGGAACACCGGGGCTATCGGGGCCGCAACCGCGATGGGCCGCTACGAGGTCGCTATCATTCTTGCCGTGCTGAACGTGATCACGATGCGGGCGCTGGTGCCGCTGAAGAAAAGGCTCGATCACGTCGAAGATCCGGACAGGGTGCAATCGACCGAACATATTCACGTCCCCTGAAGAGCGTTTGCGACAGCGAACGCGTCGTTATCATAAAGTTCCGTGCCGATTGATCCCTCCGCGACGATTGCCTCGACTGCGCGCGTCCGCCCCGAAGCAACGATTGGCGCGCGGACGCGCATCGGGGATTTCTGTATCGTCGAGAGCGACGTGGCGATCGGCGCCGACTGCGTCGTCGAGCCTTACGTCTTCATTAAACGCTGGACCACGCTCGGTGATCGCAATGAGATTTCCGCCGGAACAGTGCTCGGTACCGATCCGCTGGACAAAAACTTTAACGGCGAGCGGAGCTATCTGCGTATCGGCAATGGGAACAGGATCCGCGAGCACTATACGATTTCGCGCGGCACGAAGCCCGAGTCGGTGACTTCGATCGGCGACGGGAATTACATCATGACGTCCGGCCACATCGCCCACAATTGCACGATCGGCAACAACACGGTGATCGCAAGCTGCGCGCTTGTCGCGGGGTACGTGGAGGTCGAGGATCAGGCCTTTATTTCCGGGGGCGTGGTGATTCACCAGTTTTCGCGAATCGGCCGGCTCGCCATGATCGGGGGCAACACGCGGGTCAACCTCGACGTTCCGCCGTTCTTTCTGTACTCGGGCTTCAATGTCGAGCCGGTCGGGCCGAACCTCGTCGGTCTGAAGCGAGCCGGATTCCCGCTCGCGCAAGTCCGGCAGTTGAAGAAGGCTTACCACACGCTCTACCGGTCGGGTCTCAAACTCGAAGAAGCCTTGCGGAGGATCGAAAACACGATGGCGGACGACAACACCTTGCACCTGGTCCGGTTCATCCGGGCGAGCGAGCGGGGCATCTGCCGGGAGTAGTGGCCGAATAAGTTTTGATATGCTGATCGGACGCAGGGAAGGAAAACGAAAATCAATGAAAACCAGACAAACACTCGCGATTGGCACGGTTTTGCTGGCCGCCGGTATCGGCTCAGCGTTTGGACAAGGGCCCCCTCCGGGTGGCCGTGGTGGCGGCGGTGCCCGGGGACCCGCGGGTCCGGGCCTGACTTTGACTTCGCCGGCGTTCGAAGACGGCGGCGTCATCCCCAACAAGTACACACAGAACGACCCCAAACCGGTGTCGCCCGAACTCGATTGGGACCACGTTCCGGCGGGCACGCAGTCCTTCGTGCTGCTCATGCACGACCCGGACGTTGCCATGCAAAAGAAGACCGACGATGTGACGCACTGGATGGCGTTCAACATCCCTGGCAACGCGACCAAACTTGCCGAAGGGCAGTCGGACGAGCCAAAGCTCGCCGACGGCACAATCCAGGTCGTGAATACCGGCCGCAAGGTGGGCTTTATGGGTCCGGGAGCGGGCGCCGCAGGTCCGTACCATCACTACACTTTTGAGCTGATGGCGCTCGATACCAAGCTGGATCTGGGACCGGGGGCAACTCGTGACCAGGTGATCGCCGGTGCGCAAGGTCACATTCTGGGCAAAGGGATCCTCGTTTGCCGCTTCCACAAGTAGCCGGTTAGAAGCAAAAGTTCCCTACTGGCAAATAAAAAGGCAGGTCACTCACAATCAGTGACCTGCCTCTCACACCGATTCCGGGTGACTGTTTACTGAACGGTGCCGGCCCATCCGAAACCATCGGAAGGACGCTTAATGCTGCGCATGCGGATGCGGTGATCTTCCGGGTTGCGGCCCGGGTTGCCGGTGATGATGACGTGGTCACCCGGCTTCAGGGTGTCGCGCGAAACGCCTTCGCGGCTTAGCTGACCGCCGCCGCCCCATTCGACGGCCCAGGTTTCGACCTGACCCTTGTCGTCCGGCGCTTCGATGTGAACGAAGGAGTGCGGGTTCCGGAACATGAATTGCACCAGCTTTCCTTCGACGGTGATCGTCTTGTCCTCAAAGTAGGTCGCGGCGAACGAGTGGTGGGCGAAAGCCGGCACCGCAGCCATGAACGCTCCGGCAATAAGCAGAGCAAACGTAGCACGCTTCATATACTGATTTTCTCCTGGATCCTCAGATGGAGGGCCACTTTGAAACTAACACGTCATTGACCTGTCCACCTGGATGGGCGAGTCATGTGACAGTGCGTTACGGCGTTGTTACGTACTCGCAGGCGTGTTTTCAATAGCTTGCAAATTGCTACTTTTCCGGCGGCGCAGGTGGCCTCGAGGCGACTAGTTCTCTGTGGAACATGTACGTAATTTCCGTGGGCACGCCATCCATCGAGCGCACGCGCAGCACGACCTGGAAATAACGCGGAATCGTGCCATCAGGTTTTCGCAGTTTCGAAACCAGCATCTTTGCAACGGAGGGATCGGTGAGAGCCTGCGCGCCAGCCATCACACTTGAGATCTGGTTGCCGGAAAGACTCAGGATCTCGCCCTTCCCCCGCAGCCCGGGAACGCGGCTGATGAGCGAGTAGGTGTCCAGAGAGTCTTCGCCGCCGCGCCTTCCCGCTGACTGATTGCCGGACTGGTTGGCAGCGGCCTGACCCTCGGGGACAAACGCCGGTTCGCCCGCGCGCGGGTGCAGATTGCGGATGCCGTCGGGCTCGAGCAGAATCTCCTGATCGACACGCAGCGCGCGGATTTCCCGGTCCCCCGTGAGCGGCCCGAGGAAGACGACATTCTCTTCCATCAATTCCGGCAGGGAGAGCAGATTGGCGCGGGTCATCACCAGACTCTTCTGGCGAGCGCCCAGAAATTGCCCGAGCAGCAGCGCGGCGCTTGCGGTGCCAACGCCTGTGTAGCCGAAAGTCGGCTGGACCGTGCTGGCATGCAGCGCTTCTTTGAGCGCGGCGATACCCTTCGATTTGGGAACATCTTCCCAGTCGTTGACGGCGAATTCGCGCACGAATCCAAACCCGGGGATCATCACGGACAGCGGTGTCGCGATACATACGACCAGTGGCCGGTTGGAGGAGAGGATCGGGTCCCAGAGCTCTTGGATTTCCGGAGTCCACGGGACGGCAGCCTCGGCGGCGGTCTGTTGCGCGAGTGCTCCCCGCGTCTGCCAGAAACGTTCGGCAAAGAATGCGGCTGCGCCAAGGGCGGCGCAAAGCGCAACCACCAGCACGATCTCGCGCGAACGCCAGCCGCGCGGTGAGAGGGCATCTTCATTAATGGAATCCGGAACCGGCAGCTGCTCGTAAGGGGACTTGCGGGGCTCGAAGACAACCCGGAATCCGCCTTTCGGCAGATCGACGACAACCGTGTCCTCGATGCCCTCGGTGCGGTAATATTCGGCCAGCTTCTGACGCAAGCGGCCGACCTGCATGCGTACCGCGGATTCCTGACGCGGGTCGTAAGAGGAGGGTTTGCCCAGCGCATCGACGGCTACGGTATATTCCTTGAGGTCGTCGGCGGTGCCGGCGAGCGAGGCGTCGACAAGGTAAGAGAGCAGGTGCCGGAGAACGTCGGAGCTTCGAAAAGTCCTGCTCTGGAAGATCCGCTCGACCTGGGCGCGGGCTGCTTCGGCTTCCAGAACCATGGGTTTATGCGTAAAAACCCATTGTAGTACCGGCCAGCTATCTCTTCCGCCGGTAACTCTTCAACTGTTCGAGTTGGCCCTTCACCATGCCATTCTCCGGTTCGAGCTCCAGCGCTTTTTCAAGCGTCGCGATGGCGGCTTCGTCATCGAGCGTGCGGGTGTAGGCGAATGCGATCTGTGTGTAGCTGCGAACCGATTTGGGATAGAACTCGAGATTCAGGCGCAGCAGCGGAATGGAAGCGGTGGGTTTCGCCCTGACCACCTGCTGGGCCGCGGTCAGCAGAGTCTCTTCGCTGAAATCGTAGCTCTGGTGGCCATAGTACTCAGTGCGCAGATCACGATACTGGGCCACGGCCGCATCCGGACCCTTTTCAAGCGCCGTCTTCGTCAGTATGTCCGAAAGCTGCCCCGGAATCGCGACGCCGCGATGACAGGTGATGCAATTCACGCGCGTGGTTTCATTCGCCGGCTTTCCAGTCGCAGCCTGCACCTTAACGTTGAGATCGCGGGTCATCGCGATCATGGCTTTGGCTATCTCGATGTGGGATGGGGTCCGCGAGGCGTCTGCTACAGGTGCGGTGCGCGGCGAGCCCATGCCCGCGTGGCAGTATTCGCATTTTACGCCGAGGCCCTGTGCTATTGCCTGCATGTTCATCATGCTGTCCCCGCCAGGAGCTTGAGCAGGGGCGCTGGCCGACAGCAGGATAGCCGCCGCAATGGTGAAGCAGACCGATTCCATTGGCGCGAGTATACACCTTGAAATGGAAAAGCGGCTACCGGCCAAAATGCGACCGGTAGCCGCTGTCGATTACGGGAGTTTACTGGCGGAGCGTTAGCGGAGGCCGGGTCCGCGGCGTCCGTTGGCTCGCGGTCCTCCGCCGCCCGGACCGCGACCGCCGTTCTGTTTGAGGGTGTAGCCGGCCGGGACGACGAACAGCGACGCACTCGGTTCCGTCTGCGCGATGTTCGTAAGCTCCATGTCGCTGGTGCCGTTTCGCGGATCCGAGGTCTTGATTTCGACTGGTACTTTCAGCTCCGTCGAAACCCACGTCACGCGCACGATTTGAATAGCCTGGGCATTGCCGATGGCGCCGGCGGGAATGGTCTCGGTCACCTGCGTCCCTTTCGCCGCGACGCCATTGATCACCTGAGTGCCAAGATCGGCGGTCGTCTCATTCGGCCGGGCCGGTCGCGCCGGACGCGCGGGCGGTGTAGTGCCATTGAACTTCGGCAGGGGCATCTGGCGCGCGACCATGGTCGAAGAATCCAGCCGGTATTCATAACCCGCCACCGGATCGAAGATGGTGACGATCGTTACGGGAGTGGAAGCGCTTGTCGCAGCGGGCGGCGTGACCGTTGTTTCCGTGCGGATGCGGCCCTGGCCATCCCGATAGACATTGGTCTGTTCCTTCGTCGAGATCTGATTGCCGTTGCTCAGGCCCTGCTGCCGCTGCAGCGTCTCCGTGGCGGAATAGGGCGCTCCGGTCACCGGGACCCGCGAGCCGGGTCCGGCTCCGAGAATGCCCGCGCCCCGGCCGCCGAAACCGCGCGGACCGAAACCTCTTCCTCCGTCTGGTGGCGGGCCTTGAGCAAGCAAGCTTACGGCCAGCAGCGGCGCGAAACAGATTGCAATTTTCGTTTTCATAAAACCTCAATAAAGGAATTTAGAACTGGTTGTTTTCGGTGATCCGCACCGCGCGGGGAATTCCATCTTCTCCAACCACCATCTCAACTGGCAAATCCGCTGCCCAGGCCGCTACCCAGGAAGGATCGACTCTGACGCCCATGCTGGCAAGCGTTTCGGGATATAAATCGGCGCGGACGATTCTCACCATTTCCCCCGGAGCCAGCGGCGGGGTGTAGGGGACGGCGACGAAATCGTCGCTGGAGAGCGCGCTGGCGTCGCTGCTCAAGGCCGCGTCCGCTTCGTAAAGAACTGCCGGCTCCACCCGGGCGCCGCGCGTTTGAATCGACGCGGACGTTCGAGCTGCCTTCCGGCCTGCCTCGTGGCCCACAAACACTGCGAACACAAGCGCCGCGGCAGTTCCCAGCGTCCAGACCCACGCGCGGCTCGTTTGAATCGGCATGCGGGCCTGACGGTGCGAAAACTCCTGCAACAGCGCCCGCCGCCTTGAGTCCGGCGACTCGCGGACAGCCGCGCTGGCGCGCATGACTCCGAATTGCGCCGTCAGTTGCAGCTCGGCTTCCCACCGCTCGCTGCAGTGAGCGCACACAGCCAGATGGGCGCGAAGTTCGCGCCCCGGCTCGGCGTGGATCCTCGCGCCCGTTCCCGCGCGACGGGCACATTCCACCAGCTCTACGATTCCTTCCCTGCAAGTCATGCCGAAAATACCTCCGACGGCGCATTCAGCCGTTTGAGTTTTGCCGCGAGCAGCGCCCGCCCGCGGTGCAATCTCGACCGGACCGTCCCCACCGGCCGCCCGATCAATCGTGCCACATCCTCGTAACTTCGTTCTTCCAGATCGCACAGGATGATGACGTCCCGATAACGTTCTGGCAGCTCTCGCAGCGTCCGATGGAGCGCCGCAGTGGTTTCGTTGCCGATCAGTTCGCCCAGGATATTCGCTTCAAATGCGCGATCGACCGGCTCGGCGACAGGCGGCTGCCGGCGAACGACCCGCACCAGATTGCGCGCGATGCCGTAGAGGAAACTCTCGAGAGACCCTCGAGTCTCATCAAATCGCGCGGCTGGCCCCATTAACTGCACAAAAACCTCGTTCGACACTTCTTCCGCCACTGCCGGGCTTCCCGACATATGCAGGGCGAAGCGGTAGAGTCCGGGTTCCCGGCGTTCATACAGCTGGGCGAACGCATCCCGGTTGCCTTTCCTCATCTGACGGTACAGTTCTTCGTCGCTCAGTTGCATCCGGCGATCACTCTGCATTGACTTGCGGGGCCGGAAAGTTCCCAATGGTCCTCAAATTTATCTCCCAGTATCTATCCATCAGGACCGGCCATCGCCAGTTAGTAATGTCACTCCGTTTTCTCCGAAAACCGGATCTGGTAGCGCCGGCGATCTTTTGCGCCGGTGGTTTTTGGGCTGAAAACAAAGGCCCACGCCGGCGCGGGCCATGTGCGCAGCCCGGAAGTTGACCTTATCCCGGCCAAGGCTGCCCCCTGCGGGTTCGCGTCTGATCGAGACCGCCAGCGCCACAATCCTCTGTTTGGACGCGGATTCGGCTCCTGCAGGGTACCAATCCGGGAGTAAACTGGCTGGAGCCCGATGCGAGTCCCCACTCTGAAAATCGCTGTTTTCGCCCTCCCTTTACTGCTCCGTGGCGCGGGTCCGGAAGGCGGCGAGGCTGTCTTCCAGCAGCGCTGCGCGGCCTGCCACGACCAGAACAACCCGCGCATTCCGACCCGCGAATCGTTGCAGAGACTTCCCGCCGCGCGCATCCTTCGGACCCTCAACTACGGCGCCATGATTACCGTGGGCTACACGATGAACATGGGACAGCGGGAGGCTGTCGCCAACTGGCTGGGCACGCCCGGCGGATCGGAAGCCGCACCCCCGCCATCGGCATTCTGCGCCGATCGCAGTGTGCGTATAGCGGGGAATCCAAAGATCGAGTGGAACGGCTGGAGCCCGGCTGCGGAGAACACGCGTTTCCAGAGCGCCGACCAGGCAGGACTTTCGCTCGACGACGTCCGCAGCCTGAAGCTCAAGTGGGCTTTCGCCTACGCGGGAGACATTACGGCGTTTTCGCAGCCGACCATCCTCGATGGCAATCTCTTTGTCGGAAGCGCGGGAGGGGCGATCCACGATCTGGATCCACAGACCGGGTGTATCCGATGGATGTATCAGGCGAACGGCCCCGTGCGGACGTCGATTCTTGCGGCACGCGACGGCAGCCGCAACGTCCTTTTGTTCGGCGATCAGGCTGGCTGGTTCTACGCGCTCGATGCAAGCGGCGGGAAACTCCTCTGGAAGAAAAAGATGGATCCGCATGACGCGACCCGGATCACCGGCGCCGCAGTGGCTCATCAGGGCATCGTGTACGTGCCGGTGGCCAGCTGGGAAGAGAACCGCGCCTCCGACCCTGCCTACGAGTGCTGTACGATGCGCGGCAGTGTCGTCGCGTTGCGCATTCACGACGGAACGCAGGTATGGAAGACGTACATGACCGATCCGCCGAAGCTGCTCGGAAAGAATGCCGCCGGGCGCGCTCAGTACGGGCCCTCGGGCGGCGGTGTGTGGTCCGCGCCGACGCTCGATCTCAAGCGGGGCGTGATGTACGTGACGACTGGCGACAATTACTCGCAACCCGCCACCAAAATGAGCGACGCGGTGGTGGCGCTTGCGATTAAAACCGGCAAGGTGGTTTGGTCGCGGCAACTCGTGGAAAACGATATTTTCAGTGGAGAGTGCCTGGCGACGAGCAGCTGCGGTCCGGATTTCGATTTCGGCTCTTCCGCGATGCTGGTGAACGCCGGCGGGCGGAGTCTGGTGGTTGCCGGCCAGAAGTCGGGCGTCGTCTACGGGCTCGATCCTGACAAGCAAGGCGAAGTCGCCTGGCAACTGCGCGTGGGGAAGGGAAGCACGAACGGCGGCGTTCTTTGGGGTATGGCGTCCGACGGCCAAAACGCTTACGCAGCCGTATCGGACGTGGCGCGCGAGCGCCGCAAGGCCACCGATCCCGCGGACCTCCGGCAGAACGATCTGGATCCGGCGAAGGGCGGAGGATTGACGGCGATCCGGCTTTCGGATGGGAATAAAACCTGGTTCGCACCGGGTCACCCATGCGATCCGCCGAAAGCGGGATGTAGTCCGGCGCAGCCTGCCGCCGTCACCGCGATACCCGGCGTGGTTTTCTCAGGCTCGGTGGATGGTCACATGCGCGCCTACGCTGCGGAGGATGGAAAGATTCTCTGGGACTTCGATACCGCGCGGGATTTCGAAACGGTCAACGGCATTCCCGGGCATGGCGGGTCAATCGACGGACCGGGCGCGGTTGTCGTGAACGGACTCGTCTATGTCAATTCCGGATATTCGCGCCAGAGCGGGATGCCAGGAAATGTGCTGCTTGCGTTCGAGGCGGCTAAGTAGGTTTGTGCTTCTGCGACTGGCGTGCATCCCTGGCATTGGGCTGGCCGCGCCGGCATCGTGGTGGCTCGATCACCAGGGTGTTCACGCCGCTGCTGCTGGCTGACATGCTGCAACGGGCAATGCAGCCTGCCATGCCCTTTTCAGCATTGTGAATACGCTGTTATCGAGGTCCGTAGTGCGGCAGCGGCCGGCCGGATTCGTATGCTCCCAGATCGGGCGCGCGCCCGGTGAAGCCGTCGGTGATGCCGGGTAACTCGACGCCCGCATCCACCGCGGCTGACCCCGGCTTCAAACTAAAATCGTAGCCGTCGGTTTTGTAGACATGCTGCGGATCGGTGATATCCGGCATAGGCACGTTACGGAAAATGCCGTAATCGAGAAGTACACTGTGCTTGTCCTGCCCAGTCGCCTCGCTGTAATCCTTCAGGGTTTTGAAGTGGCGGGTCACAGGCGTCTTTTCAAAATCCGCCGCTGTTCCAAACGCGGGAGTGTTCCATTCGAAGGAATCGGCGGCGGCGGCATTTGGACGGAAGCCGTTGTAGTCCGACGACGTGTAATTCGTATAAGTCGTGATCGCGAAGACCGGCTCCATCGCGCCCTGCGCCAGAATCAGGTTGTTGCGGAAGGTCTCGTTCGATGCCGGACCCGCGCGGCCTTCTCCAATAATGGTGTTGTTGTAAGTCAATATTCCAGAAGAGCCTTCGATGTATTTGAGCGATCCCGTCGGAGTGTTGTAAATCAGGTTCCGGAAAAAATAGACGGGGCCGCCAAACATCGGCTGCACACTGATCGCGCCGGCGGCCGAGTTGAAGCATCGGTTGTTGAAGACGCGAACATTTCGCGCGCCGCCGTCGGTCTCGATGCAGTTATCGCCCATGTTGAAAATGTCGTTGTTGTAGAAATCGATCGCGAGCGGCACGCGGTCCGGAACATCGTTCGGCGCGCCGTCGGGAGTTCCGTACGTCGCAACGTCGATGCCATCGTGCCAGTTCGCGATGTAGTTGTAAGCCACGACGTGGCCCTGGCCGTAGATCTTGATGGCATACTCGGACTTCAGCAACTCCGGGTACTCCGGGAATTTCGTCCACGGTGCACCGTTCCAGCCCATCATCTTGTCCGGATCGTGACGGCCGATAAAGACGTTGTCCGCGATGTAGAAATTCTTCGAGCCGGACCAGTCGTCCTGTATCGCGCGTCCGATGTCAATCAGCTTCGAACGCTTGAGTGTGAACCCGCTCGATCCGGCGATGCCCTTAATCCCCAATAGAAAAGCGACGTTGGTATTCCGGAACGTGATGCCTTCGAAATAGTTGTAGCTCCCTCCCATCAGATTGAAAAAAGTCTGGCAGCCGGCGCCGTCGAAGATCACTTCGCCGTCGCCCGCGCCTTTGATGACGATGGGCTTCTCGGGAGTTCCGCTTTGAGTCAGGTAGTAAGTTCCATCGAAGAGATTGCCCATCGCGAGATAGCCGGGCCGCGGCTGTCCGTTCATGTAATGAAAGCGGTCGCCCACATAAAGGCCGGCGTGGACCAGAATCGTGTCTCCCGGCTGCACGCGCGGCGGAAAAGCGTTCTCATAATCGAAATGCGCCAGACCCATGTAGTACGCGGCCATCAGCCCGGTGAAGGCAGGCTGCTGCTTCGGGCCTTGCCAATCGACCGGATAGACGTGGTAAACGTTGCCGCCCGCCGCCGGTTGCGGTTCTTTGCGCGTGTGCACGGTAACGAATTTTTCCGCCGCGCCAGTCACGCCGTCCGGATCGATTAGATTGAAGCGGCAATCGTATTCGGTGTCCGGTTCAAGGTTCAGGATGCTCCCCGAGAACATGTTCGCGGCGGTGTATTTGAAGAGCGGATACCGCGCTTCCGCCGTTGCAGCGCCCGGACCAGGCGCGACGCCGATCTGTTCGCGCTGGAGACGCATCAGTGGCAGCGATTTGCGCCATTGCTGCTCGCCTTTGATTCGGTAGGTCACATCCACGCGAGCGTCGCGATTGTTGTCGCCGGCGATCTTCCATTCGAACCCGAGAGAGACGAGCGTAGCGGGCTCGACTTCGAATTCACCGGATGAGGTTTTATTTTGAGCGCTCGTCTGCGCGGCAAGCGGGAGGCCGAGGCAAAGCCCGAGGCAAAAGAGGATCATCGGAAGGCGCATAGGCTCGCGAGGTGGCTATCATATCTCAACCGGAAAGCACTCTGGCGGTTTCAGCGGCTTTCCGGCAGGGCTCTACGCGAAAAGACGGCTGAAAAGGCTGCGAAACTATACCGAACGCAGGCGAAACCGTCTGCGCCGCCACTGCAAATTGCCACCACTGTAAATCGCCACCACTGTAAATCAATGACGTGCGAGATAAAGGGCAGGCATTCAGCCGTTTTGTATGGTACGTTGCACGCGCTCCGGCTCTTCGCCAAGCCACTGCGGGTTCGCCGCCGTTCCATCGTAGATCGACGTTGTCTTGAACAGCTCAAACTCACCTCTCGAAGCCGCGTGCCTGGTCTTCGACAAAATCCGCTCCACTTCAGTAGCGTTCATGGGATGGAAGGTACGAGCGGCTTCGAAAGCCTGCTCCAGAATCTGTATACTGTCGATTCCCGTGATCACAACCGACGTATCGAGATTGAGCGCGTAATGCAGACATTCGATCGGGGTCACCGTATGGGACCGCAGGATGTGCCCGTTCGCCATGCTTTTCATCCCGAGGACGCCGATGTTCTGCTTTACCAGTTCCGGAACAACCATCTTCGCGAAGCTGCGAAAGTGCGCGTCCATTACATTGAGCGGCATCTGCGCCGAATCGTACACAAACCCGTTCGCGGCCGCCACCTCGAGCATGTAGAGGTGAATCCGCGGATCTTTGTGGCCGGTAAAACCGATGTACCGCAGCTTGCCCTGCTGGCGCGCTTCGAGGAGGGCGGCATGCGCGCCGTCTTCCGAAAAAATGCGATCCGGATCTTCGAAGCGAATCACCTCGTGATGCTGGACGAGATCAATCGTTTCCACACGGAGGCGCTTGAGGGAGTCGTCGAGTTGTTTCGCCGCCTCCTTCCGTGTCCGGCCGTTGATCTTCGTCATCAGAAAGACCTTGCCGCGATAGCCATCGTGAAGAACCCGGCCCATTCGCTTCTCGCTTTCTCCGTCGTGATAATCACAGGAGTTGTCGAAGAAGTTCATGCCACGATCGGCGGCGCTGCGCATGATGCGGTCCGCGAGGCTTGAATCGACGTGCTTCAGGGAAAGATGCCAGCCGCCCAGCCCGACAGCCGAGACTCTCTCGCCCGTTCCACCCAATGTCCGCCACGGCATTTCATGATTCGCCATCTATGAAAGATAGTCTCACCGCTAACGGCGCGCGGCCATCGGAAAACGTACCGGATGGAACCAACCCGCTGCCGTCAGGCCGCGACCTGATGCGTCGGGCCGTAGTACAACTCCACCGCCCGATCCACATCTTCCGTTGTCAGGTGCGGCGATCTCTCCTCGAACTCAGCAATGGATTCGACGATCTGGAAGATGTCTCTCGGGTAGCACGGTCGAAGATCGCCACCGCGGGCGCTGCAGACTTCGCGCAGATACGCGGTTGCGCCCGGCTCCGAAGTCCAACCATTCCCCTCTAATCGTTTCCGTACAATCTCATCGAAAAGATCCGGCGAGATCGCGTCAACCAGTATTTTGTTCGGAATGCGCCGGAGGAACGCCTCGTCTGCCAGAGCGGCAGGGTCGAGATTGGTGGAAAACACCACGAACACTTCGAAAGGCACAGCGAACTTCGCTCCGCTGATCGTCAAATAGTCGACTCGTCGATCCAGAGGTACAATCCAGCGGTTTAACAACTCACGCGGAGTGATCGCCTGGCGGCCGAAATCGTCGACGACGAAAATTCCGTTGTTGGCTTTCATGTGCAGCGGCGCGATAAACCGTCCCGCCTCCGGTTCACGCTGCAGTTCCAGCATTGATGGGACGAGCTCACCGCCAACGATGATGGACGGTCGCTGGCAGAATACCCACCTCGGGTCGTCCTCGCTCCTTTGCGTGCCGACCGGCTTGTGCACGGCAGGGTCGAACACAATAATGATGTTGCCGTCCATCTCCACGGCGAGTGGCACTGCGATGCGATCGTCGTAAATTCGCAATATGCGTTCCGCGAGAGAACTTTTGCCAGTCCCGCTGGGCCCGTAAAGAAACATCGATTTCTGGGCCACGAGCGCGGGGCCCAGCCGAAGGAGCAGATCGGGCGACAGCGACAGGTCCTGATATGCCGTGTTGAGGCGATCGCGGTTGAGTCGCGTTCGTGCAACCTGAGAGCGCACGGCAGTTTCGTATTGCGTGAGCGGCACAGGTATGGGTCCGGCGTAGCGCGAGATCTGAAGCCGCTCATTTACTGTTGTTTTACCGGCCTGGGATAGAACGAACGTAAAATCGTCGCCAATCGTGCCGCGCACTTCGATCAATCGCTGATCTTTCAGCTTCCGAAAAACCAGCTCCGCCAGATGGATCGGCAAGCGCAGAGAATTTGCGATGGCCCGAATGCTGTTGTTTCCAGCTTCATGGGCGTGTTTGAGGAATAGTTCACTCACGAGCCCTTCGCCGACGCCCAGGTCTTCCAGGGTCTCGGGAATCCGAAAGAGCGTGGGTTCCGTGCGGAGTTCTTTAGGCATTAAGGGTTGAGATCTTATAAGGTATCGCTGAAGGTGGTTGTGGGCCGCCGAATTTACTGATCTTCACTTATCAGCTTACTCTGAAATATTCTGCCGGAATATGCCGGGGATCAGTTTCAGTACCTGGTTGAAATCCGGGATAATATTTACATATAACGACCGATAATTAAAACGGTTATCTGGTGTAACGTTTACCCCAGACAGGTGGCCGATTTGGCCAGACCGTTGATTTGCTCCATATCGCGAGCATGTCCCGGTTCTGCCACCCTTCCACAAATCGTCCGGCCGCCACGCGGAGAATGGATATGCCGATGACGCCTGGCCTGATCCGGCGGCTGCACTGCACGCATCTGCTTGACGAACCGTTGGCTGTTGGATTGCTCACGCACCGAACATGCCGGGACGCGAGTTTTATTGCTGGCAGGTTCATTCCTTCACGGTTCGCCTGGCGCTGGACGTCGTCGAAAAACTCGGTCGTCACCTCCAGAGTCCACGCGTCAACCCGGCAACGGAGCAGGGTGGATTACTTTTCGGCCACGTAATCGACACCAACAGCGTTGAAATCAGCGGATTTGAGTTCATACGCAGCAGACACGATCGGGGCGCGCCCTATGACCTCAGCGCTCCAGAGCGTTCTAACCTCGAACGCCGCGTACGAAACTTCGACCGCAGCAAGGGTCCGAAGCCCGTTGGATATTTCCGCACCCATCTTCGGCCCGGTTTGTTTCTCGACCAAAGCGACTTCGCATTGATGACGGAAGCGTTTTCGACCGGTCCTCGCATTGCGCTGGCAATCCGGACGAGCGAACCAACCGCGCCGAATGCCGGCATCTTCCTGTGGAAACGCGGTGACATCGATCCTGGCAAGGCGAAATTGATGTTCCCCTTCGACGCCGAGAAACTGCGCATTCAAGGACCGGCTGAGCGCGGACAACCCACCGCCCCCGCGATTCCGCTCGCCGCCTTGGCCGCGCCGCGCAAAGCCCCATCGATTTCGCTGGTTGGCGGCCTCGTATGCGCGCTGGCGGGCGGGATTGTTACGTTCACGGCCCTGACGGCTTTCCATCACGGCCACTTTGCAGCTCCTGTTGCGTCCGGCGCACCCGCCATTTCAGTCAAGAGCCGGCTTGCGGAATCGCATTCCACGCAGATCCCGCAGGACTCAGCGGTCCTGTATGCTCCGCCCGCCGCATTCGAAGAGGGAACGCAGCCCGACCAACCATCGGACGAACCTGCCGACCAGCCTTCTAACGGCACGCAGTCCGCTCCACGAGCCACCCGGTCTCCTTTCGAACTTCCCGATCGGCAACCCGTATCGCCCGCGCCTTCCCAGGCCTCATCAAATCCTTCTCAGCCCTCATCAAATAAAGGTGCGGTCACGTCTGCCGCCATCGCGCGCCCCGTGATCCCCCCTCCGCTGCCCAACACGACGGCCCCGGCAGCTTCCCCAAACAGGCCTCTCATCGAATCTCTGAAGAAGTCCGATCCGGCGCCTCCGCGCGAAACGAATGCCGTCAACGTCGACGTCAGCGTGGAGCCCAAAGAGAACGGCGTCTTAAAACGAATCGCCGGACGTGTGCCCTCGCTCGCGGGCCATATTCCATTGCTGGGCCGGCTGCATGGCTTCCGGCACAATGACGTGGTTTCGGCCCGTCCGGTGCGCGGCCTCGCGCCCCCGATACCAGCGCAAGTCAGTCGCGACCTTGCCGACGAAGTCGAAGTGGATGTCGAGGCATCCATAGACGATCAAGGCGTCGTCCAAAATGCCGAGGTCACGCGAGGCGCTGAAACACAATTCGGACTGTTGGCGGTGGATCGGGTCCGATCCGTGCCCTGGAAGCCGGCGCGTTCCGGGGACCGAACCGTCCCCATGGATGTCGTGGTTCACTACCGCTTTAGTCCAACTAACGAGCAGTAGCCGACGGTGGCCAACCCGTCTTCGACGTCTCAGGAACTATGCGCTCGGCCCGCCGTGCTTCCTCATCTTGTAGCGCAGTGCGTCCCGG
>DATAZF010000005.1:0-68531 GCA_036272235.1 Bryobacteraceae bacterium | reverse complement strand
ATGCCTCGGCCAGCGCAGAATCCCCAATCTGAAAAACCTTCGCAGTGAAGTCCGAGCGTGGAATCGCCAGATCAACCAGAACCGTACCCGCATCAACTGGAAGTTCGACCGAAAAGCTGCTCGTCGTCAGTTCGGCTATCAAAGGAAATCTATTAAGCGGTCAGAGAACTAGAGGAAACGGAACGCGTGCGCGCGTCGATGGAGGAACGTCTGGCCTCGGAGGGTTGATCTCCGAGTGCCCGGCCCGGACCAGGGAGATCGGTAAACGCTTGCAAACTACACGCGGCAATCATAGGCCGGAGCCCTCTTCAAGGCGGTTCCACGAGTCGTGAGGCCCCTGGCCTCCCGACACGCAAATTGCTATGATTTTCCCGTGCTGCCGGCCGCCAAGTCCGCGAAGATCGCATTCAGGTTGGCAGTGCTGGTAAGTATCTGTCCGCTTCTTTCCGTCCTGTCGCTGTATTTGCCGATGGGGCCAGCGACGCCGATGTCGCGTTTTCTTTGGCCGAGGAAAGTGAGCGAATGCGCCGAAAATTCGGCGAACATCACGTGATAAAACATTCGGTTACTCTGCGGCCTTCCGATTGACACAAAGCAGCATACCTGAAATACTTTACGAACGCTAAAAGAAGGCGTCTGCCTTGAGTTTGGCGCTCGTGGAGGTTGAGTATGCCAAAGAATGCACGGGGAGGCCTGGCGAACCTGCTCCTGAGCAATCTCCTTGCGGTGGCAGGGCTCTGGGGCCAGTCGACCGCCGTTTCCCAGATTTCCGGCACCGTTCGCGATGCCGGTGGCCTGGTAGTCCCCGGGGCACAGGTGAGCATTACGCAAACTGCGACCGGATTGAACAGGTCGGTTCAAACGGATTCGGAAGGCGCTTACACGCTCCCGAGTTTGCCGCCTGGCCCTTACCGGCTGACTATCAGCAAGACTGGCTTCAGTTCCTATGTGCAGGCGGGTATTGTCCTCCAGGTCGACAGCAACCCTGTGATCGATGCATCACTACAGGTGGGTGCGGTCAGTCAGGAGGTCCTCGTGCAGGCCGACGCAAGCATGGTGGAAACCCACAGTACGGGCGTCGGGCAGGTGGTCGACCAACAGCGTGTCGTGGAGCTGCCGCTGAATGGCCGGAATCCGACTCAACTCGTCTTCCTTGCCGGCGCGGCGACCGCGGGCCAGGCAACTACGTTGAATTCGAACAAGAACTATCCGACGGTGATCATTTCGGTGGCCGGCGGACAGTCAAACGGCGGCGTGAGCTACCTGCTCGATGGCGCCATGCACAACGACCCTTTCAATAACCTGAATCAGCCCTTGCCTTTCCCTGACGCACTCCAGGAATTCAAGGTCGAAACCAGTGCATTGCCTGCTCAATACGGTTATCACTCGGCGGCTGCAGTCAACGCAGTGACCAAATCCGGTGGGAACCAATTTCATGGCGACGCTTTCGAGTTTCTCCGCAATGGAGATTTCAACGCGCGCAACTTTTTCGCGACCTCGCGCGATTCCCTGAAGCGCAACCAATTCGGGGGCACATTCGGCGGGCCCATCAGGAAGAACAAACTGTTCTTCTTCGCCGGCTACCAGGGTACGATTCAACGCTCCGATCCGACGACAGGCATCGGGTTCGTCCCCACCCCGGCTATGCTGGCCGGAAATTTCACGGCTATCACGTCCCCCGCCTGCAATGCCGGCCGCCAGATCCAATTGAAAACCCCTTTTAATGACAACCAGATCGCGCCATCGCTCTTCAGTCCCGCGGCGTTAAACCTGATACAGCGCCTGCCCAAACCCACCGATGACTGCGGCACTGTCCGATTCGGAACGGTTAGTAACAGCACCGAGCATCTCGGAGTCCTTCGGGTGGATTACCAGATCAACGAGAAACACACGTTATTTGCCCGCTACTATATTCCACACCTCGAACAATCTTCCAGTTACAACAACAATAATCCGATGACGGTAACATCTCCATTTGTCACTGACAATCTGCAGTTCGTTGTTCTCGGCGATACCTGGCTGATCAATTCGAACACGATCAGCTCATTTCACGCCAGCCTCAATCGTGAATCGATTCAGAAGGGGTCCCCGCCATTTTTCACGGCCAGGGATCTGGGCGTCAACATGACGCCTCTCGTGCCCGGGTTCGTCGTAATCCAGGTCACAGGGGCGTTCAACGCCGGGTCAAACGGCTCTCCGCCCGGCCACGTTTTTTCGACGTCGCCTCAGGTCACGGAAGACATCAGCCTGGTCCGAGGCTCTCACCAGATCGCCTTTGGCGCGAACTGGATCAGGACCATGGAGAATTACGTCATCAACCTTGCGGGATTCGGGAATTTCAACTTCAACGGCCAGGCCACCGGTCTTTCAATGGGTGATCTGCTGACCGGTAAACTGAACACCTTCCAGCAGGCGAATGCCGCGCAGGTCTACCAGCGCCCACTGTATGTTGGGCTTTATGCACAGGACAGCTGGAAAATCGTCCCACGCCTGACGCTGAGCTACGGACTTCGATGGGAGCCTTTCTTTCCCATTTCCACGAAGAATGGTTTCGTCAACCACTTCGACCCCTCGCTTTTTGCCGCCAATGTACACAGTTCTGTCTACCCGCAAGGGCCAGCCGGCGTTACCTTTCCCGGCGATCCAGGATATCCGGATAAGGCCGGATATTTTGGGAAGAAGGCCGATTTTGCGCCGCGCATCGGCATCGTCTGGGATCCCCGAGGCGACGGCCGGATGACAATCCGATCCTCGTATGGGATCTTTTACGATCTGCCTCCCGCTCAACTGGACTACCAATACGCTCTTTCTCCGCCCTACGGCGATTCGGTCACGCTTACGAGTCCGGCGGGCGGCTTCGATAACCCCTGGTTGGGTTTTTCAGGTGGAAATCCCTTCCCGACACAACTGGGCAAAAACGCGTTCTTCCCGACAGGAGCTACTTATATCAATATTCCGCTGCATGTTCAGCCGACTTACCTCGAGCAGTGGAACGTGAGTGTCCAGAAGCAAATTGGAAATAATTGGTTGGCATCCGCAAGTTATCTTGGGAACCGGAGTGTTCACCTTTGGACCTCGGCCCAGGCGAATCCGGCGGTTTACATTCCGGGAAGCTCCACCACCGGGAACACGGACGCGCGCCGTGTTTTGAGTCTTGAGAACTCCACTCAGGGTGCATATTTCTCCAGCCTTTATCAATTGGATGACGGCGGCACCGGCAGCTACAATGGCATGCTGCTTTCGATACAACGGCGCATGGCAAACGGAGTAACCGTGCTGGCGAATTATACCTGGTCGCATTGCATCAGCGACCCCGCTGTAAGCGTCCTTGCGACTGCGGTGAATTACATGGTTCCCGGGGATCGGCGTGCGGATCGCGGCAACTGCCCTACGTCGGATGTGAGACACGTGCTCAATCTTTCCGCGGTGGCCCAGTCACCACGATTCTCTGAGCGATGGCTGGACATTACAGCCGGTCATTGGCAATTCTCCACGATCGTCAGCGCGCAATCCGGTAACTTCTTCAACGTGACTACTGGGGTCGATAACGCGCTGACCGGTCAATCCAACCAGCGGCCCAACCTGATCGGAAACGCTATCCCGGCGGACCAGAATGTCAATCAATGGCTGCTTCCAGCCGCATTTCAGTCGGCGCCGGCAGGGACATACGGAAATCTCGGCATCAACCGCTTCGAGGGTCCCGGGAGCCTTCAGTTCGACATGGGATTGTCCAGACTGTTCCCGATCAGGGAACAAAAGAAAATAGAGTTGCGCGGCGAAGCCTTTAACGTATTGAATAGGTTAAATCCGAGTAACCCGACTTCGGCGCTGAACAGCGCTAACTTCGGAAAAATTCTGGCGGCTTCCGATCCGAGAATCATTCAGCTTGCGCTGAAATTGGTGTTCTGACGAGGGACCAGCCCGTCCCATGCTGCCGAAAGATCTGTGAACGAATTTTCAGCGGCTTCGATGCCGCTGAACTTCGTCAGCAATTGGGTAGCGCGTCCGCAGTCGGTTGCGCCGACTGCACCGGGAGGAACAACCAGTTGAATTTGAAATGTCGTGCCGCGGTCGTCCCCAGTTCGGACGATCAGCCGCTCTGCATAGCGATCGATAGCTGCAACCCGCCAACGACGCTTCAATTCGACATTCGGCGGAGAGAACGCCTCTACAGTATAAGCTCCGGAAAGTTCCGATCGAGCCCCGGCGCCGCGTGCTTCGTCCGAATAATCTGAAATCCGCTGGCCGCGAAAAAGATCAAATACAACGACTTTCAAGGCCAGCTCTATTTTCCGCGTCCGCGGCGTTTCCCAGGCACCTTCGGCAGGAAGGGGCGTTGTTGGACCCCCCAGGAGCAGCAGGTTAAGCAGAACGCGCCAGTCGAGCAGAACCAGGTATGCAGCCGGCGCGAGCAGTGTGGCGTCGGCGAGCCAAGGTCTCGGCCCGAAACCAAGGTCCAGCATCAGCGAGTTGGCAAAGCAACCCAGTGCCACCAGCGCGCCCAAAGTTGTGGTCCTGCGGCTTAAAAGACGGGAAATCGGCCCCGGTTTTCAATTTCGCGTCGAAGCTCTCTCTCACCGAACGCGGAATCATGGAGCAGGAAGTATAGATCAGCGGACTTCCGCAGTGCGGAACATTCTGCCGATCCTGTTCCTGGTTGCGTTTCAAATACGCCTTCTCGACGCGCTCGGCGACCTCCCCGGTGGCGAAACGCAGGATCAGCGTGTCCACAAATTGACCCGCTTCGAGGCGGGAGGCAAGTTTGTCATTCAATTCGAGCAGACTGCGATCGGGCAGCAGCTGAAGCGTTGCGAGAGTAAGACGCGAGCCCGGTTGCGCAATCTGCGAAAGGATGATCTGGCGGCCTTCGTCCGGCGCGAGGTCATAGATACGTCGCACCGCCAGATCCGCGAGTGCTGCAGAGGGCCGCGGTTCCTGAGTCCGCTCACAGATCTCGCGGAGCGCCGGCGGCATCGCCGGACTTCGGATGATCTCCCAACGGCTTTCGAGGAGATTAATCTGCATCCGCTCCGGCAGACTGGGAAAGTCTGCGATAAGCAAGCCGGCCATCGAGGGAGTCGACGCAGCATCGCCTCCATTGCGCGAAGCCGACTCGATCAGCGTGTTGCTCGAAAGCGCGCGAGCCTCCGGTTGTTTGACGGGCAGCGAAGCAATCAATCGCGCGACATATTCCTTTCGCTTTCCTTCGCGGAACGCTTCGCGACGTCCGGACTCGACGCGCCACGCGCCTTGTAGCGCCGCGTCCGCCGGAAACGGGCTCATCGGCCCGGCGAACGAGGCGAACTCGGACAGCTGAGCGAGCGTGTCGAGATACCGCCTCCATACCGGCTGATCGGAAGCCACCAGACGAGCCTCGAGCAGCGGCAGTAGCTGTTGCCGGTATGGCGATCCCAGCACTCCGAGATTCAGAGACCACGAATCCACGTCGGTTCCCGGACCGAGATGCCGGGCCAGTTCCATCGCCGCGTCCGGACTGTCGAGGTACCGGCGTGTCTGGCCGGCGCGCAAACGCCGCTGACGTGTCTCTTCACTCAGGTCCGTGGGAGCGTCGAGAATTTTGTCAGCCTGCGCAATCTGATCTTTTACCCAGGCTGCCGGAGCCGGAGCAATGTTTAGTGTGATGACGTTAGAAACCAGTTCCGCTTGCATCGGATTGGTGATCTGCACGACCCGCCGGCTCAGGATCGCGATCCGGTAAGTGCCCGGTCTGCGAAAGCGTACCCAATCGTTCAGAAGCTTTTCGAAAGTGTATGGCGTGGCGGAAAGCGTAATAGGTCCGCCTGAGATTCCTCCATGCCTCCGGTTTCACCAGGCAGCCCGCGCAAATCGTCGGTAAGCGCCGCGGGATCGACGAGGAATTCCTCCGTGTCATTCAGCCGTCCGACGCGGTCCTGCAGGCGCGTTTCCGCGCGATACCCGTTGGGCTGCGTGGAAGTAAATGAGGGCTGCAGCGGAATCGGCTCGCCCAGATAAAGTCGCTCTTCGCCGCGGAAATAACAAAACTTATGGCCGCCGGTTGGACGGAATGAAGCGCCTGCCAACGCTCCGGAAAGGCATCCTGCGCCGATGCCTGGCCGGTGAAAAGCAGGATTCCCGCCAGCAACACCTGTGACACATTTCCCTGAGGTTCATGCGCGATCCCTTCCCTGGTTCAGACACCACCGAAGCGCGCGGAGTTTCGTCGAATGCGAATTCCTTTCAGCGTCCGGCTTTCGCGGTAGCTGCCACGAGCTCGTGAGTAGTTTCTTCGACCTGCCGGCTGCCTTCCCCATAGATAGAAACGCGGAGAGCCCGGAGCTGCTCGAGATACGGGATGCTGGCGGCTTGGCCAGCCGGTGCCTCCAGCAAGACGCGTTCCTGCAGCACCGGTTCCATCATCGGCGATACCACTCCGCAGCAGTTGCCCACGATTGTCTCGGCGCGGGTGAGAAGGTCGCGGGCGCGATCTCGGTCCCCCAGTAATCCCCGGTAGAATCCAGCCCAATCGGTCAGTTCACGCGCAAGAGCCCGGTCGGTCGGCGAGTACCGGCGCTCGTCAGTCAGCAACGCAATGGAAGACACGTGCGCTGCCTCCGCCTTATGCTCAGGAATCATGAGCTGTGCCAGGTGTCGAAAGCCGAATTGATCGTAGCTGGATGGAACCGGACCCTCGTGGGGCGGAGCCGGACTCCCAGAAATTTCCCGCGCCATTTGAACGGCCTCGCCGGGTTTCCTCGCCCGGACCAGAGCTTCGGCCTCAGCGAATCGTGCCTCGGACACCGGCTGCTGGATGCTCGCTCGATTCATCTCAACGGTGCGCTTCGTGAGGGCGTCTACCTCCGCTACCTTTCCTTCCGCTCGAAGCGTATCCGCCAAGCGGAACATGGCCGGAACCAGACCCACCCGCGCCGCCGCCCCAGGCATTTCGGCGCGCTGAACTTCTTCGCGGGCCAGATCTTCCGCCGATTCATAATCGCGCGCAAGACTGCGGTTCTCAAACAGGTAATTGAGCGCTTCCCCGTATTCAGGGCTATTCTTACCGTGTTCGGATGCGGCTTGCTGGAGATCGGACTCGAGGAGCGCCTTCGCATCCTCGCTTCTTCCGGCATTGACTTCCATGTTGGCAAGTGCATAGCGCTCTTGCGCAAGCCGATCCCTCAGTTCCGGTGTGGTCAAAGGCTGTGTTTTGCGGAGCGCAATAATTTGCTCCTGCAGCACCATGGCATCGGTCTTCGATCCATGCCCCATGAGGAAACCGAGGAGTTCTCGCATGGCCTCGATATGCTCTTCGGCAATAAGAGACGGATCGGCCAGCCGTGCGCGATACAGTGCTTCCGCCTCTTTGATGCGTTTGTGACCGCTGTAATAAAGGGCCAGGCCGAGGCGCGGGTCGCCGATAAATGGGAAGCTTTGCCTGGCGAACCGGGGCGTCTGCGTTATCGCTACGGCAGAGAGATCGGGCGAAGGATAAGCGATAACCGAGCGGTATAAAACTTCGGCGCCATCCGGATCTCCCTGCTGCTCGCGAATGAATGCCAGGCTCTGAACGAAAGCCACGTAGAGTGAACCTTTTTGTGCGGCGCGGTTCTCGGCCGCGAGGGAGGTTCGCAGAATGCCCTCGGCCTTCACGTACTCCGAAAACCGGATGAGATAGTCGATGTGAATATACTCCAGCCGGCGCTTCAGGAGTTGTAAGTTTGGAGCGGCGCAGAGGGCTTCGGCCTCGGTGTAAACAGCTTCGGCACGAAGCGCACGGCCCAGAGTGGCAAAGACACCGGAAGCTTCGTATACGCCATCGAGAAAGCCTGCACTGACTGGGCCGGCAGCAAGTAAAGCAGCCCACCCCTTATCAGCCGCAGTGGCGGCCTCGTTGGGATTTCCATCCTTCAGGCTGCGAAGAGCCTGGTCGAAGTATTTCGAACCCGCGGTGCTGACCGGCGTTGCTGCGGCCGACACAAACGACAGTACGATCGCAAAGAGAATAGTCCGTGGAAATGGCTTCAATCCGCACTCACTTTCTTTCCATCTGGCCCGGAACCGATTGGCTAGCGCGCCGTTCGACAAAGGGCGCGACCGCGTTGCCGGCCGCATTTTTCAGGTCGGGAAACTGCCGCTTCAGAACCTGAATCATATCGATTGCGGAGTCGCTTTTCTGCCCGACGACCCGGGCCGCGAACTGAAAGCCAACGGGATCGTTGCCAATCATCAGTTGCAACGCGATGTTGGTTGCCATGCGATTCCCCCTCTCGGTTCTCAGCGCACGCTCAAGGTACGGGACCGCGGCACCGCCAAAATGCCTGTACAGAATCTCGGGCAGTATTGCCAGAAAATCGCGCTCGGCATTCTGTTCCGGTGTATCGCTCGCTTCCGTATTGTCGAGAAGAGTCACAAGCCTGCGCAATACGGATTCCTCGGGCCAGTAAGAAAGCCCATTCAATGCAAACCGTCGCACCGAAGAATCGGGATGATTCAGATAACCGGTCAGGATTTCAAGCGACGCTTCATCGGGAATTCCGAGCAAGCCCGGCAGCGTATCGGTCAACCATTTTCCGGAATCGACCGGCGGGTGCTCGCGCGGTGCGTTCAACCATTCCGCGCGTCGATTCGGTTCTGGGGGAAGAACTTCAAAGGTTGTCCATTCGCTGCGGACTTTGAACCCCGTCTGAGACTGCGCGCCAAACGGCTCGCTTCGCAGAGTGAAGCGAACTTCATACGTTCCCGGCGCACGAAAGTCATATGGAAGATGCAGCGGTAACCGGCCGACAATATGCGATGACGGCCCATACGACCCGCAAATGTTTCCAACAAACGTCCCGGGAGAACCCAACCTGCTGGAGCCGGGTATAAGAGGGAGAGATTCTCCGTTCCTTCGTACCTCGCCTTCGTTGCAGCCGAATCCACCCAGGCCGAAAAAGTAGGGATACCGGATTGTGCCATACTGAAACGGCAGTTCGACTCTCAACCAGATGGGCATGTCCGAATATGCAGGCTGGTCAAACAGAGACTGTGGTCCTCTCAGGCCCGATCTTCATGGTCCGGGGCATACTCGATTGCCCGCGATTGACGACCCGCAACTCCGCGGCGTCACTCGGCGGCGCGTCCAGTGGAACTTTGAAATTGATCTGCTGCTCGGATACGAAAAGCAGTTCCGCTGGCTTATCGCCGATGAGAACTTCTGTATCGCAGAGATTTTTGGCGTAGAGGCCAGATGCCGAAGCCGCACAACCGCCTGCCGGCGGTCCCAGGAATCGGCCGTAGATCGACATATCGGCGCCGGGAAAGAGTGTCCAGGCCCTGGCCTGCCCCACAACCCCTTCCCGAGTGAACTGAGGTGGGGGATCGGCGCCCCAAACCAGTGCCTGCAGACACAGGCAAGAAAACAGGAATGCCAGTGGCTGGGGCAAGATCATGCAGATATGACGCCGGTTAATCCCAATATGTTGCCCTGCAAATTGGAGACGAATCGATATTCGGAAGGCCCAACCGCTTGAACTGGAATGGGGTAGGAACCTCCTGAGCAGGGCTGTTGCTGAGTAATGCCAGAAGCCACAGGACTAAAAGAGCGCCGAAAACTTAGCTCAACCGACCGCGAGCGGCCTGTTTGGAACAGAGGAGGCATGCCGGAATTTTGGCGCACCCGATGCAGTAATGGCATTGGTGAAGGAATTTTGGAAAAATGAGACCAGCCTTGTCAGGTTGTGGTCTTAGCTTGATATCCAAGTGCAATTCATCGCCTGGCTTCAGCCGCAATGGATGCGAACCAGATTCCCACTTCTGGTAGCCTTCCGCCGACGCTTCCAGGCTGTACTCCTCCGAGGCTGGGATAAGAACGCGGAAGTTGGGAGGCTGCGACATCTCGTGAACCCACGAATCACGCAATCGCCGCATGGTGAAACCCACCGGGACGGGCTTATCGGTTCGCTCGTCTGTGGCCGTGCCGGTGATTGTGCCGGCCTTGGGACCGAACTGCAGCACAGTCGTGCCTGTGGGCTGTTGGGCGGATATCGTAACGCTGGGAGTTGCAGTGGAGGAAATCAACGGTGTATCCGCATAACCCTCGTCTTCCTTGTTACTGAATACGCCGTAGGTCCCGAAAGCCACGTGGTCTATTACGAATGCGCCGGTTTCATCCGCCGTCGCGGTGCGCGCCCGTGTAGCCAGTGGTCCGTCCGGCAGCACGTATAGGTGGGCAGCTTTTACGGGAGTTCCACCGGCGTCTACTACGCGTCCCTGGAACACTCCGGCTTCGATTGTCGTTTGCGCCGGCAAGGATAGCGCAAGGAGCAGGATTCCAAGCAAACCGTGTCCAGGACATGAGGCTTCCATTTTGGCAACACGCTCCCAGCGTGTTCGTGCAACACGTCCTGAACGCTGGGCTCCATATTATTTGTCGTTCAACCGGCCCCCAAGGCGCGAAGCGCGGAGTCGGGCATTCGGATGTCCATCCCTCGGCCACCTGACGGTTCAAGCCGCGGCCAGTTTATGCGTCAAGCGACAAAGGTATAGGTCGAGATATCGGTTCGTCGTTGCCATCCGCGATTCATCCAATACTCATGTGAAGCGTCGTTTTCTACAACCACCTGGATGTGCGTCTTGTTTATTCGGTTCCGGCGCAGCTTCTCCAGACAGGCGTTCACAAGCCTGGACGCGATACCGCGTCGGCGCAAATCAGGGACTACGGCGAGATGAAGGAGGTATCCACGGCGACCGTCGTGCCCCGACATGACACAGCCCACCAGGCGATTGCCCGAACGCGCTACAAAGCTCATACCCGGATTTCGCAGCAGTTAACGATCCGATGCTTCGCGAAAGTCTCCCGATCCTAACCTTATCCCGGGTGTCGCGTGAAGCAGCGCGAAAACGGCCGCGTAACCTTCGATGGACATTTGCTCGATTGACACACCGAATCCGCAGTCGTCAATGGTCCGCGCTGACATAATGTCGCGTCCTTTCGTCCTCAGTGCAGCCGGAAATCAAATCGATGCGGGACGATGATCGAGGCGTTCGATGCGGCGGACGCAGTTGCAACCCTGTCCGCCTCGGCAGAGCGCTGGGCCACAATCAGATTGGGGAAAAGCCCTCCAAGGACCACGAACAGGACGCCGACCGCGAGAGTCCATCGCTCGCGCGGCAGAGCATCGGCCATGTGCGTGAAGCCCGTACGCCGCCTGCCCAGAAACAATGTCGCGAAGAGCCGGAGAATGCTGACGGCATTCATTGCGGTTGCGATCGGAAGCACGACGCCGGTAACAGGATGCGACATCAGCGTGCCGTGTATCAGAAGGTCCTGCGAGCAAAAACTCAGAGTGCCGGGCAAGCCCACCAGAGCCAGGCCGAATACGGCGAAGAAAACGGCGAGACGAGGTGCATGTCCGGCCAGGCCGAGATAATCGCTCGCGATGAGGTTTTCGCCAAAGCGGACCTCAAGCAGCCTGAGAATGCCGAAAAGGCCCGTCGTCGAGATCGTCACCACGAACCAGTGGACGAGCGCACCGGTGATGCCTTCAGAAGTCCGGCTTTCAAGTCCGGCCAGGATACACGCCGACTGGCTGAGCGCAAGAAAGGCGAGAAGCCGGCGCGGCGAGTTTTCCGTTAGCGCGCGTATCGCTACATAAATTGCTGTCGCCATAGCCAACCATGAGAGCACGGGGAAGAGATTGCCGGCCGTGCGCGGAAACAGCGGCAGGATCAGTTTGGCAACCAGCAAAGCGCCCAGATGACCGTTCAGCAGCAGAGCGGTGGGAATCGAAGAACCGCTTTCCGCGGCGTCCGCGACCCAGGCGTGTGCCGGCCAGATTCCCTTGCGTAAGATAACCGCGACCACCAGCAGGCCGAAGGCCGCCATCCCGCCCGGGCTCCGGCCCCTGAGGGTGTCGAATGAGAGAGCATGACCGCTGTGATAAATGATTCCGATTGCCGCGGCGAGGGCAAGACTTGAGAGCAGCAGGGAGGTGGCTGGCCGCCACGAGCGCGCGCGAAACCACGACTCCGGAAGAAAGGGAAACGTGGAAAGAACCCATCCCGTCAGAAAAACGATCAGGTTTCCGCTTGAGTAGGCAAGCAGCGTGGCGCCAAGAAGAAACAGGATTCCTCCGATCGTCCGGGAGTCGCAATCTCGCTTCGGCAGTACAAGCGTCGCTGCAGCCGTCAGGCACGAAAACAGCAGCATCAGCGCCTCGTACAACGAGTCGCCCTGCGGGGCTGCCAGCAGGAGAAGGGTGCTTGCCGCAACCGAAACGAGCGACGCCATGAAGCCAATAATGCGCGCCTGACCGCGCCAGACCATCAGAACGACCGCTGCCAGCCAGGGAGCGCCGATCGCTATGCCGTCGAGAACCGGCGCGCCCGGATTCCATGCGATGCTCGCCATTATTCAACTCCCTGTTCGGCGGGGCTTCGCATCAAAATCGCCGGTTTCGCCCGACGTTCACGTCCTGCAGAGCTTCCAACGCTGTCGAGCGCGGCAAACAGCCTTGAGATCTGCAGGAGAGGATAGATAAACCAGCGATCGAGAATCGTGTCGAGGTGTCCGCGGTCGAGCGCCCACGGGTAGAGCCAAAGGCGCATACGTTCCGGAAACAAGTCCTCCAGATGCCTGCCCGCCGGTGAGATCTCGCCACCGACTGCCGAATGCATGCGGTGATAGTCGTGCAGCATCGATGGCGCGCGGAGGAACTGCAGAGTACGAACCACGGCGTGCCCGAGAACATGCGCTATGGCGAGCGATCTCAGGCCGAAACCAATCTCGACGAAGACCACTCCGACCTGAGTGAGCGACGCGAAGGCGAGCGAGGTCTTGGCATCCGCACTGGCGCGGCCGGCAATGGCGCCATAAATGGCCGTGGCGAGGCCGATCGCAATTACGCAAATCGAGGCCATGCGGGTTTCGGCGAGCAGCGGTTGAACGCGGAGAAGAAGGTATGCCCCGGCGTGAATCGATATGGCGCCGTAGAAAATGGCGCTCGACGGTGTCGGGCCCTCCATCGCGCGTGGAAGCCATCCCGAGAACGGGATCTGGGCACCTTTCCCGGCAGCTGCGAGAAGAAGGAAGAGACACACAAGCGTCGCCTGCGCTCCTCTGAGCTTTGGCATTCCGGCAGCGAACAACGCATTTCCGGCCCAGTTGTGCATGGCGAATACGGCAACCAGCAAGCCGATGTCGCAGGCTCGATAGACAGCGAAAACGCGAACGCTGTTCTCCACCGGGGCCGGGCGCTGATCGAAGAAAGCGATCAGCAGCACGGACGTTATGCCCACGAGTTCCCACCCCCCGATGAGCAGGTCGAAGGAACCCGCGGCAAAAGCCAGCAATGATCCGAACGCGAAAAGATGCAGCAAAACAAAGAACCGGAAAAACCCGTCTTCGCGATGAAGATACGTTGCCGAGAACTGTCCTATCAGCCCTGAAAGCCCGATCGTCAGAGCGAGGAAAGGCAGGGATAGATGGTCGGCCATCAGCACAAGAGGAAAGCGGTACTCATGCACGGCAAACCAGTTCCCGAAGGTCACCACAATGGCGGAATCGCCAGTCGATGCGAGAGTCCACAGCAATGGCGACAGTGCGAGCAGGCAAGCGGTAAAGGTCAGCCCCGTAATCCTGGACGAGACGCGTTCAGACGGAACCCAGCCCACCAGCCACATCAGGGAAAGTAAACAGAAAACCGCTCCCGGGGCCATGACGACAAAGACCAGTGCGGCCTGCGAAGAGCTCACGCCGCGCGGCCTGCGCCCACGGAGGGAATCCATGCCATCGGGAGATGTCCGCTTTTGCCCGAATACCATTCCGCCGAAGAGAGCGCCACCGGCAGCCGCTCCAACGGACCATCGAACTCTACGAATCCGGAATCCCGCCAGACGTAAACACGTCCAGTCAGCGGGTCGATGGTTGCAATGCGAATCCAGCGGTTCGCGACCAACCGGTCGAGCGACGAGCTTGCGCGGATGACGCCGTTCAGGCGCTCGGGCGTAGTCTCGATAACGAACAATATCCGGACGGGCTCATGGATCGAAACCATTTGCCAGGGCAGTCCGGTTCGCAAGTCGCTGGCGTGGCCGTCCATGACGCCGACCAGCCCGGTCACATTGTGTGGCAGTTTCGTGCCGCAACCATAGCGGGCGTCATCAACACAGGAAAAGTAATACTCCAGGCTGATGCCCGCGCACACCGGAACCACGGCGGCCATGAGCGAGGCCAGATTGCGGTCGTCGGGATCCTGGTTCGCGTCGTAGGAAACGAGAAATGCCCGCCGGTCGAGAAAGAGTCCGCGCGTCAGGCTGCGCCTTCCCACAATGCAGACGGAGTTCGTGCAGTGCCCGTACTCGGGCACCGGCTGCGCGAGGTGTTCACTGCGCCCTTCCACGTGGAGCAGCGCCACCCGCGGAGCCGCATCACTCGGACACGAGTCAAACCTCCGAACACGTTCGTGGGCGTTCCGCGTCCTCGCCTCGTCCAGACACCGGCGAATTCGCAACAGATCAGCCTGATGGGTATCCGGGAGCAGGTCGAGATCGAAGAACTGCACGTCATCGCTGCAGGTATCGTGATAACCGCCGACGAACCGGGTGTCTTCGGGAACGTCGATGCCAAGCTCGCGCAGTCGAAAGCGAACTTCGGGCCGGTTGGCCATCGCAGCGAAGAGCCGAGCATTGGGTCCGCCGCGGCGGCCCCCGCAGGCTCCGCAGTCGTAAGCCGACTCGAGAGGATTATTGAGGCTTGTGGAACCGTGCCCCAGAATCACCACCAGACGCGCGAAAAGGCCCGTCAGACCTGCCGGCGTCAGAACGCTGGCCACGCTCTCCGCTTTTTCTCCCGCTGCAAAGCCCATCATCAGGCCCTCAACAGCGTCTTGCGACTCTGCCGCGTTGCGCATGAACCGGAGTTCTGTGCGCGGTTCCGGAAGAAAGGCCTTATTCAGCCAATCGCGCAGTTTGGCGTAACGGCGGGGGGCCAGAAGATTACCGATGAGGGGCACGGCCGAGAGCAATCCGAGCGCAGTCGTTGACAACCACCCACGCAGTAAAGATCGGGAAGACACGAACGAATTTTGCATCAACAGGCCGAGCACATGTCTGCGCCAGCGGCGGCTCTGGTGCAACGCCGTGTCTTCGGGTTTTGCCTGCTCGAAGACTGCGTGCCGGGGCTTCACTATAACGGGGCAAAAAGCAGCGCCCTGTGGATCGTCGATTCCCTGGTAATCCACGGCAACGCCGAAGTACCCCGCCGCGCTGAAAGTCTCGACTTCCGGGTCGACTTCCTCAAGTGCGCGCCTGATGGATTCCTCCCGATCGTCGAGGCAAAAGAAAACCTGCGCCCGCGGTCTCCCTTCGAGGCACGACAGGCCGCGGTACCTCCGATGGCTCGCGAGACCATGCAGAATGGAGTGCTCATGCCAGCGTTCATAAGGCCAGATGGAGAATGCGGCGACGCTCCAGTCCGTTACACGCCTTTACCTCATCGACGAACGAGGTCCAGTCTGAAACCGACAACAGATTGACCTCGGCGGCGGAAAACGACACCACACGCGCCGCGTCATAGATTCGAGCCGCCCGGCTGAGCCGACGCCTCTCGATTGTCTTGAGGGGGTTTTCGTGCGGCACGTTTTCCGCCGCGCCCTGGCACGCAGCCACGCGCGACATCGTCAAACGCACTGCCAGAAAGTCGATCAGAGAACACGGGACCGATTCATGAGGAGCCAGACCCGGATTTTCTTCCAGTCTGCACATCAGGCCAGCCCAACCGGGCAATGCGAGCAGCTCCGACTGTAGAACTTCCTCCCATTGGGATTCAGGGAAATTCTCCGCGTCGAGATAGTCGAGCACGACATCGGCCGCATCGAACGAACGACCCTGCTGCCTCCGGAACTCTTTGTCGAGGCCACCGAGATATCTCGGGAAAATGCCACCCTGCTGGCCGAGCAGCGTCCGCACGGATTCATAAAAACCTGTTTCGCGGTGCGGCATCGGCCAGTACGCCGTGCCCTGATCGAGGAAAACCGAGCAGAGGCGAATCAGCCAGGGATGAATGATCTCATCGATGGGACGCGGCGGAGCGGGTTCTTCCTCGGATACGACTGCGCGATTGAGGCAGGCCTCGAACAGTGTACGCAAAGCGGGATGGCGAAAGTCTCCGGCGAGATCGCCTTGTTCGGTACGCCACAGAATTGTGGCGGCGTCAAATTCACGCACTCCAGGCGTTATCATGGCGCGCCGGAGTGATCGGCGCGTCAGCCCGGGGAAGACGACCGCATCGGGTTCGCTGTCAAGCACCGCGTTGATGTCGTCGATGCGGATGCGCCCACGAGTCAACTCCGCTCGATAGGCGGCTTCCGACATATAAGGTTCTGCGCCGAACAGATGGGAGGCTTCGGTTACCGCGCGCTCAAAGGGCAGGTGCTCGAATGCGTGCAGGGTGTTGTGGTGAATAAAGACGCCGATCGGGCCCTGCGCGGGGAGCATGTGGCCGATGTGCCTGACTGCGTGAAGCAGCCTATCCCGCCGGGACAGCACGGAATGGTCCTCATTGCTCATCGATTCGTGCTGATGCGAGCTTTCGGCTCCTGCCGGGCAACTTCCTTCATCATGCTCACCGTGCTGCTGAGTTGGGAGTAGAAATAGCGGCGGAGAATATCGAGGACCTCGATCAACGCATGGTCGCGGATCGAATAGAAGACCTGATTACCCACCTTCCTGCTGACGACAATCTGCTTGGCACGGAGAACCGACAAGTGCTGTGAGACGTTGGCCTGTTCGATGCCGAGCTTTTCGATCAGCTTGCCGGCGGAGAGTTCGCCATCCCGCAGGAGCTCGACAATTGCAATTCGGGTTGGATTCGCCAACCCCTGAAAGATCTCGCTCTTGAACTGCCGAAGCGCGTCGCCCATCTGATATAGTATATTCGAATACGTGAATATTAACAAGCTACCAAGGAGACCTTCTGCCTGCATGTCCGGAGCAACCGTTAAAGACAAAAGCCGCAAAGCAGCCACGCCATTGAGTCGAAATGAGCACCTTCTCCGCTGGGTCGACAAGATGGCGGAACTGATGCGGCCAGAATCCAACCGATTCCCCCGGTGCCGGAGCCGCGGTCTTCGCACGATGTAGTTGTCATTGGCAGCGAACTGATCGTGGTCGGCGGCTGGACCCTAAGGGGGCCGCAGACTTCGGTATGGCTCGACACCATGGTAATCATGGATCTGTCAGCCAGAAAATTGGAATGGAAGACCATAAAGCAGCCCTTCAAGCGCCGCGCGCTGATCGCTGCCGCGGACTTGGGAAAGCTGTATGCGATGGGTGGCTTCGATGACCATGGGAAGGTCATCCACGAGGTATCCATCTACGATCCTAAGACCGGGCTCTGGACACAGGGGCCGGATTTGCCGGGAACGGAGATAGACGGCTTCGCGCCCGCGGCCTGCGTGCATGAAGGCAAGTTGTATGTAAGCGTCGCAGACGGCACCTTGTATCGGCTGAATGATTCCCAGGAAAAGTGGGAGAAAGCGGGGAATGCAACTCCCAGGGTCGCTCATCGGATCGTTTCCGATGGCAAAACTATCCTGGTGATCGGCGGCGCCGATAGTGGCCGCAACTCCGATTTGATCGAGGCTGTCTCGGTAGGCATCTCTTCAAAACGTTGACGCCGTCCACCGGAGTGGATATCAACATGTTTCCTAACTTAAAGCGAGTCCCGACTCTCGCAGCACGGAGGCGATTCTTGGTTGCACCCTGCAGTGGCGTCATATTATTACTGAGCTTTCTCGCATGGCAAAGGGTCGTGAGTGCCGATGCGATAGATCCCACGGCGCCTCATCTTAGTCAGGTCTCCGCCGTCATCGACATCGGCGTCCTGGTTTTCCGTGAGGGACTGGAATGCATTTTGGTGCTCGCGGCGATCACCGCGAGTCTGACGGGGCGCCGCGGCCGGTATCGGCGTCCCATAACCCTCGGAGCCAGCGCCGGTTTCGCGGCAACCATTCTTACCTGGGTGCTGGCCCTACGAATTGTCAGCGATCTCGGCAGCAATATCTCGGCGCTCGCGCTCCAGGCAGCAACCGGTTTGCTGGCTGTTATTGTGCTTCTGATTGTGATGAACTGGTTCTTCCACCGCGTTTATTGGACGGGCTGGATTTCGCTTCACAACAAGAAAAAACAAGAACTGCTGGAGGCGGCGGATGATCGCGCTGCTTCGAAGGGCCGTCTGCTTTGGGGCATGGGATTGCTCGGTTTCACTTCCTTCTACCGCGAAGGTTTCGAAGTGGTTCTCTTCTTGCAAAGCTACAGGCTCAAGCTCGGGGGTTCACCTGCTCTATATGGCTCATTAATCGGGTTGTTTCTATCAGGCATCGTCGCCCTTTTAACGTTTGTGGTGCATCGGCAATTACCTACCGCCGGATGCTGGTTCTAACTGGCACGCTGCTCGGCGGTGTGTTGCTCATCATGGCCGGAGAGCAAGCTCAGGAAATGCAATTGGCGCAATGGTTGCCGACGACTACCATCTCCTATCTGGATCGTGTGTTACCCGCCTGGATGGGCCTTTGGTTGTCGGTGTTCCCGACAGTTGAGACACTCGCCGCTCAGGCTCTCGCTGCAGCCCTCGTGATCGGCTCCTATTTCATTTCGGTGCATCGGACCGCTTCAGGCTCAAGAATGCGGACACGTGCCGACGAAACTACCGGTGACCATATCCATCAAATCGGCTGACTGATCACCTCCATCTCTTTCGCAAGATAACCCAATCACCTCACCGCAGATCTGTTCGCTCTGGGCGACACCCAGTGTGATTGTCTTCATCTCGGCAGGTCCGAAAACTCGATTGGGATAGCCAGCTCAGCGCAGCTTCGGCGGAAATCGATTTGACCTCCTCCATCGCCGGCTATTACAGCTTGGGTGTAAATCAGAATCACTCGGATACGAAAAAGATTGATGAGATGCCGCAGCGCGCATGAGACGGTCCCGTCTGCTGACCAAAAATTCGGAGGCTGTTTACCTACTGAATTCCAATCAGCAGGTAGACGAGACAAGTATTTGGCACCCGGCCTGCCGTGGACTGGTGCCAACGCGATGCGCAACCCGGGATTGCCGCCATTCAACGCCTCGTTCGGTTACATTCACCAGCTCAATATCACATTTGTAGTGAACTGAATGATCGCGGAGCACAAGAGCCAAGGCATGTTTCAGCTCAGCGCAAACAAACATGATTTCGCGCGCTAAGGGCTGTTTAAAGCAAGGGACCAAGGTCGCTCGCAGCGACGGTCTCCCTGTTGGACGCGTTTGAAAAAGGGAAGCGTGCTGGCTTAGTCGCGCGACTTCGTCAGGATGTCGGCCAGCGCCTCCAAAGCTTCGACATGTCGGCAGGCTTCCGCTGTGTCGGCGCCCCAGGTATATAGCCCGCCTGACCACAGAAGGAGCCCATGACATCCGTGGCGGCGCATCAGGCGGTTTTCTACGGCGCGCGAGAGGGCGAGATAATCGTGCGAGTTCTCGAGCGCGGGGATCCACACGTAACGCTCACAAGCCACGAGACCGGAGAGCGTTTCTAACGTCTCACCGCGCCTGACAGCTAGTCCGCCCGCGCGAGAGCGCCTCTCTGCGAGCATCATCGTGTGAGCTGAGCTCGTATGCAGAACGGCGCTCGCACCCGTTGCTCGGATAACCGCCAGATGTATAGCCGTTTCAGCTGATGCGCAGGAGGACCCGGCGATCAGCGCTCCGGTGCGATCCACGACGAGGAAATCCGAATTCGACAGCGTCGCCTTGTCGGCTCCTTTTCGTGTAACCAGCAAACGGAGGGGATCGCTCGAGATGCGCGCGCTGAAGTTGCCGCTCGTTGCGCTGATCCAGCCCCGCCGGGACAGCGCGCGCCCGGCTTCTGCCAATTCGAAGGCCGCACGAGCACAATTAACGTCCGCAAGATCGCAAATGACCATTTCTGCCCTCCTTCGTTCGTGCGCGAGGCTGGCGACGCGGCGAGCCACATTCATTTCCCAGTTCCAATTTCGTTTTCACAACTCTTGCGGAGACGGCTCCTGGAAAGGCCGGTCCGGGCGGATGCGCCCAACAAGTACCGCGCCTGCGAACAGCAGCGCGATCGAGCACAGAAATGGAAGCACCCAACTTCCGGTAAGGTCCACCAGGTAGCCGAACGTCGATGGCGAGATCAGGCCGGCGACGCCGAAACCGAAGTTCATCATGCCGCTGGCAGTGCCCGCATATCGCGGCGCGATATCCATCGGGATCGACCAGATGGGACCGACAATAAGTTCCGCAAAAAAAAATGCCGCCGACAGACACGCAACGGCCACACGCAAATCCCGGACCAGGACGACCGGAATCAGAAACACGAAGGCGCCAAGAAAGCCGGCCTGGATAACACGCACGCGGGCTATCCGACGGTTCCCCGTCTGCCGATAGATGCGATCGCTGATCATTCCGCCGGCGGCGTCGCCGATCACCCCCGCGAACAGAACTCCGGCGGCGAACAGAGACGACGCCTGAAGGTTCAGATGATAGTTCTCAGCGAAGAATGACGGAATCCATGTCAGAAACAGCCAGAGCGTCCACCCGTAGCAGAAGTCGACAAGGGTCAGCGGCGCGATCCGACGCGCGAGTGCCCACCATGGAACAGCAGCGCCGCGGCGTCTTACGGCAGGAAGTGCATCGAGGTCCTCTGGTCTGATGGAAGGATGATCCGCCGGTTCGTCGCGGAAGTACCAGGCCCACACAATCGCCCAGGCCAGGCTGAGCAGCCCCAGAATTGCGAATGCGCGGCGCCACGACATCATCACCAGGAGAGCCGCCATCAGAGGCGGCGTGATGGCGTTCCCGACGCGTGAGAATGAGTGCGTGATGCCTTGTGCGAACCCCCAGCGTCCCGAAGGCGTCCATCGCGACATTGCACGGGTGGCGGTGGGAAAGGCGGCGCCTTCGCCAAACCCAAGCGCCAGGCGCAGCGCAAACAGCGAGCCGAATCCACCGGCCAGCCCCGTGAGCACCGTCGTGAGAGAGACCACCACACAGCAAAGGGACAGGGCTAGTCGCGGTCCGAGCCGGTCACCGACCCAGCCCCCGATCAACTGGAATGCAGCGTAGGGTACAGCGAATGCCGAAAACACCAGACCCATCCGAGAGTTGTTCAACTTCAGATCGGACTTGATCAGCGTGGCAACCGCGGAAATGTTGACGCGGTCCATGAAGAGGATCAGGTAGAGGAGGCACAGCAGACAAAGAACGGCTGTTGGAGCCGCGATGAGGCGCACACGCGACCGTGCCGGCGTCTCGACATCCAACTGGACTCTCCTTTGGCTCAGTGCGTGACTCCATTCCCGACATGTCTTAAAGCGTAAAGAGTAGCAGGATTTGCGCTCATTTTCGAAAGCAGGCTTTTTTGAAGGGCCGCCACCTTTTTATATTAGTATACTTTTCCTATCGAGTAACATACGTATATGAAAATGCTTATTTGGATTCTCTGCAACCTGAATCTCGCGCTGGTCAGCGCCCCCGTGCTCCGTGCGCAGGACATCGATGCGTCAAGTCCCCTCAGGGAATATGTCAATCCTCCCGCGGTCCGGCCGGTTGACACCGTTTTCATGGAAGACATGACTTGGCTGGAAATCAGAAATGCGATGAAGGCCGGTAAGACAACCGTCATCGTGCCAGCGGGCGGTCTTGAAGCCAGCGGGCCATTCCTGGTCCTTGATAAACACCAGCGCATGCTGCACGGTTCGACGGACATGATCGCCCGAAAGCTCGGCACCGCCCTGATCGCACCTGTGATCAGATATGTGCCTCCGGACGACGGAAATCGGGGAAATTACGTGGGAGATTTCAATATCTCCCTTGCCGCCTACAAATCCACTCTGGCGGATGTCTGCACGGCTCTGAAAAACGACGGGTTCAAGGAGATCGTCCTGATCGGGGACCATCAGGGCGCACAGCGGGGTATGAAGGAAGTTGCCGACGAGTTGAGCCGCAAATGGACCGTCGGTTCAACCGGAGTGCAGTACATAGCCGAATACTACGACCGCACGGCCGTCGCCAACTACGTCAAGACAACCCTCGGTATTACCGAAACCAGAGGCGGGTTTGGCGATAACTACTACAACACCTCGATCCTCATGGCCCTGAGTCCTGAGAGTGCGCGACTGCAGGAGCGTACGGAGGCTCACCAACTAACCGTAAACGGTGTAAATCTAGAGCCAATCCAGAAGACCATCGAGAACGGCAAGGTGATTTTACAAATGCAGACGGATCAGACCGTCAAGGCGATTCAGAAGGCGATCGCCAGGACCCAGAGTCACTAGGGAGCGAATCCTCCTCCAAAACCTGAATCTGCGGCCCCGTTAGCCGCCTTCTACGTCCGCCGGGAAGGAAGTTTTCCCCGGCTTACGGGAATCCAGCATCGCGCGGCCCCCCCACGGCGGAGCAGTTGGTTGTCCTATCTTGCTCCAGCCGATCGCTCAACCTGCTTTCCGTGTGGCTTAAAACACTTTTTCACGGCGCCCCCGCGCGAGTGGGAATGGAATCCTAGTATTCGCTATAAGTCTTTGTATTACAGCATATTAGCGGTAATATTTCCAGTTTTCTCAAAGGGGAAAATCGAAAAACTATTTGACAGCGGCATGCTTACTAGATGTATTCTATCAATTTAGTAGACTAATGCTGTCTGTTCTACGTCGCAGATCATTTGAGGAATCTTTTGACGATGCGCCATTCCGCCTGTTTTCGATTGATATTCGCCACCCAGCCGCACCGACACCGAGTTGTCGACGCTGTCGGCCGTACGCGGATGTTGCCCAAATCAGGAGCAGTTGCGGGAATTTCAATTGAGCTTCGACAAAAGGATAATTTCCATGAACGTTAACGACAGCCTGTTGAAGGCAAATAAAAGCCGGAAGGTACCCGCGTCGCCTCGAACCGTTTTGAATTCGAGCTTGAGTGTTCCGCGGAAATCAAGTCTGACGATTGGTATCCTCGTGTCTCTTGCACACGTAGCCTTCGGCCAAACTGCCGCGATCTCGGGTGCGGTCAAGGATCAGACCGGAGGCGCGATATCCGGAGTTCAGATCACGGCGACGCAAACGGCCACGGCCCAAAAGCGTTCGACTACCACGGACAAAAACGGAAATTACGTGATCTCATTGCTTCCGATCGGCGACTACCAGGTTGCAGCCGCCCAATCCGGATTCAAGACAGACGTACGAACCGTCGAGTTGCGGGTTGGCGACAGGTCGACCGTGGAATTCAATCTCGCGATTGGGAACGTTGCCGAGCAGATTAATGTGACTGGAGAAGTTCCCTTGATACAGGCAGAGTCTTCGTCAACGGGCGCCGTGGTTGAGAACAAGCGCATCGAGGAGGTGCCTCTAAATGGACGGCAATTCCAGAATCTGGCGCTACTCGTGCCGGGCACTACGGACCCGGCACAGGGATCGAGCCTGGGTTTCCGCGGAGGAATCAACGTGGCTGGCACCCGCACCGAGATGACGGGATTCACACTCGACGGGGTCGATATCGTCGAGAACCTCGTTAAGGCCCTTTCCTTTAAGCCCTCCGTCGACATGATTCAGGAGTTCAAGGTAGATACGAGCACGTATTCGGCAGAATACGGCCGTACGGCCGGCGGGCAGGTCAGAGCGACAACGAAATCCGGGACCAACGAGCTGCATGGAACGCTCTTCGAGTTCGTGCGCAATTCTGCATTCGACGCCAAAAATTTCTTCGATTCGCCCACCGCGCCGATCCCGGGATTCAGACGCAATAATTTTGGCGCGACTGCGGGAGGGCCTATCGTCAAGAACCGCACATTCATCTTTGGAGCCTACGAGGGCCTTATATCGCGACAGGCACAAACGCGAACCGCGGCAGTGCCGACCGCCCAACAACTCAGTGGCAATTTTGCCGGGTCAAAGACCGTCGTCGATCCTCTCACCGGCGTGGCCTTTCCGGGAAACGTTATTCCCGCGAGTCTCATCAGCCCGGTTTCCGCGAACATCATCCAGCAGTATCCTGCGCCGAACATTCCCGGAAGTTCGGTAAGAAATTACGTCTCCTCGCCGACGGACATCCATAATATCCACCAATTCACGAGCCGGGTAGACCATCGCATCTCAGATCAAGACAGCCTCTTCGGCCGTTACTCTTTCAACAATGATTTTGAGCTGGATCCGTTCGACGTTTTCAGTGGTATCACGAACCTTCCTTCCTACGGACGTGACGACTACCAAAGAGCCCAAAGCGCCACGGTCTCAGACACTCACATATTCGACCCATCCCTCGTCGGACAACTGTCACTCGGGTACAACCGCTTCAAGCAGATCCGAACCAACGTCTCGCATGACAATTACCCGAGTATCTGGGGGATTCAGGGGACAACTACCAATCTGAATGAGGAGTCCGGCGGCGTGCCGGCCTTCCTTGTAACTGGTTACGACTCTCTCGGTAAGTCCAATCTGCCCAGCGATCGCGTTGATACGACTTACCAGCTCATCGGCAGCCTCACTTACATCCATGGCAGCCATACGATCAAGTTCGGCGGCGATGGCAACAGTTACTCCACCATGCGCCTCAACAACGGTGGCGGCCTGGGCTCGTATACCTTCTCGGGCCAGTACAGCGGCAATTCAGTTGCGGATCTGTTACTCGGATATCCCAGCAAGGCCAGCCGGAGCCTGGGTGATACGCGGAACCCCATGTTCAATCGGGCGTATGCGGCATATGTCCAGGACGATTGGAAAATTACGAAAACTCTGACGCTGAACCTGGGCCTTCGCTATGATCTCGAAACACCTCTTGTGAGCGCCGACGACCGCCTGGTCACCTTCGATCCGGCAACGGGGACCATACTGCTTGCCGGAAATCCCAGCATCCGCAGAGATATTGGCAGTCTGATCAATCCTGCAAGCCCAGCATATAATTCGTCCCTCGCCCAGCTCGCCAAAAACATTCCGATCCAGAATCTGGGAACGCGAAACACTTATACATTCAGCAAGCATGACTTCGCTCCGCGCCTGGGCCTGGCTTACCGGCTGTTCGGAAGCGATAAGCTGGTTCTGCGCGCCGGCTACGGCATCTTTTACAACGAACTGCTCGGACAGTACGGCCAGACCGGGTGGAACACATTTCCGTATTTCATCTCCCAGACCTTCAATGGCAATCCGACTGTTCCCAACCTCAACATTGCCAACCCCTTTGCCACCGCTTCCGCGGCTGCCACCATTTCCCCGGCAGCCATAATGGAGCACTGGAAGAGCGGTTATGTGCAGAGCTATAACTTCGGCATCCAGGCATCGCCCTTCCGCAATGTGGTGGTTGACATTGGCTATGCGGGTAGTGTCTCGACACATCTGCCTTCGACTATGAACCTGAATCAACCGGCTCCCTCCCCGACCGGCTCGGTCGCTTCGCGGCGGCCTTATCCGCAATTCGGAAATATCGGCTATCTGGACTCCTCCGCATCCGCCAACTTCAACTCATTCCAATTACTGGTGGAGAAGCGTTATTCAAGAGGGCTGGAACTCGCCGCGTCCTACACCTGGTCCAAATCCCTCGACACCGTGGGCGACGGGGCCGGAGACGTCTCATCGCCACCTTACGCCTTTAACGTGCGCGGAACAATGTACGGCCCGTCGAGTTTCGACGAGAGGCAGCGGCTAGTACTCAGCTACGTATACGAACTGCCGTTCGGCGCCGGAAGCAAATACCTCGGAGGAACCCGCGGAGTGGCCGGCTGGTTCGTCGGCGGCTGGGAGCTTTCCGGCATTGGCACATTCGATTCGGGACGCCCTTTTACGGTGGTGGTCAGCAAGGACCAAAGCAACACGGGTGGCAGCAGCATCGACCGGCCGGTATTAGTCGGCGATCCGTTACAGGTCCCGGGTGGACAAACAGTGGATCACTGGTTTAACACCGCGGCATACGCTCTTGCCGCCTTTGGAACCGAGGGAAATGTGGGGCGCAACACATTGGTCGGCCCGCGCTTCGACGACATCGATTTCTCGCTGCTCAAGAACACTAGTCTGGGCGAAAACAGGAACCTGCAATTTCGCGCGGAGATCTTCAATATCCTGAACCATCCCAATTTCGATCTTCCCAATCACACGATCGATTCCGCTCAGGCTGGCGGGATCTTCAGTGCCGAGGCGTCCCGGCAGATCCAGCTCGCGTTGAAGTTTGTCTTTTAGCGAGGATGAAGCGAAGAAAGAATTATATGAGATACATTGCGGTCTTAAGCGGCTTGTTCATCTCAACGATGGCGTATCCGCAAGTCGCGAAGAATACCATCGCCGCGGATCAAAAAGGAGACTCCCAAAAGGCCGCTTCCTTCCGGTCGCAGGGGGCATCTGACCATGAATTTGTCAGCCGTTATTGCGCAGCGTGCCATAACGACAAGCTCAAAACCGGTGGGTTTTCGTTCGCGCAGGTTGACCAGGCGCATCCAGGTCAAAACGCGGAGCAATTCGAAAAGGTGATTCTAAAGCTGCGAACCGGCATGATGCCGCCCGCCGGCTTGCCGCGGCCGAAAGCCGATGCGCTGAACGCATTCGTTACCGGTCTGGAAACTCGAATCGACCGCGCAGCCGCTGCTCACCCGAATCCAGGCGCACCTGCGCTCCACCGGCTGAATCGTGCTGAGTATCGCAATTCGATTCACGACCTGCTTGGCCTTGATGTGGATGTGGAGACGCTGCTGCCGGCCGACAATATCACCCACGGTTTCGACAATATGTCGGAGGCTCTTACCGTTACTCCGACGCTTATGGAAGCCTATATCAGGGCAGCGGGAAAAATCAGCCGTCTCGCCACAGGCGATCCTGGTATGCAGCCGATCGTGGATACTTACCGCGTCGCGACAAATTTTTCACAAATCAGGCACGTGGAAGGTACCCCGTTTGGGACGCGCGGCGGGATCTCTGTTGTTCATAATTTTCAAGCCGATGGTGAATACATATTCCGGATGACCCTCGTTTTTACCCGGAACACCTTTCTGTTCGGATCCACCATGAATGGCCAGCAACTGGAGGTATCTGTCAACGGCCAGAGGGTTGCGCTGCTCGATATCAACCCGCTCATGAAAACCGGCGACAACGATTTGCGAACGCCGCCGATCAAAGTGAAGGCCGGCCCCCAGAATATTTCGGCCTCGTTCATTAAGAAAGGCGACGGACCAATAGATGATTTTCTCCAGCGGCCGGACCGCAGTCTTGCCGACGATTTCTCAGGACAGATTCCGGGGCTGACAAACCCGCCTCACCTCAGAGATCTAGGGATCATGGGGCCTTATAAAGCTACTGGCGTCAGTGAGACTGTGAGCCGCCGCAAGATATTCATCTGCAGACCGGCTACTCCGGATCAGGAAGAGCCCTGTGCCAAAGAGATCGTTTCGAGACTGGCTCGTCAGGCCTATCGCAGACCTGTGAGCAAGGAAAGCTTCGACGATCTTATGCAGGTTTACTGGGACGGCCGCGAACACGGGAACTTCGAGTCGGGCATCCGCATGGCGGTGCAGTTTATCCTGGCGAATCCCGAATTTGTCATCCGATTCGAGCGAACTCCGTCCGGTGTCCGTCCGGGCGATGACTACCGGGTGAGCGATCTGGAGCTCGCCTCCCGGCTAGCTTACTTCCTCTGGAGCAGCCTTCCGAACGAAGAACTGATCGCGGTAGCCAATCAGGGGAAACTCCGGGACGCAGCGGTCCTCCGGCAACAGGTCGAGCGCCTCCTGGCCAACCCCCGTTCAGAGGCGCTGGCAAAGAATTTCGCAACACAGTGGTTGCACCTCCGTGGACTGACGGATGCCAATCCTGACGTGTACCTTTATCCCAACTCCGACGATAATCTCTTGCAATCCATGCTGCGAGAAACCGAATTGCTCTTCGACAGCATCGTCCGCGAGGATCGCAGCGTGGTAGATCTGCTGACCGCAAACTATACCTTCGTCGACGAGCGACTGGCAAAGCACTATGGGATCCCCAATATCCAGGGCAATCGCTTCCGGCGTGTATCGCTGACGGATGAGAACCGCTTCGGTTTACTGGGGCAGGGAAGCGTGCTGACGGTAACCTCAGCTTCGAACAGGACGTCGCCAGTTGCGCGCGGCAAATGGGTCATGGAGCAAATCCTCGGCGTGAGCCCTCCTCCTCCTCCCCCTAACGTGCCCGCCCTCGCGGAAAACAACGTTCTCGGTGGCGAAACTATTAAACTTCGATCGGTGCGCGAGCGCATGGAACAGCACCGCGCGAACGAACCTTGCAATTCCTGCCACAAAATGATGGACCCGATCGGCCTCGCTCTCGAGAACTTCGATGCCGTGGGAGCATGGCGCACACGGGACAGCGGATTCCCGGTCGATCCGTCCGGTCAACTGGTTGACGGAACCAGGGTAGATAGCCCCACTGGTCTGCGACGGGCGTTGTTGCAGTATTCGGATGCATACGTTGCGAATTTCACGACCAGGCTTTTGACTTATGCTCTGGGCCGGGGGCTTTCGTCCTCCGATATGCCGACAGTTCGCAAGATCATTCGCGACTCGGGTGAGGATCACCGCTTCGGATCGATCGTCCTGAACATCGCGAAAAGCGCGCCGTTTCAAATGAGGCGGGCGGAAGCGCGGCCGGCAGTAACGCAGCAGTCGGTAGTAAGTGAGGCGGCGCTGGATCACAAGAAGCGCGTCGATATCAGTCAGAACAAATCCGGGCAATAAGGAGCGCTCCAAATGTATATCACCAGGAAACATATTTCGCGGCGGACGGTTCTTCGCGGCGCGGGGGCGGCTCTTGCATTGCCGTTTCTGGAATCGATGGTACCCGCCCAGACTCCTTTGCTGAAGACGGCGGCCGCGCCGCGGGCCCGGCTCTGCACTATCGAGATGGTGCATGGGGCAGCCGGGAGCACGCGTACCGGCGGAAAACTCCATTACTGGTCGCCCGCCCAGGAGGGTCCCGATTTCGAGTTCTCTCCCACATTGATTTCGCTCAAGCCGTATCGCGAATACATGACGATCGTCAGCAACACCGACCTGAATGGCGCGAGGCCGTGGAGCCCAAAAGAGGAAGGCGCCGATCATACACGCTCCTCCGCGGTCTACCTGACTGGCGCGCACCCCAGGATGACCGAAGGGGCGGACGTCGAGTGCGGTCCGTCGATCGACCAGATTTACGCACGGAAATTTGGGCAGGATACCCCCTTGCCGTCGATCCAGCTTTGCATCGAGAACCCTGGCTCCTTGTCGGCCGCCTGCGGGTTCGGATATAGCTGTGTCTATTGCGACACGATTTCATGGTCTTCAGCGACGAACCCGCTGCCGATGGAGCGGGATCCCCGCGTCGTCTTCGAACGTTTGTTTGGCGCGGGCGGCACGGCGAAAGAGCGTTCCTCCCGAAGCCGCGAAGACCAAAGTATCCTGGATAGGATTCAGCACTCCGTGGCGCGGCTGAAACAAGGTCTGGGTCCAGCCGATCAGAGCCGACTCAACGGTTATCTCGACAATGTTCGCGAGATCGAACGGAGAATTCAGGCGATCGAGCAATACAACACCGCGCGCGGAGATGTGAAACAGTTGCCGAATGCTCCCGTTGGCGTGCCGGAAACCTTTCGGGAGCATATGGACCTCATGCTCGACCTTCAGGTGCTTGCCTTTATGACTGAGACCACCCGCGTCTCTTCATTCAAGATGTCTCGGGATGTGAGTTCGGCAATCTATCCGGAAAGCGGAGTGAAGACCCCATTCCACGCGCTTTCCCATCACGGCGAAGACCCGAAGAATATCGCCGAGTTTGCCAAACTCAACCAGTACCATGTCAGCACCGTCGCGCCGTTCCTCGAAAAGCTCAGGAATACGCCCGATGGCGACGGGAATCTCCTCGACCACTCGTTAGTGATGTACGGCAGCCCGATGGGAGACTCCCACGTTCACGAGCACAGGCGAGTGCCCGTATTCCTGGCAGGGCACGCCAGCGGCAAAATCAAGGGCAATCTCCACCTGAATTGCCCTGACGAAACGCCCATGGCAAACCTGCTGTTAACGATCATGAACAGGCTCGGGATTGAGGACCTTAACAAGATCGGCGACAGTAGCGGTAATCTCGCGATCTGATACCGGAAGTCCACATTTTGGGTTGAGACTTTGAGAGGAGTTCTTATGAGGAAACCGCACTACTTTTCTACTGGCCTGTTCGCCATTTGCCAGGTGACTCGGTTGTTCGCGGCTGACGCGGATCCCGGCCTGGCGCTCACCGAGGCAGCCGAGCAGGGCAACTTGAACAATGTAAAGTCGCTCGTCCAGAAATCGGACGTGAATTCCGCGCAAGGTGATGGTATGACGGCGCTCCACTGGGCGGCGTATCGCGAGGACGTCGAGATGGCGCGAGTCCTGATCCAGGCCGGCGCAAACGTGAATGCGGCAAACCGTCTAAAAGCGGTCACACCGCTGTTGATTGCTTCGAACGCCGGCAATGCCGCTGTTATCGATCTTCTGTTAAAAAACGGCGCTGATGCAAACCTGGCAAACACACTGGGCACGACTCCTCTGATGCTCGCCGCGGCTTCGGGCAAAGTGGACGCTGTGAAAACGTTACTCGACCACGGCGCGAATGTTAATGCCAGGGAATCGTCTCGCCGGCAAACTGCCCTCATGTTTGCGGCCGCACTGGATCGCGACGCAGTCGTCCGGCTGCTGGCCTCCCGAGGTGCGGATCTGAACGCGACGTCGAAAATCGTTCCGATTAACGCGGACATCGTCGACGAAGATGGAAATTCCATTCCCGCACCCTCCCGCACAGGCGCGACAAAGAAACGCGGGGAGGGAGAAGGAAAAGTTGCCGGCATGGGCGGCATGACCGCCCTGCACTACGCGGCTCGGGAAGGCCTGATGGCAACCGTTCAGGGTCTTGTAGAGGCGGGCGTGGATGTCAACAAAACCAGTCCGGTTGATAAGAGCACTTCCCTCGTAATCGCCATCAGTAATGGCCATTACGACGTCGCGAAGTATCTGGTCGACCACGGCGCGGACTCCAATATTGAGACGATCGACGGCCTTGCGCCTCTGTACGCGACGATAGAGAGCAGATGGGCGCCTGTAGCCTGGACGCCCACAGCCTTCACATCCGCGGCTGGCATCACACAGCAGCAGACAAACTATCTTGACCTGATGAAGCTCTTGCTGGAACACGGAGCCAATCCAAACGCCAAAATCAACAAGACGCTGTGGTTCGACCCGCCGCATCACAACGATTCATGGGCAAAAGCGGCAGGAACCACCGCCTTCTGGAGGGCCGCACAAGCCACCGATCTCGATGCGATGAAGCTTTTGGTGTCCCATGGCGCGGATCCGAAGATCGCATCGGCCGAACGCGATACGCCCCTGGCCGTGGCTGCGGGCGTGGGCTGGAATGGCAACTTTTCCACCAATGCGCCGAATTCATTCATGGCTGCGGCGAAGTATCTGGTCGAAGACATCCAGATCGATGTGAATGCCGCCGACGCTTCCGGATACACAGCGGCGATGGGCGCTGCTTACCGTGGTGACAACGAAATAATCCAGTACCTGATCGCAAAGGGCGCTCGTCTCGATGTGAAGACGAAACGAGGCTGGTCGGTAACGGATATGGCAAATGGCCCTTACCTGCGAAGCAGCTTCCCGCTGGCGCATCCGGACACTGTTGCTTTGTTGCAGAAACTGGGCGCTCCAGCGCCGATCAAGGTGCAGGATGAGGAGATTCTTGGCGTCATCGGGAAAAAGGGAGAGAAGGGAGAGAAAGCTGCTGGTGAACGATCCGACGACTCGTCACGGTAACAGCGCGCAGGCGATCACTCCAGGAGGCACGAATTGACAGCAGCCACACCCACCACACACGTCACCAACCTTGAGTGCAGCCTTTGTGGCCGCGAGTACGAAGCCGGTAAACCGCACAAACTCTGCGCCTGCGGAGGGCCGTTGCTGGTGCGGTATGACCTCGATAGTCTGAGGCGATCCTGGACGCGCGAGGATCTTGCCTTCGCACCGAACTCGATGTGGCGTTACGCACCTGCGCTTCCGGTTAGCTCCAGCGAATCGATCGTCAGCCTGGGAGAGGGAATGACGCCGCTCCTGCCTGCTCGACGAACCGGGCAGCGCATCGGTGCTGCCGATCTGTGGGTTAAAGACGAAGGGCTGAATCCGACGGGATCGTTCAAAGCGCGCGGCATGTCATGCGCAGTCTCCATGTGCGTCGAACTCGGGCTGAAGAAACTCGCCGCGCCGTCCGCTGGGAACGCTGCCAGTGCTCTCGCCGCCTATGCCGCAGCCGCTGGACTCGAGGCGCACATCTTCATGCCGAAAGATGTGCCACAGTCGAACTTCGTGGAATGCCGCGCATACGGCGCTCGGGTCACGCTTGTCGACGGCTTGATCAGTGACTGCGGCAGGATTGTCGCCGAGCGTGCGGCGGCCGAGGGCTGGTTCGATTTATCCACGCTCAAAGAGCCCTATCGGATCGAGGGAAAGAAGACAATGGGCTACGAGGTCGCCGAACAGCTTGGCTGGAAGTTGCCTGACGCCATCTTCTACCCGACGGGCGGCGGTGTCGGCCTGATTGGGATGTGGAAGTCCTTCGATGAAATGGAGGCTCTCGGATGGATCGGTTCTGAACGCCCGAAGATGATAGCCGTGCAGGCGGAAGGCTGTCAGCCGGTTACCCGTGCATTCCAGGAGGGCGCAGATCGTAGCCAGTTCTGGGAAGGTGCAATTACGATTGCCAGTGGACTGCGCGTGCCGAAGCCGTTGGGTGATTTTCTGGTGCTCGATGCTGTCCGCAGGAGCGGCGGCACCGCGATTGCCATCTCCGATTCAGATTTGATGGATGCAGGTGCGAAGCTCGCAAGCGAGGAAGGAATCTTCGCCAGTCCGGAGGGCGCCGCTTGCGTCGCAGCGGCGGAACGGCTATTGCGGTCCGGATTCCTGAAGTCCGATGACCGGATTGTCATTTATAACACTGGCTCAGGCCTGAAGTACCTCGAAGCCTATTCAACCTTGTTTCCGCGCCCGGCCGTATAGAGGGCTGTTCCGTCGTTAGATGTCGTTCAACCATATCCGGACGTAGTGTCTTTTTCGGTCCGGTTCGGGATAGTCGACGAACTCGGTCCGGCTGTGCAGAATAAACCGATTATTGATGATCTGCACTTCATCGCGTTCCATCGGAATCGTTACCGGCAGCCCGGGCCTGTTCATGACTGATTCAAAGAAATCGAGCGCATCAAGGTCGGGACCCTCGAGCCGCGAGCCGCGTTGCTCGTGACCCTTCACAATATAGAGGCGCAGGTAGCGTACAGTGAGGGCGCCGTTGTCGTGACGGGAAAATACCGGCACCGGCACGATAGGCTCTTCCCCGGGAGGTAGCTCCGCGCGCCGGTCGACCCAATAGGGCTCATACAGGCGGGCCAGAAGGTCCGGCCGCTCGCGCTCGATGATTTCGTGCACGTCATAGGCGTTTACCAACGCAGACTCGCCGCCCGATTTGGCGACCTGCGACACATAGAGCGCGATGAATTCAGGCGTATGACCCGCCAGTCGCGACGGCGAGTCTGTGTGGAATTCAAATCCGGCGTTCGTTTTCGAGGTTCGAACGCCGGGCTTTCCATAGTCCGATTCAATCCGCAGTCCTTCATCCCGAACGGAGTAAAATAGACCGCCGGCGTTCGTTTGTGGAATGATCTGACCGAGGTGTTGGCAGCCCTGAATAAATTCGTCCAGGGTCAATCCGCGAAGGACGACAAAGCCATGCCCGTGCCGGAGTTCGTCCAGAATCTCACGTGATCTTCCAGCGAATGACGTGGCATCCAGCGTAATGCGCCAAGTGGGATCCGAAATAGAGTCGGCTGTCGATGTGCGAGTGTCGGGGGTCATTTCCTCGTATTTTATCGGGAGCCGCCGCATCTGTGGCGATATTCGCATCAAAAAGAGTGAACCCAAATAATGAAGGGTGGGTATTCCGTCGCGTCTCCACAAGGCGTCGGTTATGGGTTCGCACATCTCGGGCAGAATCCCGTCGATGACCTCATGCGTTTCAAGGAATTCGACTTGCGCGGGCAGATGCAGAGGCGGTGTCTCGGTCGCCGGACTCACCTTTGGCTGGACGCCATCGCGCGAACGCTCCAGTGCGTCGCATCTATTGGATACGGCCTTGATCGTGGCTTCCATGATCGTGGCTTCTTTATCCTCAGAGATCCGTCGGGGACGTCCGCTGCCTGGCCGGTCCGCGAACAGTCCACCAGGAACCTCCGCGTTGTAGCGCTTAAGCCACAACAACACAGTCGTCGCGGTTGACAGTTCACGCACCAGAAGATGATTTACACGACCTTCGGCCGCGCTGAGAACCATCTTCACTCGCAGCAGAAGCCCTTGCGGATGCTCCGCTGCCGACTGAGGGCGACCAGTTATTTGCGGTCCGACTCAGAAACCTCAAGTTGGGGAGCAGGCGGGAACGGCATGTCCAGCGGAATATCACGCCATGGCGATATCCCGGCTACAGGAAATTCTTGATGCAATCGGCATCAAGGCGCTCTTTACGTTAAGTGCATAGGAACGGAAGTCAAAGTAGGACTTCACTTGCCCATGACAGATATCGCCAGTAGCGCGACCAAGCCAATCAGAGTTGTAATCGACGACAGAATGACATATCGCCGAAAAACCTTCCGATCCTTCATCGTTCGGTAAACGATCGGAAGATTGATGGCCGCGCTCGCGATACAGGCCAACACGGTGGAAATAGCTGCTGTTCTGGGATTGATGGTGCCGTGTGCGGCTAAACTGCCCGCAGCCGCTGTGGCGCTTGCACTGCTGACAAGGCCGCCAAGAAAGCTAACCAGGATGCTTCCGACCTCCCCGAAATAACGTTGACCCAGAGTGCTTACGATTTGGATAGTGAGAAAAAATACACCAAAGCTCAGGACCGACCGGATGGCGATTGGCGAGGATGTTTGTACGGTGGGTGTCGGACCAGAAGCTTGCGTGCGGCGCAGGGCGAACACAGCTGTGAAAATTGCCATGGCCGCTATCGGCCATGCGGCGATCAGTCCAGCGGCCGGACTGAAAACCGCCAGAACCGCAAGATTTCGGATGAACATGGCCATGATGGTGATCATGGAAAGAGCGATCATCCGACCATCAAACCCGTCGTTCTTACCGATAGCGTTAGAGAGTTCAGCAACTGCGGCCGTGCTGTTCACAAGTCCGCCAAATACTGCGGTATAAAAAAGTCCGCGCGATCCGTAAACCCTGAGCAGCACGTAATTTACAAATCCAAGCCCGGCTATTAGAAAAACTGTCAGCCATGTTTCATGCGGGTTGACAAGACCCCAGGGATCGATCGGGACACGCGGCAAAACCGGATAAATGACAAATCCGATGAGCCCGAGGAGGACCGCCCCGCGTATCTCTTCGGCTGTAACTCCGCCAGCAAACCGACGTAGTTGTGGCTTCAGGCCCAATAGGAGCGTCATCAAAACGGCCGAAGCGGTGGGCGTAAAAATGTGTCCTTGCCCCACAAGCACGCCCAAGATGAAGACAACCAGGAGCGCGGCGGACGTCGTTGTTTCGAGTTCGCGGCGCTGTAGGAGGTTTCCCGCATTCATGAGTCCGACAACCACGACGACGCCCGCCATGCCGATCCAGGCGAACACAGGCGACCCGAGCATGCACAACATTCCTAACAGGCTCACAATCGCGAACGTTCGGACGCCAAGGTCCTTGTGCGACCACTCGCGCTCGAAGCCTACGATCAGGCCAATTCCCAGGGCGACCGTGAGTTTGGTCGCGATTTCGGACGGGATAAAGCGGACCGCCTCCATGCCTCATCATAGGATCAATTGTGCAGGCGCCGAGTCACCGGATCACAATGAAATGGTATGGATGATCAGGTTCAGCCTCCGCAAGGAAACAAGCGCGGTTCGCCGAGCCAGGCCTTGTTGTTTTCAGCCTTACTGCCAGTCCGTATGTGCTGCAGCAGTTGCCATTTTGAGGATATCTAATACCGATTGTTCTGACGTGGCCTGAATAGCTCTTCGATGCCTCTGCGCTCTTCTTGCGGGCGGGTTAATCGGATTGAACCGCAGCCCGCATGGTCATGCAGCCGGCCTGAGAACAGCCATGCTCGTCTGCGTGGCGGCGTGCGTCGCAATGCTCCAGGTCAATCTCTTGCTCTCGCTCGCCGGAAGGCCCTCCGACTCGTTTGTTATGAACGACCTAATGCACCTGCCTCTGGGTATTCTGTCAGGCATGGGCTTCATTGGCGCGGGCGCGATTGTTCGCCGCGACAACTTCGTCGTCGGCGTGACCACAGCCGCAACAATGTGGTTCCTACCCGTCCTCGGGCTGTATTTCGGCGGAGGACAGGTAATTCTCCAGGAAGTCGGTTCTGATGTAGTTGGCGCACGCAGCGAGCATTTCGCCCTGAAGCCTTAACTGCCGTGTCCGGGATAGCCCCGGTTGCGTCGGATCGCGGTCTCCCACAAATCCCAGCAGTGTGTAGTCCACCGCGAGGTCAATGTCTTCGGAAAAGCGCTGGATGGCTCCGAACACTTTTGACAGAGAGGTGCCGCCTTTGAAGAGCAGCCGTTCTTTGAACTGCTCAATGGTGAAGGTCTGTCTCAGCGTCCAGCAGACCCAGAAGTCTTTTTCGACGACAGCCTCGGAGAGACCCATCCGGTCGGCGGTCTCGCGAAACAGTTCCGCCCGGCGGGACGGGTCCAGACGTGCGACGCGGTTCAACTGTGTACCTCCGCGAGTTTCTTCGCCACTCCATAGATCCAGTCGACTCCGAGACGAGTATTTTTCAAGAGCTGCTTTCGTTCCGAGTCGGAAAGCGAACTCCTCAATACTGACAGCGCTCTGTCGTCGACGCCGTCCTTGCCGAGGTGCCGGAGCGCTTGGACAACAAGGGCCGACTTGCCATCGCCGCCCGCGAGTGATTGAGGCCTGGCATGTTTGAACTGGACCGCGCGCCTTCCGAGGGAAACCTTCTTGCTCGGCCCATCTGAAAGGTAAACGATCCTGGCGGGAACCTGAGTGGAGAGGCCCACGAGGTTCGCGGCCCATGGTCCATCGGGAATGATTGTCCATCGGTTGCGGCGAGCGATAGTCCGTGCTGCTTCGTCAATGTCGGGGCTCAGTTCGCCTCCGAGGTCGGGATTCACGATGGGGAGATCGTAGAGACCGCGTCGAATCCGTCGGATCTTCCCGGCGCTTGTTAGACTCGTGAGCGCGACGTCAATGCTTCCCCGGCTGGCGATGTCCAGAAAATCTTTCGCCATGAATGCCTTCCCCGGACCGAGGCCCTCGATACGAGCCCAGATCTTGTCTTTCATCGTGAGGGGCATCATCGCCAAGTCATTGAGAAATAGTATACTATGTTTTCTAAATCAAAGAACGTGATCGATCGATTCGCAATCACACATTCAACGGCAACGGTTTGCCCGCGGCCAGCTTCGGAACTCCCCTCCTACAAGCTTTCGGTTGTTTGCCGAAAATCAGTGCTTTTGGGCCCGTTTTGAGCCCCTGAAAACGGGCTTTCTACTGTAGCGAAAACTGTAGCAGTCGCACTTCAAAAAAGGTGGCGAAACAGCGAAAACGCTACATCAAACGACACTCGTAGAAAACTCCGCAAGCGACTGATACGTAGCGTCTTATAGCACTCTGTAGCAACCGATAAAAAAGCCAGTAGGCTTTCTGTTAACAACGGGTGCGGGCTTTCACACCTTCATCTTGCATCGTCAGCAGTCATCAGAGGTCTTAAGCACCGAAGACCTGAGGCTTTCAGTCCTAAATTTACTGCGCGAGAGCCCACTTCGTCCTGCTCTTGATCAGGTCGTCCAGCTCGTATAGCATGCCGTTAGCAATCACGCGCTTCACGTGATGCGCGCTCGCAATGTTTTCGAGCGGGTTGCCTTCGACAATTACGATGTCGGCAATGAGGGCTTCCGCGGTGTTGACAGTCGCCGACTTCAATGCTTCGTAAGGCGTCATCCCAGCGAGCACATAGGATTCCAGCTCCCCATGCAGATCAAAAGCGTTCGGCTCGTCGGTTCCGGCGACGATCTTCGCGCCGGCATGCATGGCATCCATCACCATCTGCCCGTCGCCTCCCGGTGTTCCATTGTTAGCTTCGCCCCGGCCGCTGCGTCCCCCGCGGCCCCGGCCCCCGGTTGCCTGCTGGCGCAGCCATTCCGGATAGAGATCGAAACGCGGATCGGCCTTCATGGCCGGCTTGTCGGCGGCGAGAAGTTTCGCGCCACCCGACCCGGTGATCATCGGGGTGAAGAATCGTTGCGACTGGCCGAACAGCTCGATGAGATCCTCGTAGCTCCTTTGCAGCGTGGCTTGCTTTGAGCATGTCGGTGGGCAAAAACATTTTTGTTGATCCCGAAAATCGCGATTTTTGGGCGGAGAGGCTCAGTCGCGCTTCCGCGCCGGCCGCGACGTCCGCCGAACCGAAGGTTCATGCTGAATCAGAAATGTCTGTAGTTCGGCGTGAACGGCGTGAACCGTGGCGCGGTCGCCACGATTTGCAGCCAAATTGGCGCCGGAAACGGCCAGTGCGACATCGCGGGCAAGTTTACGTGGACGCAATTCGACGACCACTCTGATAGTGGCGTGCCGGAGAATTCCGAGTTTGGCCCGGCAACCAAAATGTTTCGTGCTCTGCTGCCGAACGTCTGTGGGTAATAATAATATTTTTCGCCCACCCAACTTTCGGCGTTTCCAGCCTCTGTGCGAATAGTAGAGCCGAGGATTGCTTACGTCCTATCGTGACAGAAGTGACAGAAGCTCTGCAGCTAGAATATGACGCGTCCTGAGGAACCGGAGTGCCTAAGCGCTCAGGCCTGTGAATTCAAATCCGCGGCAACGCGAAAGGGTTTGGCCGGCTGGGCGCATAAGGGAACCGTTAAGGTCATCGTTGCCAACTGCCGTCATCTCGTTTTGCTGACCGGGCGATCATCCATTTTCTGAGAACTGCCCGTGTGAAGTAGGTGTGAACCAAATGTATCGTTTTGGGTCATTTTATGGCGGTCCATGTCGGACCGTGACAGGCTCAAACTATTGAAAGTACAGGTAGATCATTGATTTGACATACCCAGATCGTGAACCTGTCACGTCGGAGGTCGCGGGTTCGAGCCCCGTCGTCCCCGCCATCTAACCTCATTAAACCGGCTCTCACTAAAACCAGACTTCTCAGCTTTTGGCCACTGCCGTGCTTGGTGCGGAGTGTGTCGAGGCACACAGGAGGAAACACAAGGATGAAGAGGAAGCTACTCGCGCTGGCATTCGTTATGGCCGGTTCTCTGTTTGCGCAGGTTTCGCTTGGAATCAGGATTGGCCCCCCGCCCGCTCCCCGAGTGGTTCGAGTTCGGCCGGTTGCACCGGGTCCGGGTTTTACGTGGGTGGAAGGCTACTGGTACCCGGTAAGCGGACGCTACAGGTGGCATGAGGGGTATTGGAGCCGGCCGCCGTATGCCGGGGCGCATTGGGTAGCTCCGCGCCATGACGGACACTATTTCATCGATGGCCACTGGGATGGCGCGCGCGGCGAGTTTCGGCACGATCATCGATGGGACCGCGATCGCGATCATCGGGATGGCGATCGTTTCGACCGCCACTAATTTAACTAAAACTCTCTAAGGCAATCTGGCCGGGATGGGCCGGGCTTCCGCTTTTTCGAGGCCCGGCTCAAGGTATTTTATGAAGTGTGATCGCCGACGCCGAAATTCCGCTGGGACGAAATCCGCTTCTGCAACACGTCATTGAAACCTACGCCAGTGAGACCAACAAGACCGCGTCGGTGTTCCGGCAGTTCGATTTGAAGGATCTCGCGTTTCGTCCGCATCCCCGCTCCAGTACAACAGAGGATATATTTCGCCATCAACTTCTTTCCGAGCGCCGGTTCTTTGCGGACTTTCTCGGAAGCGCCGAGGCGGACACTGGGTCAGTGCTGCCGCTGCAGCAGACCCCCGAGGCCTTCGCGATTCGTTTGGAGGAGTTGGCGCGGCCGAGGCTTGAATTTCTCGCGGGACAACACGATGAATGGTGGATGGAGAATAGCCGATTCTTCGATGTGGAACGCCAGAGAATCTGGATTTTCTGGAGACGTGTGCTTCACTCCGCGCATCATAGAACACAGTTGACGGTGTATCTGAGGCTGCTCGAAAAAAAGGTGGTTTCCGTTTACGGTCCGACTGCCGATGTGACCTGGACGGGCGCGGATCCGACTCTTGTGTGAGATGCGCATTCTGTCTGTGAATGTCGGAGGTCCGAAGCAGGTGCTCGCAGGGCGGACGATAGTCCTGACGAGCATCTTCAAGACGGCCGTTACAGGGCGGGTGGCGGTGCGGCAACATAATCTTGATGGCGACCGGCAGTCGGATCTCACCGTTCACGGAGGGCCGTACAAAGCCGTCTACTGTTATGCCGGCGAGCACTATTCGTTCTGGAAGGAGCAACTCCCGGACGCGGATTTGCCTCCCGGCGCATTTGGCGAGAACCTCACGACTGAAGGGCTCACTGAGGAAACCGTTTGCATCGGTGACCGGTACCGGTTCGGTTCCGCGCTGCTGCAGGTGACGCAGCCGCGAATGCCCTGCTACAAACTGGGAATCCGCTTTGGGCGCGCCGATATGGTGAAGCGGTTCTGGAATAGCGGGCGCGCCGGTATTTACTTCGCCGTAGTAGAAGAAGGTGAAGTCGCCACTGATGATCCAATTGAAAAAGAGGCCCGCGGACCTGAAGAGATCAGCGTCGCGAATGTGGTGCGACTGTATCGCGGGGATGAAACCAGCGCGGAGTTGCTGGATCGGGCATTGCGAGCGCCCTTGTGGGGGAGTTGGAAAAGGGAACTGCGCGAGCGCGGAAGTATAAAACCTGAACTCTAGTTCAAGCCGGACGGCACTGGTTTTTCGGTGGTTTTCACCTCGGTTTTTGCGAGCTGCCGGGGCGCATCAAAGTGACTCAGCGATTGTGAATACTCCGCGAGACCTTTGTACAGGGCTTCGGCGACTTTCTGACGATATTCGGGCTTGCCCAGATTGCTCTCATCCTTCGAGTTGCTGAGGAAGCCGATTTCAGCCAGAACGGACGGCATCGACGCCCCGATCAGCACGACGAATGGAGCCCGCTTAACGCCGCGATTATGTGCCGCGGGGTTGGAACGGGCGGCCTGAGCCTGCATCGAACTCTGAATATCCTGGGCGAAGGTGTGGGATTCTTCGATTTTGTCGTTGAGGGTGATTGTTTGAATCAGGTCTTTCAATTCTCCTACGCTCTTGTCGGCGCCGGCATTCTCGCGCGCCGCCAGATTCAGCGCATCAGGAGAGTTGGTGAAGTTCAGGAAGAAAGTTTCGGTGCCTCCAACTTCGCGCGCCGGGGAAGAGTTGGCGTGGATGGAAAGAAAGAGGTCGGCGTGCCGTTCATTCGCGATGGCGGTACGTTGTTGCAGAGGGATGAAAGTGTCATCGGAGCGCGTGAGGACAACTTCGGTGCCCAATCGCTGTTGAATCAGCTTCGTCAAGCGAAGCGCGACATCGAGAACCACGTCCTTTTCGAGGACTCCGTGCGGTCCTATGGTGCCGTCGTCGTGGCCCCCGTGTCCGGCGTCGATCACGATGCGGTTCACTTTGAGGCCGAGCGCGCGGGTGAGGGAACGCGAGGCATTTTCTGACGCCATCGCAGAGGTTGGAGGCGAACTTACCGTCTCGGGCGGCGTCGGCGGAGCGATATGAACCGGGGGAATCACCCGCGTCGAGGCACGCAGCGCGGCGGGCGGCTTCACGTGATCCAGCGAAGCCACCAGCGGGGCAAGTGGATCGGTGTAGAACGTGTTGCGCTCAGTTGTCACAGGACCGGGTGGAATTAAAACCTGGGAACGCAGTGAAACAGAAAGGACGGGTGAGACGAACGATCGCGTGTACTTCGCCCTGACCGGATCCGCGAGCGACGAAATCGCCGATTCCGGTTCCTGATGCGAGTGGTGCAGAGGCTTGAGTTCGACGACCATGCGGTCTGGGGCGTCGAGTCTGGTGACTTTGAAATCGGCGGGATTCTGGAGGTCGAATACGACGCGCGTGGTTCCCGGCGATGTCTCAGCGATGCGGACGCGTTGAACCAATCTGTCGCCAATAATTTCATGAATCGCCGACCGCCGTTTCGCGATCCAGGGGCGGGCATGAGGGATATCGATGAACAGGCGATCGGGGTTTGTGGCGCGATCCGTCCGATACTCAAATGGGCCGGTGGTTTCGACGATTACGCGGGTGGAGTCGGGACGGGACCACGAGCGGATTCCCGTAACCTGAATTATGCCGGAATTCGGCGCGGCGAGGGCGGGCGGGAGAGTAAAAATCGCTGCCGTCCACAAATTTCGCCACAACGACATAATGATGCCTCAGGGAGTTCGATAGTAAATGCGGCCGTCAGAGCCTGTTGACGCTTCGATGTACCGGGATGTTTCACTGTTGACAGGTGATACCGACGGCGAAATCACAATTGTAGATGTGGCGGCAGACTCACGCGCGGTTTTGAGATTCTTCGCCACCCGATAAACGTAGTTTCGGGTTTCGAGGTAAGGTGGAATGCCGTTGTATTTGTCGACAGCCCCTTCCCCGGCGTTATATGCCGCGATAGCCCTCGGATAATCGCCCTGATAGTAATCCAGGAGAAAACGAAGATAGCGCACACCTCCGAGAATGTTTTCTTCGGGGTCAAAGCTGTTGGAAACACCAAAGCGCCGCGCGGTGGCTGGAATCAGCTGCATGAGGCCTTGCGCGCCTTTGGGTGATACGGCATTGGTGTTGTAGTTGCTCTCGGCGCGAATTACCGAATGCACCAGACTGGTTTCGACGCCTTGCTCACCGGCAATGCGGTCAATCATTTCCCGAAGGCCGCCGTCAGCAGGAGTGGGACCATGTTCGGACGCGGCAGTCGTGGAGCCTTGCCCAACGGGCTGCGACGTGGCGAGGCGCGGCGAGACAACTTTCGGTTCCATGACTATGCTTCGAACCAGACGACCGGTCCTCGCGTCAGCTCGTACTACTGCTGTCATATGGCTTTGCTGTGCCGCCACCGTCGAGACTGCAAAAGCAGGCACAACCAGCATAAGTATAAAACAAGATCGCTGGATATTGTTCCGCAAATCGATGTGAGCCTTAAACAAGATGGTACCATCCTGGTGATTTGACCCTGAATCGCGAGGCCGAACCGGGTGGCTGAACAATTTCCGCATTACATCGAGTTCCGGCATGTTTACAAGACGTTCGACAGGCCGGTTTTGGTCGATTCGAATTTTTATGTCGATCCGGGCCAGACAGTGGCCATCATCGGGCGTTCAGGCGTAGGTAAATCGGTGACCCTGGGACACATTATGGGGTTTCTCAAGCCGGACCGGGGCCAGGTGATTGTGGCGAATGAGGACATCACCAACTTTTCGGAGGCCGAGTTAAACCGGATCCGCCGCAAAGTCACGATGGTGTTCCAGTCAGGCGCGCTGTTCGATTCCCTGACTGTCGCGGAGAACGTCTTGTTTTCGCTCGAACTGCGTGAAGACTACGATTCCCAGAACAAGGAAGACGTCGTCGCCGGACTGCTGAAGATGGTGGATCTCTGGAATGCGCGGGATTCCTACCCGGGAGACCTTTCCACCGGTTACCGTCGCGCCGTGGCGATCGCGCGGGCGCTTGCAGCACAGCCGCAGTGCGTTCTGTATGATGAGCCAACCACGATGGTCGACCCGATCATGAGCGATCATCTGACGGTGCTGATGCTTCGGCTGAAGAAGGAACTTCAATTGACGTCGGTTGTGGTGACGCACGATCTTGATCTGCTCAACCGGGTTGCGGACAAAGTGGTCTTTCTGCACAAAGGGCAGGTGGCGTTCTTTGGTCCGCCGGGGGACCTGTACAAATCGGAGGAGCCGATTATTCACGAGTTCCTCGAATTGGACAAGGTGATCCGGGGCGCTAGAATCGGCGAGAACGATCCGCACCGGCTCGGACTGGCAGGGCCTTCGAGTGCGGAAGTCTGAGGCATAGCTGAGAAGGAAGCATGGACCAGGGGAGCGGCAGTGACCTCGGGAAATATCTGAATCTGGCGCTGGTGCTGCCGATCAGCGCACTGGTCGGTTTTTTGCTGGGTTACGGCCTGGACAAGCTCTTCCATACCAGCTGGATCCAGTATGTTTTTCTGGTGCTGGGGGTTGTCGCGGGATTCGTGGAGACCTTTCGAGTTCTGACGGGGGATCCAAAAAAGTGACCCCGGATCTGAGCGGCGTAATTCATCGAGTGCCGCGGTTGATCGCGATACTCGGATTAATCGGGGCGGGAATAGCGGGGCGCACCGGTGGGTTTGGGTGGGCAAGTGCGTTTTTCGTCGGCGCAGTGGCCGCTTATTTCAACTTCCGGCTGATCGAAAGATTCGTGAATCGGCTGGTGCGGGCGATGGTCGGGCAGCCCGGCAAACGCCCGCGGGGGGCTGGCTTCAGGTTGTTTATTCAACTGGGTTTGTTCGTTGCCGGGGCATTTGTTATACTTCGGTTTTCCGGTATCAATCTTGTTGTGGCGTTCTGCGGGTTCCTTGTGTGCCCTGCCGCCGTGATGCTGGAATCGATCTACTACCTGTTTACCTACTATGGTCACTCATGAAGCCTGGTTGACGAAGCTGTTCAACGCCTATCTTGCCGGTCCGGGAAACTGGCTGCTTGCGCTGTTCCACCAGCAGGCGGCGAATCCAGCAGAACCCTGGGCCGATTTTATGACCATGCAACTAACGGTCGCGGTGCTGCTGATTATTCTGTTTGCTATGCTGCGCAGCCGCCTGTCGGTGGATAAACCAGGCTCCGTACAGCATGTGTTCGAGATGATTCATGGCTTTGTAGCAAGTGAATCGGACAAGCATGTTGGACCGGACAGCCGCAAGCACATCGTCCTGTTCGAGACGCTCTTCGCCTTCATTCTTCTTTCGAATCTGATCGGCGTAATTCCCGGGTTTGTGAGCCCCACGCAAGTGATTTATGTGCCAGCGGGATGCGCCTTGATTTCTTTCCTCTACTTCAACATCGTAGGCATCAGGAAGCATGGGATTGTGAAGTATACGGGGCACTTCGCGGGCCCGATCTGGTGGATGGCGCCGCTGATGTTCCTGATCGAAATCATCAGCACACTGGCACGGCCGCTCTCGCTTTCCATCCGTCTTTTTGCGAATATGTTCGCCGGCGAGAAGGTGACGCTCGTCTTTTTGAGCCTGACGTATCTGGTAGTGCCCGCTGTGTTCATGGGACTGCACGTTTTCGTTGGCATGCTACAGACATATGTGTTCGTTGTTCTAACTATGATGTACGTGGGCGGCGCGGTGGCGGAGGCGCATGGTGAAGGGAATCATGCCGAAGCGCACGCCTGAGCGGTGCAATGATTTCGAAAGTCGTTCATTTTTAACTGGCTTTTTACGTTTTCCGCGTGAGGCCTCCGACCCCCAGGTCAGGAACGCAACCACCTCCGGAAAGCGATTTTAAACTAAGGAGTAACACCGATGAAGTCGAAGTTCTTTATGTTGGCACTGTTCCTGATGCTCTGTGCCGTTCCAATGTTTGCGCAGGGTGGCGGCGCGGCTGCCGGCACGGGCGGTAATATCTGGGTCCCGGTGACGGCCGGTTTCGCTATGGCGATTGCCTCGGGATTGGGCGCGCTGGGTATGGGCAAGGCCGTGGCAGGGGCGGTTGAAGGCATGGCACGCAACCCCGGCGCCGCAAATGTGATTCAGACCGCGATGATTCTTGGCCTCGTGTTTATGGAATCGCTCGCGTTGTATGTGATCGTTATCATTTTCGTGAAAGTAGTTTAGCTCCTGGCTCAGCCAGGGCGGTTTAGCGCGGACCGGGCGAGACGCCCGGCAGCTCAGAGCGGCGTGGATGGATGCCCCTTATTTTGGGCGATTCACTTTGGGCCATCCACGCCATTCGTAGTTTCGCGCCTACCGGTCCATATTGATCCGAAACTGCGCTCAGAACCGGGATCCACCAGCGAGGCAGCGAGCTAAAGTACTATTACCCATTGATTTGGCGTGAAAATCTTTATAGAGTAGGTTAATTGGAACAGCGACGTACTCAAAGGTACAGGCTTCAATTGCCTCTCCAGATTGTCCAACTGGGCAGTCAGCGGGTCAACCGCACGGAGAAGACGCGCGACATCAGTTCGGGTGGCGTGTGCTTTCTCTCCCCCACCGACGTCGAGGTCGGCGGACGGATTGAGTACTTGATAACGCTATCGGGCAGTAAGCCTCCGGTGCGAATCCGATGTTTGGGAAAAGTCCTGCGCAGCCTGCAGCCCACGATGAACGACGGGCCACATTTTGAGGTCGCTGTCACGATGGAGCGCTACCAGTTCGTCCGAGCGGAAGAGATGGAAGTTGCCATCGCGGCGGATTAACGCGACATTCGCCGTTTTTATCTTTAACAGCTTTGCCTCTGACGCCACACCTGTCGCGATCCATTGCGTGCGCCCCCCGCTCGGGGGATAATAGGTTTCTGGTTAGTTTAGGCGTCGCGAGGCCACGTGATCGCTCAGCATCGCGAGCTCGCCCAGAAGAAGGAGACCCGCTTTGAAGCGAGCTGGATCGGACGACACACTTCGATGTTCCTTCTGCCACAAGAGTCAGGACGTCGTCGGGAAGCTGATTTCCTCCCCGAGCGATTATCCGCGTGCTTACATCTGCGATGAATGTATTGCGGTTTGCAATTCGATCCTCGAGGATGACAAGCCGGAGACTGCATCAACCGGACCGCAGAAGATACCGAAGCCGCTTGAGATAAAAGATTTCCTGGATCAATACGTTATTGGACAGGAATCCACCAAGCGGAAACTCGCGGTTGCGGTTTACAACCACTCGAAGCGCATCCACATGAACCGGATGCGTAATTCGGAAATCGAGTTGGCCAAGTCGAATATTCTTCTGATCGGGCCTACCGGGACGGGCAAGACGCTCATGGCCCAGACGCTTGCGAAGGTGCTGGACGTCCCCTTCGCAATAGTCGACGCCACAACGCTGACCGAAGCGGGGTATGTCGGTGAGGATGTGGAGAACATCATCCTGAAGCTGCTGCAGGCGGCCGATGGGGATGTTCAAAAATGCCAGCAGGGCATCATCTACATCGACGAAATCGACAAGATCTGCCGCAAGGATGAAAACCCCTCGATCACGCGCGATGTTTCGGGCGAGGGAGTGCAGCAGGCGTTGCTGAAGATCCTCGAAGGGACAATAGCCAACGTGCCTCCACAGGGCGGCCGAAAGCACCCGCACCAGGAATTCACGCCGATCGATACAACGAATATTCTCTTCATCTGCGGCGGGGCGTTCGTGGGGCTGGAGCGAATTATCAGCCGCCGGGTCGGAAAGAAATCCATCGGTTTCCTGACGGACGATAACCGGGATGCCGGTAAGGCAGCGGATGCAAAGACGGTTGGGATCAGCGACCGGCGCGATATCGATCTGCTGCGGCTTCTGCAGCCGCACGATTTGATCAAGTACGGATTCATTCCGGAATTCATCGGCCGGATGCCTGTGGTGGCAACTCTTGAAGATCTGGATAAGGCGGCGCTGATTCAGATTCTGACCAAACCGAAGAACGCCATCATCAAGCAGTATCAGCGGCTGTTCGAATACGAGAACGTGCGTCTGCGGTTTTCCGAAGACGCACTCGATGCGATTGCAAGCCTGGCTCTCGAACGCAAAGTGGGGGCACGCGGCCTGCGCATGATTCTCGAAGACCTTATGCTCGATCTGATGTATTTCCTGCCTTCCTACAAGAAGGTAAAAGAATTTCAGGTCACGCGCGAAATGGTCTTGTCGCAGAAGATCAGCCTGACGCTGCTGGAAAAAGCCGGATAGCGCGCCTCAGGCAGGCGAGCCGTTGAGCAGTTCGCCGCGCCACCAGGTACAATAATAGTGAAGCGGTAACGGGGAATTTAGTGGCGCTCCGCGCGGCGGCGCGGGTGCGGCATTGTTCATAAGCCGCCAACCTTAATCCATGCTTACTTCGAAAGAAAAATCAGATACCAGACGGCTACCGATGATGCCCATTCGGGACGTTGTCATCTTTCCGTACATGATGACGCCGTTCGTGGTGGGGCGCGAGTCGAGTGTGCGCGCGCTCGAAGATGCGATGGCCGGCGACAAGAAAATATTTCTCGCCACGCAGCACGATGCTTCAACGGACGAACCGAGCCCCAACGAGATATTCAGCGTGGGCTGCGTGGTGAATATCGTCCAGAGTTTGAAGCTGCCCGATGGAAACATCAAGGTGTTGGTGGAAGGCGTCGAACGGGCGAAGGTGGTCTCGGTCACCGACGACGAGGGCTTCTTTCGGGCTGTCGTGCGGACTTTCAATTTCAAGGTTGAAGCGGGGCCGCAACTCGAAGGGTTGACGACGCGCGTGACGTCGTTGTTCGAACAGTATGTGAAACTGAGCCAGAACCTGAACTACGAAACGATGGTGGCCGCGATCCGGGTGGATGATGCCGGCAAACTGGCGGACACTGTCGGCGCCAATCTGCAGCTCACCATCGAAGAAAAGCAGGAACTGCTTGAGATTTTCGATCCGATCGACCGGCTGACCCGGGTGGCCGAGATGCTGGACATCGAGATCGAAAAACTGAATGTCGATCGCACGATCCAGGGCCGCGTGAAGCGCCAAATGGAGAAGGCGCAAAAAGAATATTACCTGAACGAGAAGATCAAGGCCATTCAGAAGGAACTGGGCCGCGGCGAGAAGAGCGAAATCGATGAGCTGAAGAAGCGCATCGAGATGTCCGGGATGACCAAGGATGGACTTGAGAAGGCGCTGGCGGAATTGAAGCGTCTCGAGAACATGCCGCCGATGTCAGCAGAGTCGACGGTGTCGCGAAACTATCTCGACTGGCTCCTGGCGGTGCCGTGGAAGAAAAAGTCCAAAGAAATCCGTGAGCTGAAGTTTGCGGAGGACGTGCTCGAGTCCGATCACTACGGGCTCGAGAAGATTAAAGAGCGCATTCTGGAGTTCCTCGCCGTGCGGAGGATGGTGAAGAATCCGAAGGGCTCGATCCTGTTGTTTGTGGGGCCCCCGGGCGTCGGCAAGACTTCGTTGGGTATGTCGATTGCGAAGGCGACCGGGCGAAAGTTCGTCCGTATGTCACTGGGCGGCGTGCGCGATGAAGCGGAGATCCGCGGGCATCGCAGAACGTACATTGGCGCGCTGCCGGGTCAGATCATCCAGATGATGAAAAAAGCCGGAACACGCAATCCGGTTTTCATGCTGGACGAGATAGACAAGATGTCAACGGACTTCCGGGGAGACCCATCTTCGGCTCTGCTGGAAGTGCTGGATCCCGAGCAGAATTACATGTTCGTCGACCATTACCTCGACGTCGAATACGATCTTTCACAGGTCTTCTTCATCGCGACGGCAAACGTGCTGCACACAATTCCGGCCGCATTGCAGGACCGGATGGAAGTCATCCGTCTTTCGGGCTACACAGAGCTGGAGAAGCTGGAGATCGCCAAGCGTTTCCTTGTGCGCAAGCAGGTTGACGCGGCGGGTCTGACCGACGAGCAGATTCAGTTCAAGGACGATGGCCTTTCCGCGATGATTCAGTACTACACGCGGGAATCCGGCGTGCGGAATCTGGAGCGCGAGATTGGCAATATCGCCCGCAAGGTCGTCCGGAAGATTGTGGGAGACGGACACAAAGACAAAGTTGTCGTCAATGGCGACAAGATCACGGAACTGCTGGGTCCGGCGAAGTTCCGGGACACCACCACGGACAGACACAACGAGATCGGCGCCACAACCGGGCTCGCGTGGACGGAGGTTGGCGGCCAGATTCTGACGACCGAATGCATCCTGATGGAAGGCAAGGGCAAGCTGACTGTAACGGGCAAGCTTGGGGATGTGATGCAGGAATCGGCGCAGGCGGCTTTCAGCTATATACGTTCCCGCGCGCTGACTTTGGGCCTGACACGCGATTTCTACCGGAATCTCGATGTTCACCTGCATATTCCGGAAGGGGCCATTCCGAAGGACGGTCCTTCTGCCGGCATTACGCTCGCGACGACGATTTGTAGTGCATTGACGAAAATTCCTGTCCGGGGTGATGTCGCGATGACCGGAGAGATCACGCTCCGCGGGAAGGTGCTGCCGATCGGCGGGCTGAAAGAAAAACTGCTGGCCGCTCACCGACACGGAATCAATGAAGTCATTATTCCGAAGGACAACCAGAAGGATCTGCCGGACATCCCGGAGTATATACGCACTCTGATGAAATTGCACTTCGTTGACCACATGGACGAAGTCCTGCGAATTGCGCTCGAACGGGAACTGGTGGCGCTTCCTTTGGCTCCGGCCGGGGTCGAACTTGCCGTTCCGCAGGAGATCGACCGGGCTCACTAACCCAGGAGGCGCGGTCGAGTGACTTCACGGAGGCGAATGTCGAATGGACGCACTCGTCTCCGCGGTCGCGCAACACGGTTATGCCATCCTGTTTGCGTTTGTTTTCCTTGAAGTAATCGGTTTGCCGGTGCCTGCCGCGCCAGTTCTGCTGGTTGCCGGAGGCGCGAGCGCGAATGGGCCGATGCGGCCTGGTGCCTCCCTTCTCACAGCGCTCACCGCGATGTTAAGTGGTGATTTGCTCATGTATCTGCTGGGAAGGTACACCGGCTGGTGGCTGCTGGGCATCTTGTGCCGACTTTCGATCAGTCCGGAGTCGTGTATTCTGCGCTCGGCGGACGCCTTTTACAAACGGGGGCGCGCGGTTCTCGTATTCGCTAAATTCGTGCCGGGCATCAACGCTCTTGCGGCGCCGCTGGCAGGCAGCATGAAGATGCGGGTTCCGCAGTTCATGGCGTTCGATCTGGCGGGCGCATCATTCTATACGCTTGTTTACTGGGGCACAGGATTTCTGTTCAGCGGGCTGCTCGGGACCATTACGAAGGGATACGCGCAATTCGGCAGGTACGCCGCCTGGTCAGTGGCGGTGCTCTTCGCCGGTTATCTCGTATACCGCGTGGTGAGGATCCTGCTGGAACAAAGACAACGTCCAGTCGCGAAACTCGGAGCGGTGGAAGTGGCGGCAAAGCTCGCCGGAGTCGCGGTTTTCGATGTGCGCAGCCATGGATACTACGAAAAAAATACGATGCGGATTCAGGGATCGGTCCGTCTTGAACCGAATGGTATTAACCAGCCGGGGCTGGGATTGCCCCCGAAGGACAAGGAGATCGTTCTCTACTGCACTTGCGTCCGTGAGGCGACCAGCGTTCGTGTGGCGCGGGTGTTGGCCGAGCGGGGGTACCGCGTCTCGGTGATCGCGGGTGGGCTCCGGGCGTGGAAAAGAGCCGGATTGCCGGTCGAGCCCGTGCCCGCCGACGATGTGGTGCAATTGCCGACTTTTTCCTGACTTCGCGTTCTTACATGGCGGCGCGTACGGACGGTTTGCGACAACGACAAGCGCGTCATGCGCAACAGGGGGGAGTCGCCCTCGCAGATCTCGGCACCGACAACTCCACTCTGAGTTCTCAGCACCGGCTGCCTGTGGATTACATCAAAGATCAAGCGGTGCTTTGTGCCGCGGCCTGACCAATCGGGGGCAGTCGGGAAATGGGTAGACAGTGCTGATGAGACAAGGGAATTGCCGGGTCGGTCGGGCGAGCCCCAGACAGAAAAGTAGTGCTACTTGAAGTCGCGATGGTGCTTTGATCGGGCTTGATTTTGACGACCGCGCGATGACGACCGAGCCGCGTTTGCATCCGTCGCACGCCGCGCCTTTGAATTCCGGGGTATAATACTGTTTACAAACCTCTTGCACCCACCCGCCCTTCCGGTGTAGTAAAATTGACAGCAGAATTCATCAAGAGTGCCAGTAATCCCGAGCAGTTCCCCGCCGACGGGCTGCCCGAGGTAGCCTTCCTGGGTCGAAGCAACGTCGGCAAATCCAGTCTGATCAATGCACTTGCAGGGAAACGAGGGCTGGCGTTCACCAGCAATACACCTGGCCGCACACAAGCGATCAACTTCTATCGGATAGACGGAGCCCTCTATTTTGTCGATTTACCGGGCTATGGGTATGCGCGAGTTCCGCTCGAAGCGAAGAGCGCATGGGCGAGACTCATTGAGGAATATTTAGAGGAGAGAAGTACTTTAAGATTTTCATTCCTGATCCTGGACGCGCGTCGCGGCTGGATGGAGAAGGACCTCGAACTTAAAAAGTGGCTCGAGGCGAATCGACATCCGTATCTCGTCGTGGCTTCCAAGATCGACAAACTGAATCAAGCAGAGCAGCAGCGAGGGCTGAAGGCCATCCGGCAACATGCCGAGCCGCTGCCGTTCTCGGCCGTGAGCGGCCGGGGAGTGAGGGAAATTTGGCAAGCGATAACGAAAACACACCAACCATAGAAAACACACCGCCTCCGGAGCCAAGCGCTCAGGAGAAGACGGCTGAGCGTCCCGCCCGGGAAGTTTCGGTCGACAAGATGCCCGACAAGGTGGAGGAAGCGCTCCCGAAGCCGGCTGGGCGTTCGCCACGAGGGGAAAAACAGCCCCATCGGCACGCGGAAAAGAACGATGTTCCAAAGGCCATTGAACCGGCGGGAAACGGCGATGCCGTGGCGCTTTCACCAGTTCCGGTCACCGCGCCGGCTGCTCCTGCGCCCGTAAGTTCTGCGCCGGTAAGTCCCGCGCCGCCGGTTTCAGTTGATACTGCCCCACCGCCCGCCCAAACCGAACGGACGTCTGATGGTGGACAACAGGTGCGCCCCCCGCAACAGCCTGGAAATCAGAATCAGGGGCCGCCACCACAAAGCGGACAGCATCATCAGGGTCCGCAGGGGCATCCCGGCCAGCAGCGGCGCAAGCAGCAGCAGGGAAAGCCTGGTTCCGCCCCGACGCTCGATCTTGTCGAGCTGAAAGACATGAGCATCCAGAATCTCAACACCGTGGCCAAGGACATGGGGGTGCTCAATGCAGCCGGGCTTCGGAAACAGGAATTGATCTTCAAAATTCTGCAAACGCAGGCGGAGAAGAGTGGGCTTATCTTTTCGGAAGGCGTTCTTGAGTGCCTGCCTGATGGGTTTGGATTCCTGAGGGCTCCGGAATACAACTATCTTCCTGGTCCGGATGATGTTTACGTATCGCCGTCGCAGATTCGCCGATTCGATTTGCGGACCGGCGACACGGTTTCAGGACAGATCCGGCCGCCGAAGGAGGGTGAGCGTTACTTCGCGCTGATCAAAGTCGATGCGATTAATTTCGAGCCGCCAGAGGAAGCGCGGAACAAGATCTTCTTCGATAATCTTACGCCGCTTTATCCCGATGGGCGTTTGAAGCTGGAGACGGTCAAGGATAATTTTTCCGGCCGCGTGATGGATCTGGTGACGCCGATCGGCAAGGGACAACGCGGATTGATCGTGGCACCTCCTCGCACCGGCAAGACAATGCTCTTGCAGAACATCGCGAACTCGGTGACGACGAATCATCCGGAAGTCACTTTGATTGTGTTGTTGATCGACGAGCGCCCGGAAGAAGTTACGGACATGCAACGGTCGGTGCGCGGCGAGGTGATCAGCTCGACCTTCGATGAGCCTGCGACGCGGCACGTGCAGGTAGCCGAGATGGTGATTGAGAAGGCGAAGCGGCTGGTTGAGCACAAGAAGGATGTTGTGATCCTGCTCGACTCGATCACGCGTCTGGCGCGCGCTTACAACACGATCGTTCCGCCGTCGGGCAAAGTACTGTCGGGCGGCGTGGATTCGAATGCTTTGCAGCGTCCAAAGCGGTTTTTCGGCGCCGCGCGGAATATCGAAGAGGGCGGGTCATTGACGATCATTGCGACGGCCCTGGTCGATACAGGCAGCCGAATGGATGATGTGATCTTCGAAGAGTTCAAAGGTACGGGAAATATGGAAATCCATCTCGACAGGAAGCTGATCGAGAAGCGGGTATTCCCGGCGATTGACATCAACAAGAGCGGCACGCGGAAGGAAGAGTTGCTGATGCCGCGCGATGAACTGAATCGAGTTTATATTCTGCGGCGGGTCCTTAGTCCGCTGTCGCCGGTGGAAACGATGGAGCTCCTGCTCGACAAACTTGGTAAGACGCGAACCAATAGCGAGTTCCTTGCGTCGATGAGCGGTTAGAAAGGGCATCTCTGCGATAGACTCGGCGGGATGAGCGCAAGCGCCGCTTCCTCCGTCGATCGTCTGGCTGCCTACAACAAGACGCGCCTCTTCGTTGTGAGCCTGCTGGCTCTTTTTACGGCAGGCGTAGGCGCATCGCTGCGCTCGAACATCGCCAGCGATCTGCAACGGATATTCTTCGATCCGATAGACAAGGCTCATTCGGCTGAGATGATCGGGTCCGTCCTTGGTGTACCTTTTCTTGGGTACGCGTTCACGATTGCGATTGGAAGTCCTCTGCTGGATGCGATCGGGATGGGTATTCTGCTCCCGATGTCCGGTGTACTGTTTATCGCGGGAACCCTGATCATTCTGTTTGCCGGGAGCCTTGCGACAGGGGCCGGCGTGTATACAGCCATCTGGGCGGGCGCGGTGGTCACAGGCATCGGCTGGGGCTTGGTCGAGACAGTGATCAACCCGCTGACTACGACGCTTTATCCCGAAGACAAAACCGCGCGGCTCAACACCCTGCACGCATGGTGGCCCGGCGGCCTGATTGCCGGAGGACTGTTCGGTATCTGGATGGGCGCCATGGGGCAGAGTTGGCAGGTGAAGCTGGCTGCCGTAATGATTCCTGCCGCGCTGGTGGTCGTGTTGTGCATCGGAGTGAAGTTTCCACCGACGGAACGTGTAGCGTCCGGCTATTCGATGGGCTCGATGTTCAAAGAACTTCTGAAGCCGATGTTTCTGGTGCTTTTCTGCTCGATGTTTCTAACGGCTGCATCGGAACTGGCTCCAGGTCAATGGGTGGATCTGGCGCTGACACGAACGGTCGGCATGCGGGGAATCTGGTTGCTGGTTTATGTCAGCGGACTGATGTTCGTGATGCGGCACTTTGCGGGAGCTGTTGTCCATAAGCTCTCGCCGATCGGATTGTTGTGGTTCTCCTGCGTGCTGGCCTCGGCGGGTCTGTTCGCGCTCAGTGTGGCGAACTCCCCGGTCACGGGTTTGCTGGCGGCTACGGTTTGGGGGACGGGAGTGTGTTACATGTGGCCGACGATGCTGGCAACGGCGGCTGAGCGATTCCCGCGAGGCGGTGCGCTGCTGATCGGACTGATGGGAACTGCGGGCACTCTTTCGATCACGTTCGTTCTGCCTGCGATGGGGCAGATCTTCGATGCAAAGAAGGTGGCTGTCGCGGGGAGCACTGCGGCTTTCAACGCGCTGCAGGCTGGTCCGGAACTGGAACGGGTGCTCGGGATCGCCGCGCAGGCTTCTTTCCGCGCAGTGGCGGTTCTGCCGGCAATATTGCTGGTCGTGTTTGGAACGATCTGGCTGTACGACCGGTCGGCGGGACGCAACAGGTCGCATTGACTACCGCTGCGGTGGCCGGTCCTTCTTGCGAATACGTCCGCGAATTTTCACATGGATCGGAGTACCTTCAAAGCCGAAGCGTTTCCGGAGTTGATTGGTAAGGTAACGCTCGTGAGAGAAGTGAAGCGGGCCTGCTTTATCCGTGAACAGAATGAAAGATGGCGGGCGTACGCTGGCCTGGGTGATGTAGAGGACTTTGCGCTCTTCGAAATGGAGCGTCTCGACAAACCGGTTTAGCTCACCGGTAGTGACACGCTGGAAGGCAGACTTATTGATCCGTTCAATTCGATCGAACAGCTCGTTGATGCCTGTGGCGTTCAATGCCGACATGAAAATCATTGGCGCGTAATCGAGAAACTTCAGCCGGTCACGAACGTTCTGTTCGAATTCTTTGCGCTTGCCGGATGTGATGAGGTCCCACTTGTTAATGCAGACGATAACGGGGCGTCCGCCCTCGTGGGCATAGCCGGCGATCGTGGCGTCGAGGGCGACGAAGCCTTCGCTGGCGTCCATGACGACTAGAACGATATCGGCGAGCCGGATGTGGCGTCGCGCCATCACAACGCTGAGTTTTTCCGCCATCTCCTTTGTCTTCCCCTTGCGGCGAATTCCGGCGGTATCGACGAAAACGAACTTTGTGCCATTGTGCTCGACGGTTTCGTCGACGGCGTCGCGAGTGGTGCCTGCGACAGATGAAACGATGGAACGCTCGCGGCCGGTGAGGGCATTGAGCAGGGTCGATTTCCCAACGTTTGGGCGTCCGATGATGGCGACTTTGATTCCGCTTTCAATGGCCGGGGAGGCATCCGAAGGAAAATCCGCGGTGACGTGATCGAGCAACTGGTCGAAACCAAGGCCATGCTCAGAAGAAACAGGATAGATATCGCGATATCCGAGCGAGTGGAAGTCGTGGATTTGTTCTTCTCTTTTGCCGGTATCGCATTTATTGACGACGAGAGTGACGGGTTTGCCGGTCTTGCGCAGCATCGTGGCGAGCTCGCGGTCGGACGCGGTGATCTCGCTCCGGCCGTCGACGAGGAAAATCACCTGAGATGCCTGATCGAGTGCGACCCGCGCCTGGGCCAGAATCTGAGCCGGAATGTAGTCGGCGTCGCTTACTACTATGCCGCCGGTGTCGATCAACTCGAACTGCTTGCCCTGATGCTGCGCCAGGCCGTGAATACGATCGCGTGTAATGCCCGGTTCATCGCCGACGATTGAGCGGCGCTGCCCTGTGATCCGGTTGAACAGGGTGGATTTGCCAACGTTCGGCCTTCCAACGATAACAACCGCCGGAAGTTGCTGCGGCGGTTTGGGGTCAGACATGGATATCTGAATCATAGCTTCCCTGGTTGAGTGCAGATTGCGCGCACAACGTCCATGCGGACTTGTGCGCTTTTCGGCATGTGCTGAACTGTTGAGTATGGACGTGAGCCCGGTCCAAAGCCGGAATGCGGTGCGCCGTTTTTTTCGCCAGGATGGACTGCTGGCCGCGAAACATCCGGCCTTCGAACTGCGCAGAGGCCAGCTGGAAATGGCGACGGCGGTCGAAGAGGCTCTGTCGGAGAACCGAAAGCTCGTTGTTGAAGCAGGGACCGGAACCGGGAAGACTCTGGCCTATCTGGTTCCCGCATTGCTTTCCGAGCGGCGGGTGGTGATCTCCACGGGAACCAAAGCGCTGCAGGAGCAACTGTTTTTCCGCGATGTGCCGTTCCTCGGGCGCGTGCTGGAAAAGCCGCTGCGCGTCTGTTATATGAAGGGGCGCAGCAATTACGCCTGCCGGCAGAAGATCTACGAGGCCGAAAATTCGCCGGCGTTGTCCGGCATGGAAGAGATCGCGGATTTCCAGGTAATTCAGGATTGGGAAAAAACTACCGAAACGGGTGATCGGGCGGAGATACGGACACTTCCGGAACACAGCACGGCGTGGGGGAAGATCGATGCGCGGTCCGAACTGTGTGCCGGCACAAAATGCAAGCAATACGAGCGCTGTTTCATAACGCTGATGCATCAGCGGGCGGCTGAAGCGGATATCATCATCGTCAACCACCATCTGTTCTTCGCGGATCTCGCGGTGCGGCGGGACGAGACTGCGAGTATTCTGCCGGATTACAACGCCGTGATTTTCGATGAGGCGCACGAGATCGAAGATATTGCAGGCCAGTATTTCGGATTCGCCGTGAGCAGCTATCGGATACAAGAGCTACGGCGGGACGTGGCCGCGATGTCGAGAGTACGGAAGTTCGGTTCAGAAGAACTTGACCACTTACTAATCCGGCTCGAGGAGATTGCCCTGCATTTTTTTGGTCTCCTGCCTGGTTCAGATGGCAGGTCGAGCTTCACCGAACGCGCGGAATTCCTTGGTAAGCACGAGGAGATTTATTCGGACCTTCTGGCTGCCTTCGATCTGCTCGCGAGCCACTTGAAGGTGATCCCGGATGCGCCGCAGGAGGTGATCCCGTTATTCCGCAGGGCGCAGGAGCTGAGGAGTGCACTGCAATTTCTGATGGAGGGGGAGAATCCGCGGTTTGTCCATTGGATCGAGCGGAGGGGCCGTGGTGTATTCCTGCAGGCCACGCCTATTGATGTCGCGGACGTGTTGCGGGAGAACCTCTGGGACAAGGTCGACGCCGCCGTGCTAACTTCTGCAACGCTGGCCGTCGCGGGCCGATTCGATTACGTTCAATCCCGGCTTGGGTTGGACGGCGCAAGAACACTGATCGTCCCAAGCCACTTCGACTATGGGTCGCAGGCGCTGCTGTATATTCCGAACCACCTCCCGAATCCGTCGAGTCCGGGCTATGTGAAAGCGGCCAGCGAAGAGATTGTGCGGATTTTGGGGGCGAGCCGTGGGCGTGCGTTTGTCCTGTTTACCAGCTATCAGCAGATGCGGATGATCTACGACCGGGTTTCATTTGCGATCGAATATCCGGTGCTGGTGCAGGGCACGGGTCCGCGAATGGCGCTGCTGGACGAGTTCCGTGAGACGCCGCATTGCGTGTTATTTGCGACTTCCTCGTTCTGGCAGGGGGTAGACGTTCCAGGCGAGCAATTGAGCTGCGTTATCATCGATAAGTTGCCGTTTGCGGTGCCGAACGACCCTGTGGTGGAAGCGCGGATACGCAATGTTCGCGAAGCGGGGGGTAATCCCTTTTATGATTATCAGATTCCGCAGGCGGCTATATCCCTGAAACAGGGCTTTGGCCGGTTGATTCGGGCGCGATCGGATCGCGGCGTGCTTTCACTGCTGGACACCAGGATCACACAGCAACGCTACGGGCAAGTATTTTTTGACAGTCTGCCGGACTACGCGTTTTCGATGCGGTTCGCGGATGTGGAGGATTTCTTCAATGTTTGAGGTTTCGATCGAACACACGTTTTCGGCGGGGCACGCTCTGCGCCATTACAAAGGCAAGTGCGAGAACGTGCACGGGCACAATTATCGCGTGGAGGTGGTGCTGCGCGGCGAAAAGCTGGATGCGACCGGACTGCTGGCGGATTTTGTTGATCTGAAGAAGTTGTTGCGCGCCACGACAGAGCCGTTGGACCATGTCTTCCTGAACGACATCGAGCCGTTCACGACGTTGAATCCGTCGGCGGAGAACATAGCCTGGTACATTTGCGAGAAATTGCAGGAGGGGATCAGCCAGGAGAATCCGGTTGAAGTGGCGGAGGTGAAAGTCTGGGAAACAGACGTGCAGTCCGCCACTTATCGGCCGGTTTACAGACCGGTTACTCAGTCCACCAGGTGACCAGCAGCCCTTCGCCTGCGGTGTCGGCGTCGACCGCATAGTCCATCAGACGAATGGAATTTTCGCCGTCCTGCGATTCGATTTTGAAGTTCTCAGAAAGCCCGCCAGCCGAGTTCGGCGAAAGGACGCGAGCGACGCCGTCCAGCGTTGCCGTGCTCATAGCCGGGGTTCCGAGATAGGTTTTTCCGGTAAGGCCGGGTATAACCTGCACAAACAACTTCGACGCGACAACAGCCGGATCAGTCGAAAGAGGCACCGGCGTGCCAGGGGTGGCCACGTTGACGCGGCCATTACAGTGGATGTTCATTGGAAAGCTCTCCTCGGTTGCATATTAGCCGCGCCCTATGGAGTTGATGGGCGGAGTGAACGCCAAATCATAGATTCGGGTACGCAATCTATTTCGATTTGCTTGTGAATGGCGGGAGGCGGCTTGGAGTTTGTTGAAGCGCCGGCGGTCTCACAGAAGACGGCCAGAACATTTCTATATCGTAATGTTTCGGCATCGTGTATACTCTTAACCATGGCTCAAAAGGCAATGACCCAAACTCAGATTGTGAAGGCGATGGCCGAGGCTTGTGAGATCTCGAATGCCAAAGCACGCGAAGTGCTGACATTCCTCTCCGACACGGCGATCAAAGAGGTAAAAAAGAACGGCCTGTTTGTTGTGCCGGGTCTCGGCCGGCTGGTGCGAGTCGAGCGCAAGGCGCGCATGGGGAGAAACCCGGCGACCGGCGAAACCATCAAGATCGCGGCGAAGAAAGTCGTCAAGTTCAGGATCGCAAAGAGCGCAAAAGATGCGATCGTACCGCCCAAAGCGAAGAAATAGCCGCAGTTCTTCTTTGCCAGGGCCACGCAGTTTAGTTTCACGGAAATAATCCCGGTCAATGGGGCGATGAGTCGTCCTGTTGACCCGGTTTCCTGTTTTTCGTCCTCATCCTCCTCCGTTCCTGCTCCTATTTCCCTCGAATTTGCCGCATCCCCAAAAGCCATTCACCACAAGTAGCAATCTCTATTTTCCTTGTAATCAATAGCTTCAGAGCGTCCATGCGCCGGGTGTGCGCGTTGATGGTGTTAGCTTTCAGTCGGGAAGGAAATGCGCGGGGGCGGCCCGGCGGCATTTCACCATCGAGGGCATGCGTGGACGAGAGAGAAACCCGGAAGCAAACAACAGTCGCAGCAGAAGAACAGAACTTCGGACTCGAAGGGGATCTGGAATCGGTAGAGAAAATCATCGGACATGCTGAGGCGAATCTGTTGGATTCGACAGCGACATCACTGGCGGACCTGATGCGATTGCTGGAACTCCGGCGCGAACTGGCTGAGGCGGAATCGGGGCGGCTGACCGTGAAGTGGATTGACACATGCGCAAAGCCCGCGTCCGAGGAATAAGGTACAGTCCGCTTTCGAGCCAGAAAAAATTTCATAATTCGACGGCGAGGTTCAAGGGATTCTCCGGACCGATTGGGTCGGGGAAGAGCGCGGCGTTGTGTCAGGAGGCGATCCGGCTTAGTTATTTGAATCCGGGACGGACGGGCTTGATCGGGTCACCGACTTACCCGATGCTGCGCGATTCGACGTTGCTCGCGCTCCTCGAAACATTGAACGACAACGACGTGCCGTTCGAGCTGAATAAAGCCGACAACGTTCTGGTGATGAAGGACACGGGATCACGGGTTCTGTTGCGTCCGGTCGACGAATTCGAACGGCTGCGCGGTACGAATCTGGCCTGGTTCGGTCTGGATGAGCTGACTTACACAGCGGAGGGCGCCTGGCTGCGTCTGGAAGGGCGATTGCGGGACCCGGCCGCGGTGCGGAGGTGCGGATTCGCAGTATGGACGCCGAAGGGATTCGATTGGGTGCACCGCAGGTTCATCTCGCATCGAGTGGCGGGGTACGAGGCAATTCAGGCGCGGCCGTTCGAAAACCGGTTCCTTCTGGAACAGGTGCCGGACTTCTATGAGCGGCTGCGCAGCAGTTATGACGAGAATTTCTACCGGCAGGAAGTGCTCGGAGATTACCTGAATGTCCGCGGCGGCCTGGTTTATCAGGCTTTTCAACGCGAGAGAAACCTCAGATCGATGGAGATGGATCCGGCCCGTCCGCTGATTTGGGCGCTGGATTTCAACGTGGATCCGATGTGTTCGGTAATCGCGCAAGTGAGACGCAATGGAGAAGTCGCCGTGCTGGACGAGATCGCGCTGCGGCGAGCGACAACGGAGCAAGCATGCGAGGAATTCGAGAAGCGATTCGGGATGCCGCGGGCCGGAGTGGTGGTGTATGGAGACGCGTCCGGCGCGTCGATGAACACGACAGGGCATTCGGATTATCAGATCATTCGGAGCTATTTCACGTCCAGGGCGGTGAGTGTTTCCTATCGCGTCCCGAAGGCGAATCCTCCGGTGAGGAACCGGGTCTTGCTTGTCAATGCCCGGCTGTGCAACGCGGCAGGTGACGCGCAATTGTTTATCGACCCGAAATGCAAAGAGCTGATCGATGACTTCGAGCAGGTCGCGTATCGGGAAGACTCAACGGAGATCGACAAAGAGAAGGACCGCAGACGGACGCATCTGTCGGATGCGCTTGGATATTTGATCTGGCAGGAAGACCGCAGCGGCACGGTCGGAGAACGTGGAGAGAGGCTATTTTGACGACGAACTCACATATCGAACAGGAACATCCCGACTATACAGCGAAGTCGCGAATGTGGCGCCGGTACAGGGATCTCTACGCGGGCGGGGAACAGTTCCGCACCAATGCAGCCGAATACCTTGTGAGGCGGCAGAAAGAGCCGCTCGAGGTATATCAGGAGCGACTGGCCCGCGTATTCTACGAAAACTACCTGGGGGCAATCATCGACTGGTATGCGGCGACGCTCGTAAGGCGCGAACCGGTGCTGGATTTTGCGGGAACGAACGAGCCGGCAAAGGACTTCTTCGCCCGGTTCGTTCAGAATTGCGATCTGCGCGGGACAAACCTGACGCAGTTCTTCAAGCAACAGATGATTGAGACCCTGATTTGCGGGAAGTCGTATCTGGCGGTGGACTTTCCGCGCGCCGATAGTCCGGCGCTGACCCGGGCCGATGAAGATGCCGCGGGACACAGCAGGGCGTACCTCATGTCCTATGGCGCCGACGAACTCATCAACTGGAGCCATGACCAACAAGGTGAGTTGGAGTGGGCTGTCATACGCACTTCGTTGTGGAAGCAGGACAGCGTCAAGACCCTCGGTTGGATCAAAGAGACTCGCTGGATCTACTACGACCGCGAACGATTTGAAATCTACGAGCGCAAGGGCGGAGACGAGAAGGCTGTCGAACTCGTGGACCAGGGGCGGCACGGATTCGCCGGAATCCGGCGGGTGCCGCTTTTCGAACTGCGCGTAAGCGAAGGCCTTTGGCTGACGAACAAGATCGCACTCCTTCAGCTGGAGCACTTCAATAAGTCGAATGCGCTGGGGTGGGCATTGACGATGGGGCTGTTTGCGATGCCTGTGGTTTATTCCGACCGCGAGTTCAAGCAGATCACCGGTGAAAGCTATTACATCCAGCTGGGTCCCGAGGACAGGTTCGGCTGGACAGAGCCCGCCGGCGGGGTCTTTCAAATAGCCGCGGATAACCTCGATCGCCTCAAGAACGAGATCTACCGCGTTTCGTATCTTATGCAGCAGGCGGGCGACGGTACGGGGTCGCGTCAATCCGGCTTCAGCAGACAGTGGGACTTCAGTGTGACGCAGGAAATCCTGCGGGCCTACGGGAGCGTCGTCAAGGAGGCGATACGTAGCGTGTTGACTGCGATCGCTACGGCGCGTCAGGACGACCTGGTTATCGACGCCACGGGCCTCGACGAATTCGACATCACCGATTTCAGCAGCGAAGCCGACGACGCACGAAGCCTGCTGGCGCTGGATATTCAGTCTCCAACGCTGCGAAAACAGGTCCACAAGCGGGTGGCGATGAAGTATCTGTCGGACACGCGACAGGACGTCAAGAACCAGATCGCCGAAGAGATCGACAGGGCGGCATAAGAGAAGCGCGAAAGGGAATCATATGAGCGAGCCAGTGAACGTACAGACGATCGTGCAGCAGGCAATCGATGAATATATGCGCCAGGATACGGCGCGGCGGGAGCCGGCATACAAAACGGAACTTCAGGAGGAACGGCGGCGACGCGAGCAGCTCGAAAAGAGGGTAAACGAGCTGGTGGAAGAGAACAAGCGCAGCCGTGCGGTCGCAGACGAGGCGCAGCGCAGCACGAGCATCCGAACCGAATTGCAGAAGCTCGGCGTTACGAAGGTGGATCTGGCCTATAAGGCAGTTCAGGACGGGATCGTTCGCGCCGAGGACGGACGCCTTGTGGCGCGTGGAGAGAGCGGCGAGCAGGCCGTTGGGGAATTCCTTGCGAGTTTCGTGCACGACAATCCTGAATTTCTGCCGGCGCGGATTGCGGGCGGCACGGGTATGACCGGAACACAAAAGGCCGCACCTCACGGAACCGGCGGAGGAGTGGATCTCGACAAAATTTCCGCTTCGATGAGCAAAGAGGAACTGGACCGGGTGCGCCAGGAGATTTTGCGCGTGGTTACGACGCAGACGCCGCGGGGAGTGTAGTCCCCGATTTGACAGGAAGTAAAACGAAACGCCGGCAGCAGGATCGACGGTGTAAAGAACCATCTTTAAGGAGAACGATGCCTTCAATTACGTCAGCAAACGTCGCAAACGCGATAGTCAAACTTGTGGCGGCCGATGCATTACCGGCCCTGGTGGGGAACCTCGTGATGGGGAACCTCGTGAATCGGGATTATGAGCCAACTCTGGCGCAGGCGGGGGACACGGTCAATGTGCCGATTGCGCCGCAGCTTGTAGCGAACAATCTCGCCGAAGGGAACGCGGTGCAGCCGCAGAATCCGAGCCTCGGCAACGCTCAGATCATCCTCAACACGCATGCCGAAGCGACCTTCCAAATACCGGATGTGACCAAAGTTCTTGCAGTTCCGGATCTGCTGAAGGTCTACATGCAGCCCGCGGTGGTGGCAATCGCGGAAAAAATCGAAAGCGATCTGCTCGCGCTCTACGCGGGCTTTTCCGCAAATACACCGCTCGGTACGGCGGGAACAGCTGTCACGGAGTCGTTGCTGGATGAGGCGGAAACTGCACTGTTCCAGGCGAAGATTCCGGCCAGTTCGCCGAAATACCTGATCGTCGACAGCAACACCTATTCACAGATGCGGCAAATCCCGCGCTTCAGCGAATTTCAAACCGCCGGCGATGCGGGGCTGCGAGCCATTGTGGATGGAACGATCGGGAAGATCAAGGACTTCTTCGTGTTCCGTTCGCAGTACGTGGCGAAGACCGGCAGTGCTCCAGTGGGGACGCACAATCTGGCGTTCTGCAAGGACGCGATCGGGCTGGTGGTTCGCAGGTTGCCACAGCCCCTGCCCGGTACGGGCGCCATCGCAGAGTATGCCGAGCTGGGTAATTTCGGCATGCGCGTCACGATGAGCTATCAACCGAACACGCTGTCTCAGCAGTTTACGGTTGATGTGCTTTACGGCTGCGCGATTTTGCGGAATAACTTCGCGGTACAGGTCAACAGCTAGTCAGACGCTACACACGGAAGGGGTGGACCGGCAGGGCAGCCTGGCGTTCCACCCCTTTCTTTTTGGATACGGGAGGAAACGGATGGATTTAAGGTCCTATTACAAAAAGGTTCGTGACGCGGACGCGACTCTGAGTGGTGACGACATCGTCATGGTGAGTCTCGAGACGCCCGAGGGCGGTAAGGGCGGGGTACGGACGGAAGTTCCCCGGGCAATTGCCGCGAGGCTGCTGGCTGAACTGCGGGCGCGGGTTGGGACCGCGGAGGAAGCCAGTGAGTTTCACGAGGCGAACCGCGTGGCGCGGGAGGCTCACGAGCAGAGCGAGGCCGCGAAGCGAGTACAGGTGATGGTGATTCCATCTCACGAACTCAGGAAGCAAAGAGATCGGAGCTGACCATGGCATTGTTTGTGGACGGCCCGGCCAGCACGATAGACGACCTTACAGACCAGGATTCCGGACTGCTGGACGTGGCAGTCAGCACGGGCATCAATCTGTCGATGAAACTGCGCCTTGCGATGGAGGAGATCCAGACCGACCTGCGGCTGTGGCTGAACAGCCGATGGGATGCTTGCGAACTGGTCTGGGAGCCAGTACTGCGAGTCGATCAGATCGTTGTCACACCGCCGCTGAAGCTGTGGGAAACGATGCACACGCTCGCGCTGGTTTACCGCGATGCCTATTTCAATCAACTGGTGGATCGCTATCAGGCGAAGTGGCAGGAATACGCGAAGCTCGCGCGAGATGTTCGCGAATCATTCATCGCGAATGGACTCGGGCTGGTGCACGATCCGGTAACGCAGGCGCCGCCGCCGGTTCTCTCGACAACGCCGGGGCCGCAGAGCGGAGGCACATTCTACGCGCGGATAGCCTGGGTAAACGCGGCGGATCAGGAAGGAGCGCCTTCGGTCGCCTCGTCGCTTACCGTCACAGATGGCAATCTCATGACGGTAGGAGCAGGAGTGGCACCCGCGAATGCTGCGGGCTTCAACGTCTATGCGGGGAACTCGCTGGATGCGACATTCCTGCAAAATGATCTCTCGCTTCCTGTTGGGGCGACATATCTGTATGTCCCCGGCCAGATTACGCAGGGGCGCTTGCCCGGCACGGGCCAGGCGCCCGACTACAGGCGGCGGCTGGCGCGGACGATCCTGAGGGGATGAAGAATGGCAGGGTTAACGGGTTTTTTGACATCCAGCGTTGTCTCACGTCTGACATCGAATATGGACGGCGTCAGCGTGCGGGTCGGAGCCATCACGCAATCCGATGCGACCGTGCAGGCCACGGGAATCGGTACGGTGCTGGCCCAGAACGCCAGCGTCGAAATCAGCGAAAAATCGGGCATTGCGCGTTATCCGGCATTGCTTGTCTATTGCGACAAAATGTCGAACACGCTGAAGGAGAAATTCCGCCGTTTCTCGGGCCGGGCGCATCTGGTGATCGAGGTACGTCACACACAGGACCGTCTCGATTCGATCGAGGCGAATCTGCAGGTATACGTGGACGCCGTTTGCGCATTGCTCGATGAAGCGCGCGGCGATTGGGGCGCCGGATCGTTCTACACAGGCGGCTACGAAGTCAGTTACGAACCGGTCGCACGCGGCGGAATTAATTTCCTGCAGAGGGCGAAGGTGGGATTCGATGTGGAGGTGAGTAAATAGCCATGGCATATATTTCATCGAACGCGAACCGCTGGTATTGTGCGCAGGAGACGGCGTACGGGCAGATTCCCGCTATTACGGGGGAGAATCGAATCCCGGCAATCAAGTTGACGGCACAACAGCAGCGAGCCAAGAGTCAGCGCAAAGACAAAACGGGAAGCCGGACCTGGCCGGGCATTCCGGATGGCGTTCGTCGGCAGACAAGTTTCGGCCTGACGACGTACATGATGGACTGGCCCGATACAACCGTGCTCCCTCCACAGAGCCCGCTGTTCCAGGCGGTTTTAGGCGGCTCGGCGGCGCTGTGGGCGGGTGGTCTCGCCGACGAAGGAACCGATGCGTCGAACATCAAGTTCGCGACTCCGCCGGGTTTGGCGCCTGGGCAAGCCGTGACGTTTAACGGCGAGATCCGCTTTGTCGCGGCAGTCTCCGATGATGCACTCACTGTGGTTTTGAATGCGCCATTTTCGACTGCCCCGGTCGCCACGAGTCCAATCGGGCCGACGGCCGGATTCAGTGTTGCATCGGAGTTACCGAGCGTCAGTTTGTTTGATTACTGGGATCCGTCGACTGCGGTGCAAAGAGTCCTGGCAGGTATGGCGGTCGATCAGCTGTCGGTAAATATGAACGGCGACTTCCATGAGTTCGACTTCAAGGGACAGGCTCAGGATATTGTCGACAGCTCTTCATTCGTAACAGGGCAGGGAGGAGCTACGGCGTTTCCCGATGAACCTGAGGCAGCTGTCTTCAGCTACTCCCCGGTGCCCGGCAACCTCGGGCAAGTCTGGCTTGGCGTCGTCCCGAATCAATTCTTCACCGTGGCGCAGGCTTCGATCGAAATCCGGAACAACATCAACATGCGGGCGAATGAGTTCGGGTCAATTCTGCCGCGCGCCATTGCGCCCGGAGCGCGGGAAGTTTTCGTGACGCTGGAACTTTTCAGTCAGGACGATGCCGCGACCACAGCGCTCTATCAGGCCGCGAGGCAGCACTCGGCGCTGAGCATGATGTTCCAGCTGGGGCAACTGAATGGACAACTGATGGGGATTTACATGAACAGTCTGATACCGGACGTACCGGTTTTCGATGACGCCGACAATCGCCTCAAGTGGAAATTTCACGATGCGAGGGCGCAGGGAACGATTGACGACGAAGTAACGGTGGCGTTCGGATGACAACGTGTCAGGGTAGCGCGCCATGTCAGGGCAGTTCCTCCTGGAGCAGCCGGAAAGTCGTGGAATCGAAAGTGCGCGCGGGCGTGGAATTTGTAATTGCCCGGATGACGTTCGGTCGCCGTCTGGAGCTCATGCGAAGGGTCAGGGACCTCGCGGCGCGGCTGGAGTTTTTCGATGCCGGCCGGGAGGCGAGAAACGAGATGGAGGCCAGCCTGTTGGGTGGCGAAATCGATCGGCTCTACCTGATCTGGGGTCTTGAGGAGGTGCGCGGGTTTGAGATCGATGGCCTGTGCGCAACGCCGGTATCGCTCATCGAAGGCGGTCCTGAAGATCTGCTTCACGAGGCGCTCGAAGCGGTCAGATCCGAGTGCGGCTTGAGTGAGAACGAAAGAAAAAACTGATCGTCGCGTTCCATTTTGTGACTGCCAACCAGCAGCTTGCAAGCCGGGCCGGGTGGAATTGCGACAGCTGCAGGAAACACGGTCTGGAAGCAAAGCGCGGGTGTGGATTCCTTCCAGTCGAAAAACGCGCAGGCCCGCACCTCGTTTGGGGACGCGGTAACGCGCAGACGCAGGAGTGCCCGAAGTCATTTGTTACGGGCGAGAGCCTGGCGCTGGTCGAGGAATTCTTTGTAAGCAGGCGGCTGAACTTTGGGGATTCGCTTGAGACAGAAGCACGCAAGATAGATGCATTTCTGATTCTGCGGGACGAGATAGAGCGCGAGGAGCGGAATGGCACATCGCAGTATTGAAGAGACATTTCAGGCAATTAAGCCGCAATCGCGGCGAGGGGCATCGGAAGCGCCGGCGATCGCGACCGGGGCGACCAGCGGCGACGAT
>DATAZF010000004.1:0-21309 GCA_036272235.1 Bryobacteraceae bacterium | reverse complement strand
TGCACGCTTCGCAAGCGTCCGCGATACCACCGGATACCCCTGTTTCGCGCTCCCCATCGCCTTCACGACGTTGCCCGAAAACGAGGGATGCAGGTCGCCGAAGAAGCTGATGGCGCGCCCGTCCTCACGCAGCGACATGAGCACATATGTTTGGCTCGGTTTCGAAATTCGCTCGGGTTTGACCGGCTCGCCGTTCTCGTCGACCGCCTGGAAATACCGGCCGTCGAGCGTGACGTTGTGTTCGTCTTCGCGCGCCAGCACGGTGTTCGGCTGCGTCCCCGCAGCAACAAGGATTGTCTTCGCGGGCAGCGTCACTTTCTCGCCCGAAGCCGCCAGCTTGCCGGTGGCTTCATCGACGGCGTATTTCTGGAAGCGCAGCGCCTCGGCGGCGCCTGCCGCATCCACCAGCACTTCCTCGGGCGCCAGACACTCGCCGAACCGCACGCCTTCCTCGAATGCTTTCGCCACTTCCTCATGGTTCAGCGTGTAGCTCGGCGCATCGATCAGCCGTCTTCGATAAGCGACTGTGACCCCGCCCCACTGATCCAGTAAGTGGATGAACTCGGGCTTGCGCCCTTCCCGCGCGGCTGCGGCTCGCTCGGCTTCAATTGCGCGCGCATGGGCCAGAAACTCCGCTGCGATCACTGCTTCGTCCGGCGTCCATGATGCCCGTACGCCTGTCTCTCCAAGCTCCTCGACCAGGGCTGCATAACGCCGCAGGAACTTCTCCACCTGGACCACGTAGTAAGCGAGTGATTCCGTGGCCGTGTCGATCGCCGTGAGTCCGCCGCCAATTACGACGATCGGCATCCGGATCTGGAGATTGGCGAGGGAATCGAACTTCGCCGCGCCCGTCAACTGCAGGGCCATCAGGAAATCCGAAGCCTGCCGCACGCCGCGCACGAGGCCGTTCTTCATCGGGATCACTGTCGGACGCCCCGCGCCCGCGCACAGCGCGATATGGTCGAAGCCCATCTCGAACGCGCTGTCGATCGTCAGAGTGCCGCCAAACCGCACTCCGCCATACATGCTGAACTGGCGGCGCCGCTCGATCAGCAGCCGGATCACCTTCAGGAAGTTCTTGTTCCAGCGGACGGTGATGCCGTACTCAGCGACGCCGCCGAACCCCGCCATCACGCGCTCGTCGAGCCTCTCGTAAATTTCCGCGACATCGTAAATCGGCCGGAACGCCACGCGCCTTCCATGCGGATCGACACCCGAAATCGCCGCGGGCAGCGGCTCAATTTTCAGTCCGTCAATGGCCGCCACTGTATGGCCGTCGTTCATCAAATGGTGCGCCAGCGTAAAGCCCGCCGGACCCAGCCCCACCACCAGGACTTTGTATCCCGTCGCCGCCTTCGCTACCGGCCGCACAAAATTCAGTGGATTCCAGCGCGTCAGAAGGCCATAGATTTCGAATCCCCATGGCAGCTCCAGCACGTCCTTCAGCGACCGCGTCTCCACCTGCGGGATATCCACCGGCTCCTGCTTCTGAAACACGCAGGACTTCATGCAGTCGTTGCAGATCCGATGTCCCGTCGCGGCGCACATCGGATTGTCGATGGTGACAACTGCCAGCGCGCCGATGGGATTCCCGTTCTCCTTGACCGTGTTCATCTCGGAGATCTTCTCTTCGAGCGGGCACCCGGCAAGCTTCACGCCGAACACACTGGCGCGAAAAGATCCGTCTTTTTCTTTAAGGCCTGTCGAGCAGCTGTCTTTGCCCTGGTTGTGGCACTTGATGCAGTAGTGCGCCTGGTCGAGAGCGCCGGTAAGATCGGTGCCCGCATCGGTCAACTGGAAACCTTCGCGATGCCGCCAATGTTCGCTCGAAAATTGCAGTTGCACCAGCCCGTTCGAGCGAACGCTCTCGGCCGCGACCAGATGATGCATGTCCAGCTTGTGCGGCACCTTGAAGACGACGCCTCCGCGATGCCTCGCCTTGCCCTCAGGCGTCAGCGTTGCCCAGGCCGCGTACTGCGCCGCGAGCCGCAATGGCTCCGCGTGCGCGGCCTCGTCTTGCATCCATTTCTGCACGTGATCGGAGAAGCTCCGCTCTGTCAGAGGCTCCATCAGAAAAGCCTCCAACTCAGCGGCGACTGCAACTCCGTCGACGCCCGCCGCCTTTTCCGCTGTCTGGCCCACGAGGGCCTTCCGCTGGACGAATTGCCGTTTCACCCAATAAAGCGGCGCCAACTCATGATGCCGCGCTCCGGCCTCTCGCAATTCCGTTTCGATGCGGAACAGCGCGCCGACAAAATCTTCCACATAGGGAGCCAGGTCGACAATCAGCTCGGACGACTGTTTCGCATTAAGGTCCGCCGGATTGCTACGGGCGTTCGCGAGGCGAGCGTGCAGCGCGGGCGAAGATTCCGCGAATTGTTGCAGGAAAGCGGCGTCGATTCTCGCCAGGCCTTCATGAGTGTAGAGGTCCTCAAAGGAAAATCCAAACGACAGGGTCAGCTTCTTCACGGTTTAGTCACTATTAGATGAGGCAATTCGGCCCGCGGATGCGGCAGCATCCCGGCTTTGTTCGTTGCTCTTTCTATTAGTGTGCCAGATGGCCTTTTGGTGTCAGCGCCTGCGCACGATCGGCGGCGGTTTTCCCGGCATCAGGCCCAGGGATTGTAACTGCCGACATTCCAGACATGCCCTTCCGGATCACGACAGGTGAACGCGCGCCCGCCGTAAGGCATGTCAGCGATATCGGCCACCATCTCCGCGCCAGCCGCCTTCGCTTTCGCATACACGGCATCCGCGTCGGAAACGATCAGAGACGAGGCCTGTGTGACCGCGCCGCCTGTTTCGTCCGGCTGGCGCATCAGCGTGTTGGCTTGCGTGTCCTTCGGCACCGAGCCCAGCATCACCATTCCGTTGCCGAAGGTCAGCTCGGCGTGACCGATGGTCCCGTCAGGGTTCGGATACACGGCCCTTTTCTCGAATCCGAACGCCGTGCACAACCACTCGATCGCCGCCACCGCATCGCGGTAGCGCAGGCCCGGTATTACCGTCGATTTGCAATCTTTCGCGAAGCTCATGGTTATACTCTCACCGATGTTCGCGTGAGCCGTCTTGGAAAAATCGGAAGGCACACCTCACTCGATGGCCACGTGATTCACCCACAGGCCCCGCCGCGCGGAATACGTCGTCGCGTCAATGCCGGAAAATGCGCGGAATTCATTCGCGAAGTGGGCCTGATCGTAATACCCGCATTCCACGGCCAACTCCGCCCATCGCACCTCCGAGCCCGAGTGCAACTGCCCGACGGCCCTCTGGAATCGCTGGATCCGCAACCATACCTTCGGACTCACGCCAACCTGCTCCCGAAACAGTTGCGAAAAGTGGCGCTCGCTCCAGCCCGTCGCGGCCGCGATATCTCTCACCGCCGCGACCCCCTGGGCCGAGGCGAATCTCTGCAAGGCGAAGTCGACGGCGCCATTCCGTGAAAGCCGCGCCGCAAAATTCTCCAGCAGGAAACTCTCGAGCGCGCAGAGTTTCGCGCACGCGCGGGGAACCTCAAGCATTTGCTGGCGAAGCATTTTCGCCCGCGGCCCCCATACCTCCTCAAGCGCCACACTCCGGTTGCTGAAAATATCGGCGGCGTCCCGCGCAAAGCTTGCGAAGCCTCCGGGCTCGAACACGACGCCTGCCACTTCGACCATGTCCGCGCTGTCGACAATCTCGTACGCCGACCGGACGCCCATGATCAGGGCTCCCGCCAGACGGCCTGTTCTGGCCGTCTCGGAGCATTGCCAGATAAAGTCGCGATCCAGATTGATGACGATCTGGACACAGCCGTTCGGCAGCACCCTCTCGCGCCGGTGCGGTGCGCCGGCACTCCGCGAATACCAGATCGTCCGAATCCAACCTTTCAGCGGCGCGGCAGGGGACCGGTCGAGGTACACCATCAACTCCGCTCCCACACGGTGGATAAAAACCGTCTTACATCGTGAAAACCGCACTGCGTGTAAAGCCGGATTGCCTCTTTGTTCGCGCAGGTCACCGTGAGGCTGATCCGCCTCGCGCTGTGCATCCGAAGCGTGTTGATGGATTCGCGCAGCAGTTGATAACCGAGCCCGCGCCCTTTCATTTCCGGCGTTACGCATAACTGCGTAATGTGCCCCACCTGATCGCCTACGAAGCTGACCAGCGCAATCCCTGCCATGCGGCCCGTTACAGGATCGAATGCCGCGAACGACCCCTGCCGGAAGAAAGTGCCGCAGCCCGGAAACTGCACAATGTTATAGATGAAGCGCCGCGCGCCGGCGGTCGTCCGGTACTGATCGTTGATCTGGCTGTCGACGTGGCCCGCATAGGCAGCGGCAATCACGCCCGATGCCCCGTCGTAGTGATGCTCCGCCCACGGCTCTATGCGGAAACGGTATGAAGCGGGGCCGGTCGAAAGCCCGGCCGCGTTTGCGGGATCGAGCCTCATCAGCATCCGCTCGTGAGTTTTCACAAAGCGCTCCCGCTGCAATGCACGGCCCACCGAAGGCTCCACCAGCATCAGCTGACTCTCCACCCGCCGCACCGCCGGAGTGGCGATCAGGCCGTCGAGAATCGTCCGAAAGAGCCGCACTTCGTTGGCGCCATTGCGCCATGGCGGACGCACGTAAACATCCCCCACCAGCCCTTTATGTTCTTCGAGCACGGAATAACCGTAGCCCGCCACTTCACCGCGATCGAGCAGCACGCAACCCATCAGGGCGCGCATATCCGCGTACTGGTGCACCAGATCCGCGGACCGCCCGAAATCCCAATCGAGCTCCCTTTGCCATTCGACCGTTTCTTCGAGAAGCAGCGGGTCGAGCTCGCGGCCCGAGAGATCGCGGATGTCCACGATTTCCGGTCCGGCGGCCATCGGATCGCTCAGCGCTGCCATGGCCTGAGTTTATAAGATCAGGGCGCCGAATCGCATTCGCCTGGAGGCTCGCGGATCTTGATTGTCATCCTGATCGCGCCGGATCCGGCGCACGACACCACAGGTCACAGGTAGAGTTTCATTCCGATGTGCGTGGCTTCAAATCCGAGGCGTTCGTAAAACCGGCGCGCATCCACGCGCGCGCGATTCGACGTTAACTGCACGACCCGGCAGCCGCGGGCGCGCACCCGCAGAATCACCCACTCCATCAAATGCGTTCCGATCGACCGGCCTCGCAGATCCTCGCGCACCCGGACCCCTTCCACCTGAGCTCGCCACGCACCGCCAAAACTCAGGCCCGGGATGAAGGTGAGCTGTAAAGTCCCAATCACCTCGTCTCCGAGCGTTGCGACGACGAGTTCATTGTCAGGATGCGCGGCCATCGCCTCAAATGCTGCCAGTTGGTCCGGCCCCGCCCCCGCGCGATCCGCCTCGTTGAGCAGCGAATCGCGGGCAAGCAATTGGACAATCACATCGAGGTCCTCACGCCGGGCGAGCCGGATCTCAATTTCCTGCGTGTCAGCCAAGTCCTATGAAAGCATTTCCGCGAGGTGCTCGGCCAGACGATCAAGCGTCTGGGCGCCGCTTTTATCCGCGCGGCACTTCTCGACAACGCAATCCCGCTCAACTCCGGTCTCGAAGAGCTGGCGCATCGTGAGTCCGGTCTTCCCGTCGACGTCATCAAAGGCCACGGTAACGTTGAACCGCACCTCACCACCGTCGCCGCCTGGACGAACATCCATGGCGAGGTTTCCGGTAAGAAAACCTCGTGATCCCCACCATTCCACGATGTGCTTTGGATCTGTCCACATTTTAGACACGAGGTCTCGCGGCGCATCGAAGACCCGTGTGAAGACGAGTTCCCGCTCGGATGGGCGCGTGACGACGGTCGTTTTTTACTTTCCCGCCAGTGCATCCCCGAGCTTGTCGAGAGTTTGGGACCAGCCTGCTTCCATACCCTGGAGCATGCGTTCCGCTCCATCCGCCATTGCGGTGGCGCGCGTGTGCATCGTGAGCTTCGTCCGCGCCGCCTCGTCCTCGAATGTGACGGTGGTGAAGCCTTCGAGCAATACGTTGCCCGCCTTGTCGACCGCATTGTTGGTGAATGCCAGCCGCTCGCGCTCTACGACTTCGCGATAAATGCCGCCGCCGGGATACTCCGCGCCGTCCCGACCACGCATTACGATCTTCCATGCCCCGCCAGGGCGCACGTCGAGCTCGCAAACCGGCGTCGTGAATTCTCTCGGACCGAACCACTGCGCCATTTGCGCCGGATCGGTCCATGCCTTGTAGACCATCGAGCGCGGTGCATCGAATACGCGCGTAAGGGTGACCTCACGCTCGAGAGGTACTGACGCTGTTACTGAAACGCTATCTTTTTGACTCATGTTTCTTCCCCTTGTTTTTTTTCTCTTTTGTCTCTTTGGCCTGAATTTCCGCCAGGTAGTCATCCAGGCGGTCAAAGCTTTCTTCCCAGAACCGCTGATATTCCGCGACCCAATCCGCCACTTCCCGCAACGGTTTCGCCTCGAGCCGGCAGGGGCGCCACTGCGCCTGCCGCCCCTGCGAAATCAGCCCGGCGCGCTGCAGGACCTTCAGATGTTTGGTCACCGCCGGGGCGCTCATTTCGAATGGCTCCGCAAGTTCCTTGACGGATTTTTCGCCCGAAGCCAGACGCGCCAGGATTGCGCGGCGCGTGGGATCGGCCAGCGCCGCGAACGTGACGTCGAGTTGTTGTGATAAACTCATTAGTTAATTAACCAAATGGTAAATCACATCTATCTTCATGTCAATTGCTTTCTTCGCCCAACGTTGGTCTGCGAACTGCGTATTCTGTGACGATGCGTCCGATAGCCGTTTTTGTTCTTCTCGGCGGAATCGCCGCTGCTCAGTTCCAAACCACCAGTCCTCTAGTACTTGCACCCACCACGATCACCGACTCAAAAGGCCAGTACATCGACGGACTCACTGCGGCCGACCTGGTTCTCTACGACAACAATGTGCCTCAGACGACACAGCTCGACTTCACCGCTGCGCCCATCTCTCTCGTCGTGGCGGTTCAGACCAGCGCCAATTCCGGCGCCGTGATCGACAAGCTTGGCCGCACGGGCATTCTCCTGACACAGCTCCTGGCGGCTAATGCCGGAGAAACCGCGGTGGTCTCATTCAGCAATGAAGTAAAGATTCACCAGCCGTTCACTGATAATGCGGACCTGGTCACCCACTCGATGCGAATGCTCCGCAAGGAAGGCAATGGGGCGGATGCCGCGCATATGCTCGACGCTTTGCACGAGGCGCTGCTGATGCTCGCAGAACGCCCTCCCGCGCGGCGCCGCATCATTCTCGTTATCGGCGAAAAGCGCGACCGCAAAAGCCACGCCGCACTTTCTGAGGTTGTGGAGCAGGTCGAGCGTCTCAACGCCACGGTTTACTGGCTGACCTACTCGCCGTTTCTCGAGCCCTTCACCGTCAAGCCGAAGACGATGGAGGATCTCAAACCCGAAGCCGAACGCATCAAGCGTCAGCGGTGCGCTCTTTGCCCGGCGCCCGACGATCGGCCCGCGCCCTTCGATGCGGGACCCGGTGGTTATCTTTACGCGATCGGAGAACTCGCGAGGCTGCATCAGCCCGATCTCGCCGAGCTGTTGACGAAGACCACGGGCGGCCGAACGCTGAATTTTCTGAAGAAGAGCGCTCTCGAGGAAGCGATTCAGCTGGTCGGCAAGGAAGTGCATCGCCAATATCTGGTGACTTTCCAGCCGGCGCAGGGCGAGCCCGGACAATTCCACTCGATCCGCGTCGAAGTGAAAGATCACCCGGAACTCAACGCCAAAACGCGCGACGGCTACTGGGCGCTGCGGTAACCGAGTGTCGGTAACCGAGCCACTACCGAGCGGGCAGGGCGGCGGAATAGTGTAGAATCTCCCAATGGCTCGGGCTCTTTTGCCGGCTGTCTTGCTGGTTGTTTCGGCGTTCGCGCAGACTCCTGCCATCATCACTCCGCGATTGCGCGCGCCCTCGGCATCCCGAGCGGATCAACCGGCGGTACTCCGAACCGATTCCTCGCTCGTCGTCATTCCAACCTGGGTTACGACCGCGGGCGGCGCATCGGTCACCAACCTGAGCCGCGAGAATTTCCGGCTGGCCGACGACAATGCGGAACAGCAGATCGCATATTTCGTCAAAGACGACGCGCCGCTTTCGATCGGACTCCTTTTCGACGCCAGCGGGAGCATGCGGAACAAGATGGAGAAGGCTTCCGAAGCTGTAGGCGCATTCTTCAAAACCGCCAACACGGAGGACGAATTTTTTCTGGTCGAGTTCAGCGACCGGGCGAAGCTGACCATCCCCTTCACGCCGGACGCCGGCGAGATATACAGCCGCATCGGGCGTACAAAGCCATTCGGGAAGACCTCTCTGTTCGACGCGATCGAGATTGCGCTGAAGCAAATGAAAAGAGCGCAGCATGCCCGGAAGGCGATCGTGATTATTTCCGATGGAGGTGACAACTGGAGCCGGCATACAGCGCGGGAGATTCGAGGCTCCCTGCTGGAATCGGATGTTCAACTCTATGCGATGGGAATTTTCGATAAAGAGATTACGGCAAAGAGTCCGGCCGAGACGCGGAACGGTCCGGCGTTGCTGGAGGAACTCGCCACACAGACCGGCGGGCGGGAATATCCCGTAGACAATCTGAATGACCTTCCCACGATCAGCGCAAAGATCGGCACCGATCTGCGCAATGAATACCTGCTCGGTTACTATTCCGGCGCGCTGCGGGACGGCAAGTACCACCATGTGCAGGTGACGCTTACCGTCCCGCCGAACGGCGCCCCATTACGGGCAAATTACCGGAAAGGCTATTTGGCGCCCTCGGAGTAGTCGCGCAGATTATCCCTGCCAGCGGAAGCCGAGCGTCACAGGAACGAAGTCCGTATGCCCGTTGTTGAGGAACATGTGGTCATAGCGGGTCTCCGCGAATAGTTTTCCATGCTTGATCGTCCCGAACTCGATGCCCGCACCGATGTCGGAGCCGGGCTTGTTACGGAATAGGACGCCAGAACTGCCTCGCCCCAAACGAGAGCGGGGTAAAGCCGAAAAATGGGATAAATGCAAGTTGTGGTCACAACGGTGGGAGCGGTGAATTCCTGAAAACGGTGAAAAAGCCCGCCGCCGGGAACGCCGATGTTACGTAGCGTGGCGCTGTTAATATCCATCGAGTCGGAACCCACGTTGAGCATGACTCCTATTTGAGGTGAGAAATTGACGCCGAGTCCTCCGTGGACATTCCAGCCGTTGTCGAGATAGCGGCCCGTATTGCCGGCCCCGGTCGTGAAACCACCGCCGAAATCGAATGTAAATCTCTTGAATTCCTGCTGAGCATTGGCTGAAGCGACTGCAAGGATGCAACGCCCGGACCAATGTAGGCAATCTCGCCAGTTGCAAAACGAGCCACGAGGATTACCTGGTAAAGCCGACGCGGCGCGATGGAGTCGGGTTCTACGAACGGGCGGCTGGCGGTTCAGTCGGCTGTGGAACTGGCTTTCCCGACGGCTTGGGAGGTGGCGTCTGCGTCTTGACGGGGCTGATCAGGATGTGGGCATTGCGGCCTTCCATGCGGGCCGAGCCATCCACCGCCCCGTAGGCGAGAAGATCCTCCGCAAACCTGTTCAGCAGCTTGCGGCCGAGATCCGTGTGCGCGATTTCGCGTCCGCGAAACTGCACAACCGCTTTGACACGATTCCCTTCCTGGAGGAACCGGATGGCGTGATTTTTTTTGAAGTCGTAGTCGTGGTCGTCGGTATTTGGGCGGAATTTCAGCTCTTTTACCTGGACAACGTGTTGTTTCTTCTTCGCCTCGTGCGACTTCTTCTTCATCTCATACTGGTAGTGGCCGTAGTCGATCGCTTTCGCGACCGGCGGCACTGCAGTCGGAGACACCACAACGAGATCGAGGCCCAGCTCCTGCGCCCTCCGAAGAGCTGCGGCAGTTGCCATGACTTCGGCGGTTCCATCTGGAAATACGGCCCGGACTTCTTTGGCCCGTATCGATTCGTTCACGTTTTCTCGGCGGTTGGACTTGCGAGGCGGGAAGTTTCGGCCTGGAATCATGCGTAAGAGGGACTATACACCAGCATATCGTTCAGTTTACTCCGCGATTCCCGTTATGTCTACAGCTTTTACAGCCGCCGCCGTTATCACGAGGGATCACGCTGCCGGGTGCTCGCCACACCTTTTACGATGCCGAGGCCGACCAGACCAATGACACCGACGCCAAACCGCTGTGAAGAAACGTGGAGTAAGTGGGCGCCGAGCGCGAGGCTGAGGTAGATTTCGAACGACAATTTCGCTCTCCGAGCCGGTAGCCCGGCTTCGGGATTGAAGATCAGCAATCGCATGGCCACAGCGGACTGAATCGCGACATAGAATGGAATACTCGCGCGCCAGCCCTGCGAGCCGGAATGGAGGGTCGAATGTCCAAACTGCGGTTGACGATGGCCTGCTGGAATTACGATCGCACTCGAGCACTGGCGGAGAACCGCGTGCCGATCGACGGCATTGACCTGACGTACCTCAATCTTCCGGTCGAGGAAACGTTCTTCCGGATGCTGCGCCATCGCGAGTTCGACGTGGCGGAACTTTCTCTGTCGTCGTACACGCTGTCACTATTTGGGGCAGGCGGGTTTCGGGAGGACAGTCTATTCATCGCGATTCCGATCTTCCCTTCACGCTATTTCCGCCATTCCTGTATCTACGTCAACGCCGGAAGCGGCATTCGCGAGCCCGCCGATCTTATCGGCAAGCGCGTCGGCAATCCCGAGTATCAAATGACCGCGCCGGTCTGGATTCGCGGCATCCTGAGCGACGAATACGGCGTTCCCATTACAAGCGTCACTTATCTGAGCGGGGGCGAGGAGCAGGCCGGCAGGACGGAGAAGATTCCGTTGTCGCTGCCACCTGAAATCCGTCTCGAAGCGATCCCAGCGGAGAAGACGCTGGCGGGGATGCTTGAAAGCGGCGAGATCGACGCCCTCTATACGGCGCGCGCGCCTTCGACATTCTTCAACGGTTCGGGTAAAGTACGACGGCTGTTTGCGGATTACCAGACCGTCGAGCGCGATTACTACCGGAGGACGAAGATTTTTCCTCCCATGCATATCGTGGCGATCCGCCGTGATGTTTACGAGCGGAACCGGTGGGTGGCGCAGTCTTTATGCAAGGCGTTCGTCGCCGCCCAGCAGGAGGTTTATGGGGAACTGCGCGAAACCGGAGCTCTGATGCACATGCTCCCCTGGCTAACCAGCCATGTTGAGGAAACGGAGAAGCTGATGGGGCGCGATTTCTGGCCTTACGGCTATGACGCAAACGAACACGCCCTCGGCACATTCCTGCGGTATCACCACGAGCAGGGTTTGTCGAAGCGTTTATTGACGCCGAGGGAAATATTCGCGCCGGAATCGCTCGAGGCCTTCAAAATCTGATGGGCAGGTGGTGGGCGGCCACTCGCGGGGATATCGACACCACGCTCATCCAGGTGGGATTCAATCTCGCCCAGATGGTGATTCCCGTATTTCTTCTGCTGCCGGCCGGTATTCCCGCGGCATTCAGCGTGGCGCATTTGCTGCCGGGATACGCCCTCGGTTTCCTCGTCGGCTCTCTCGGTCTCGTGCGGATGGCGGTGAGTCTCGCGCGCCGCGAAGCGCGATCGAACGTGACGGCGCATGTTTACGGGAACAATGTTCCCGCGATCATCGCGTACACGCTCTCGATCATGCTGCCGGTTTATCTGGAGAGCCATGACGCTTCGCGCGCATGGGAAACAACCGCGGCGGCGGTGGTCTGGACCGGGATCATCAAGTTGGCCGCGGCGCCTTTCGCGCGGACGATTCGCCGCTGGATTCCGGCGCCGGCATGCATGACTGTGTTCGGAGCGGCGATGTACAGCTATCTGGCGCTGGTGCTGCTGCAGCGGGTCTTCGACCAGCCGGTTGTGGGGCTGGTGGCGCTGGCGATCGTGGTGACCACCGTTCTCGGAAATGTACCGATCACACGCTACCGGATTCCTCCGTTCCTCGTCGCGTGGATCGTACCGCTGATTGTGGCGATCGCCATCGGTTACGTACATCCGGCATGGAGCGGATTATCCCCGGCGCTTCCGTGGTCCCTGACGGCAGAGCCATTGCGGGCAATGTCCATGGCCGTCCCGTATCTCTCGGTGATCGCGCCGATGGCGATTTATCAGGTGCTGCAGGATATTGCTTCGGTTGCCGGGGCGGCGGCAGCGGGCGACGACTACGACCCTCGCGGAGTTCTCGCATGGGACGGACTGGGCACGCTCGTGTGCGGCCTGGCGGGCAGCGTGATCACGCCCGTAATTTACGCGATGCATCCGCCTTACAAAGCTATCGGGGCCCGCATCGGATTTGCGTTCTGGACGCCGCTCTTCTTTCTCGCGATCGTCATGAGCGGAATGACGGTGTTCGTTTCACAACTCTTTCCCTGGCCGATCCTGGCCGCGATCATCGCCTACGTGTCGATTGGCGTCGGGATGGCGACCATCCGGCGCGTCGAGCCGAAGTACCTAAGCGCGGTATTGCTTGGGTTTGTCCTTCCTGCCGGCGCGGTAGTGGCAACCGCGGTGAACTCCGCCCTGCCGGCACTGCGTCTCTCCGCGGCGAGCCTGGACGTGCAGGCTGCATTGAACCGATCGATCTATTGGTCGTCGATACAAGGCCTCGGCAATGGGTTTCTGTTTCTGGTTCTTGTAGTGGCCTCAGTCGTAACGGAGGCTATCGACAGGCGATTCGAGCGGGCCGCTCTCTGGTGCGTCGTCGCAGCTGCGTTTTCGTGGCTCGGCCTGATGCACTCGGCGGTGATTCAATGGGGCGCGAGGAAAGAATACGCGGTCGGATGGCTGGCCGGGGCCGCGGTTGTCTGGTCCGCGCGGTGGTGGAATGGGGAGGATAGGACGGCGAAAAGCGAAGGGTGAGCCGCTAATGCGGAGACTCTTTCTCTTTCACCGCCAGTTCGATTGCGAGATTACTCTTTGCCGAAGGCAAATCGGGATTCAGCCGGACCTCTTCACGCAGCGCGGCGATCGTCTCATCCAGATTCCCCAGCGTGTGATAGGCAGCCGCAATGTTGGCATATGCTTCCGCCTGGTTGGGGTTAACCTTGAGAGCCTCGCGCGCCGCCTTGATGCACTCCGAGTACCGTTGCGTCTGAAAATAGAGCACAGAAAGATTCAGGTAGTTATCGACCGAAGGTTTTGTCTTTGCCTGCGTCTCGGCTCTTCCGATTTGTTCAAGACCTGTCTGGGCGACCAGTTGCGAGCGCTGGCCATCGGGGTTATCAGGGAAGAGACGGAGCGTCTCGATCGCAAGCTCATTAAGCTTTGTCCACAAGTGAGCATCGGCCGCAACATCCATCAGTACGCGGCGCGCCGTCAAATCATATGGATCCAGTGCGACAGCCTTCTCGGCCATCTGCGAAGCCTCATGCGATCTGCTCTGAGTCTGGAGCCACTCGCCGTAGGATGAATAAGCCGGAGACCAGGCCGGCCCATCGGCCGTTGCCTGGCGGAACTGGACCTCAGCCTCCTTCAATTGGCTGAGTCTCTCGTAAGCCCGCCCCAGATTCATTTCGATTATCGGATCGCCGGGCGAGACCAGCGCCGCGGCGCGGATGCGCTCGAATGCGGGGCGCGGATCCCGGTCGCTCAGCCCGATCACTCCGTAGCGCATCAGCGCGCGCCCGTTGGAAGGATTTGCCTCGCTTGCGTCTCGCCACAGCGTGGATTCCGAGGCCCAAACTGTATTCCGCTCAAATGTTCCCCACCCGAGAAGAGCGAGCAAAGCCAGCGCCACCGCTCCGGCGGTGATCGAGATGTATACACGGGGATAAGGGGTTTGAGGTGATTCCTCCGCGCGGCGGGTTAGTGCCACCACCGCCTGCGATGCGGCGTTTGCGACCGCGACGGTGAGACCAGCGAAGGGAAGAAACATACGCCAGTCCGCTTCGACGGCGTGATGTGGGGTGATTGCGTCGGGCACGAGCGCAATCAGAAACCACCAGATTCCGAACGATGTAGCCTTCCATTCGGCTTTACGACGAATAAACACCGCCAGACCCATGAGACCGGCAATGCCAAAAAATCCGGCGATCGCGAGCGGGTTCCAGATATGATCGAAGGCCGTAAAACCGGTGTCGACGGTGAGATGTGCCGGAACAAAGAAATGGAAGAGATAACGCAGCGCCACCCAAGGCTGCGAAAACACGTAATTTGTCGCCGGTGTCCGCGAAAACTCACCGAGATTCCATGTAAATACGCGTTGGAAAATCCAATATCCAATGCAAAGGACGCCGGCCGGGATAGCGTGACGAAGCTTGCGCTTCTTCTCAAACAGCAGGATATAGACCACGAGAATGGGGGCGAACACGGCCGTTGCCGGATCGCACAATAGTGCCAGGGCAACGGGCCACAGGTGCAATTCCACCGGCGCGTGGATGATTCCAAGATATCTCGAATCGAGCCGCTTGAAATTCTTTCTGAGGTACTCGTCCCAGCCATGCTCCGGCACCCGCTTCAACTTCAGAGGCAGGGTTTGCGGCAGGCCCCAGGGCCAGATGGACCAGATCAGCAGGCCCGCGGTTACCCCGAACGCCCCCATCATAGTGCCGCGCTGCAGGGGGTAGTTCACGGTGTCCGCAATAACCGGATGCAGGCCGAAGAGCAGTGTCCCAAAACCTGCGCCAGGATTGTTTATACCCGGAATCCGGCGTAACAGCGCGAACATCACGAGCAGCTGAGCGGTGAACCAGATAAAGTTTTCCGATTCAAAGGCAAAAGCGTTCGCGCCCCAGAAGCGATAGTCCAGGGCGAACCAGGTGGAAAGAAGAGGCCGGTAAACAGCCGAATCCTTTTCAAGAGAAGAGATGCGCGGAATAGTAAAAAACCGGGGTATGTTCGAGAGATGGTGGACAGAATCGTTCGCCACGATCACAGGAACGTCATCGAAATGAAAACTGTTGGCGAAGTGGTTGGACCAGGCGAACAACCAGCCGATGACTACCAGGATCAATCCGATCGAGAGGAACAGGAGATGGTCCCGGGGTGCTTTTTCAATAGGTGTAATGCTCCGATTATAGCCGTAATCGACCATTTGCCGAGGTTGCGAGGCAGTGTTCTCGCTCAGAATCGCGGGCAGATCCCGGTCAGCGGGGGGCGCTATAGCGTCTTCAGGAAATCCAGATCCACGTTTCCCCCCGAGATCACCACGCCCACGCGCCCAATCCCGGCAGGCAGCATTCCAAACAGCACCGCCGCCACACCGACAGCCCCGCTCGGCTCGGCCAGAATCTTCATCTGGTCCAGAAGAAATCGCATGGCCGCCCGAATCTCCGCCTCGCTCACCAGCAGAATCTTCTCGACATGGCGTTGGATCACGGGAAACGTCAAGGCGCCGGGCGAAGGCGTACGCAATCCGTCGGCGATGGAGTCGGACGGCGGATTTGTCACGCGCTCGCCCGCCGACATCGACAGCGCCATGTCGTTCGCCAGTTCGGGCTCTACACCAAAAATCCGAATCCGTGGATTGACGGCTTTCGCGATGGTCGCGCTCCCGGCCAGCAATCCACCGCCGCCGGCGCAAATAACCAGAGCATCGAGATCCGGCGCGTCTTCGAGGAGTTCGAGCGCCGCCGTGCCCTGTCCCGCGATGATCATCGGATGATCGTAAGGCGGCACCAGCGTCCCGCCGGTCTTGCGCATCACTTCTCCGGCGATGGCTTCACGATCGTCGCGGAACCGGTCGTAGGTAACGATGCGCGCCCCGAGCGCGCGCGTGGGTTCGATCTTCGACTGCGGCGCATCTTCCGGCATGACGATAGTAGCCTGCGCTCCAACGTACTTCGCGGCAATCGCCGTCGCCTGCGCGTGATTGCCGGAGGAAAACGCCACTACGCCATGATCGAGCTCCGCGGGCGAGAGCGACAGGATCAGATTCGACGCTCCCCGTATCTTGAACGCGCCACCGCGCTGCAGGTTCTCGCACTTGAGGAACACTGCTGCGCCGGCTCGTTCATCGACGCTCGTTGAAGTCAAAACGGGCGTGCGGCGCGCAAGGGGCTTGATCCGTTCGGCGGCCTCCCGAACCATTTGAGGAGATATTGTCTGCACGCGGATTATCGAGCCGATTCGAATTCGACCGCTTCCACGCGATGTGCGCGGTTGTGGCGAAGGCGGTCCTGATATTCCTGGTAAAGCGTTCCGAAGCCCGCCCAGTAATATCCGCCAACGAACAACATCAGAAAAGGCATTGTCGGATAGTTGAAGGTCGTCACCGCAAACCAGCACATATAGAGGAAGTACGTCCCGCAGGCCAGCTCGAAATACGGCAGCCATCCGCTCTTGCGCTTGTATTTCTTCACGACCATGCGCCTGGCTTGCGTTCCCTCGATCGCATACTTCGGGGTGCGCACGAAGCCGCTTTGGACGCCGAACAGAGCTTCCAGCACGGCGCGCGTATTAATCAGGGTCAATCCGACACCGGTGGCCATCAGCAGAGGGAGCAAATAAAACGATCGCTTCCAGGTCTTCGGGTGCAGTTCGCGCTGCGCGATCACATAAAACGCCGACAACGACCAGAACGACGCAACGATCAGCGGGAAGTCGAGCAGCATCATCTCCCAGGCGCCCATGTAGAAGCGCACGATCATGACCGGCAGCATCAAAGCCGAAATCACCATCATCAGGGGGTAGGAGATGTTGGGCGTCAGGTGCATGATCGCTTCGATCTTGGTGCGGCGCGGAATGTCCGAACTCATGATCTGCGGCAGCAGTTTCTTCGCACACTGGGTCAGACCCTTCGCCCAGCGGAATTGCTGCACCTGGAAGCCGTGAATCTCGACAGGGAGCTCCGATGGACAATCCAGCCCCGGCAGGTAGACGAAGCGCCATCCTTTTAGCTGCGCCCGGTAACTAAGGTCGGAATCTTCCGTTAGCGTGTCATGTTGCCACCCTCCGGCGTCTTCGATCATTTCGCGGCGCAGGATCCCGGCGGTTCCGTTGAAATTGAAGAAATAGCCGGCGCGCGACCGGGCTCCATGCTCGAGGATGAAATGGCCATCGAGTAACAAACCCTCGACCTCGGTAAGGAAATTGAAGTCGCGATTCAGGTAGCTCCAGCGCGTCTGCACCACGCCGACTTTCGGATCGGCGAAATGATGGATCGTGCGGATCAGAAAATCGACCGGTGGAATGAAATCCGCATCGAAGACCGCGACGAATTCCCCCGTAGCCGTCTTCAGGCCTTCCTGCAGAGCGCCTGCTTTAAATCCTTCGCGATTCGTCCGATGCCGATATTCGATGTTGTGGCCGATGTTTTTATACTTTTCGCAGAGCGCTTCGGCAAATTCGCGGCTGTCATCTGTCGAATCGTCGAGCACCTGAATCTGCAGCAACTCGCGAGGATACTCGACCTTTACCGTCTCGTCGATCAGACGCTCGAGCACGTAGCGTTCGTTGTAGAGAGGAAGCTGGATGGTAATTTTCGGGAGCTGGCCAAACTGTACCGGAGGACCCACTGTGGCGTTCTTCCGATGTTTGAAATACGTGCGAATTGTCTCAAATCGATGGAGGCCGTAAATCGAAAGCAGGGCAAGAATGCCGAAGTACGGGACAAGAATTACCCAGTCGAACCACGAGAGCTGATGGATACCCGCGAAGGTGTCGTCGAATAATCCGCGCATCATCCGATCCATCGGCGATGCAAGGAGTAGCGACGGCAGCGAGGGTAAAAAGTGCATTGCAGTGTCGGATTCTGCCGGATTCCGCGAAAGTCCACCGGAATCTTCGAGTCTCTTCTATAGTTTACATGTCCTCTGTTATTTTGCTGACTGTTGTGCTGGAAACGCTTTCGTGAAGAATTTGCGCGAATTGATAAAACCGATACGCCATGAGAAAGGTGAGAGCGGAGGGTTATGTTCCGCTCCCACCTTTTCAGGGGGAGGCATTAACGCTGAGTCGAATCGGTGGTCCGGGCCGCTGAGGCACCCGAGGAATTCAGCGCCAGGCTCTGATCGGCGCTGAACATCGTCACTTCCACGCGGCGATTTTTGGCATTCGCCGCCCGGCTGCGAGCGTCTTCGACGGGCTTCTGTTCGCCGAGCCCGACCATGTGGATCCGATAGATCGGAATATTATGTTGGGCCACCAGATATTCCACGACAGCATCCGCGCGGCGGCGGCTCAGTGCAGTGTTGTAGTCGACGCTGCCTGTCTTGTCCGTGAAGCCTTCAACGGCAACGAAAAAGCGTTTGTAGTGGTTCTGATCCATCACCATCTGGTCAAGCGACATTTTGCCGTCGCTCGTGAGTTTGTCACTGTTGAACTTGAAATTCACAGTGGTCTCGGCGACCTGCTTGTAGTCGTCCAGATTGGCGACAGTGCTGGCGAGCGCGGCTTTCACGTCGCTGACGCCCTGATTTGCCTGATCCGCCTTTCGGGAGGCATCATCGGCGTGGGTCATGGCCTGACCGGCGTGGTTATCGGCTGACAGGGCCCGTTCATTGGTTGCGCTCAATGCAGTTTCGTCTTTTTCCTGAGTGGAGCGCGTTTGATCCAGCGTCTGGCGGGTCTGATCGAGCGTTTGGCCCTGCTGGTCGGACTTCGTGGCGACCTGGTCGAGCTTACCGCTTACGGGATCGACGGTCTGGCGCACATATTTCTTTGTTGCACATCCCACGCTCAGCAGAGTGCCGATCACCATCAAACCCGTTAGTATGGACAATTTCATCGTTAAACCTCCCTGCGCCTGTTAAGCAATCTCCATGCCAAAAAAAAGCGACTGCGGCCCGACGGTTGATGCAAGCCGGGCACAGCGGTTTCGACCCAGGTTATACTCAAACCTATAACTGATCGTTCCTGGTGCGTGTCAGATTCGTAATCATTCACAGGGTTGCGCGGTATCATCTGCGGCAGCCCTGTTTTCGTTTTCGATCGGGGCGCATCGCGGGCATCTGTTAATTGCGAATTCTTCAAGAGGTTTGGGCATGAGAGAGAAAGGTACTGTGAAGTGGTTTAACGCCGCCAAAGGCTTCGGATTCATTCAGCGGGAGTCTGGCGAGGATGTGTTCGTGCATTTTTCGGCCATTCAGTCCAGCGGGTACAAATCGCTGGATGAGGGCGCGCGCGTGGAGTTTGAAGTGACGACGGGTCCAAAGGGGTTACAGGCATCGAACGTGGAAATGATAGCGGGCTGAACGCCGCGATGCCGGGCTGGCAGGCAAAATCTGCACTGTCAGTCCGGCGAGAAAAGCAACAGTCTGGGCGAAGCCGAAGTGCGGATTTGATGGTTTGGATGAGTGGGGTGGAATGAGTAAGGAAGACAGCATCGAAGTAACCGGGACCATTCTGGAGAAGTTTCCGAGTGGCCTTTTCAGCGTCCAACTGGAGCATGACCGCGTCGTCCTCGCGCATCTCGCCGGACGGCTGCGACGCAACCGAATTCGCGTTCTGGCGGGTGACAAAGTCACGCTGGAACTCTCCCCCTACGATCTGACCAAGGGTCGGATCACGTTTCGCCACCGCTAGACACCTGCTCGATCCTGGCGGTCGGGCAGACCATTCCGGCGTCCTCCCGCCCCTGAAAATACTCTGCGAAAATCCGGTCACCACCAGAGCAAATAATTTTGCCTGTCCCGGTTGCCTTTAGATATGTTGTAGATGACCCCAACCCCGTCCGGCGAAGAGTGCGGCTATCTCAGATTCCGTACGTATAATCAGGTCAGATATGACGGATCGTCCAAAAAACGCCGCAAGTCCGCGTGTTCGCAAGCAAATTCCCGAACCCGCTGAAGACCTGACATCCATTCTTCTGTCGAAAGTGGTGGGCCAGCCGAATGTCATAAACGTGATCGTTCCCTACATCGAAATGTTCCAGGCGGGTCTCGCTCCGGAGAACCGGCCCGTTGGCGTGTTCCTGCTGCTTGGCCCCACGGGCACCGGCAAGACGCGTACGGTGGAGGCGCTCGCCGAGGCCATCCACGGGAGCTCGCGCAATGTCCTCAAGATGGATTGCGGAGAGTTCCAGATGGAGCATGAAGTCGCGAAACTGATTGGCGCTCCTCCGGGATATCTGGGGCATCGCGAAACGCAGCCCATGTTGTCGCAACAAAAACTCACAAGCGTCACGAGCGACCGGTCTGCGTTATCTCTCGTTCTTTTCGACGAGATCGAAAAGGCCGCGCCCTCGCTGACCCGCCTGCTGCTGGGCGTGCTTGATCGAGGTGTGCTTCGACTGGGCGACAACTCAGTGGTCAACTTCGAGAAAAGCCTGGTCTTCCTGACCAGCAATCTCGGAGCGAAGGAAATGATGCGCGAGATCAATCCGGACTTTGGATTCGCTTCCGCAACCGGTGCCGGTGGAACACGTGAGGATCTGACAGACAAGCTCCAGGGAATCGCGCTGGTAGCTGTCCGCAAGAAGTTTTCCCCGGAGTTCATCAACCGGATCGATCACGTGATTACTTACCGGCCCCTCGACGCGGAGTCTTTCGCCGCCATCACGGACCATGAGATCACCGGTCTCCAGAACCACGTGAATACCCGTCTGGCGAACCGCTGCTTCACGATCGAAGTCCCGTTCGAAACACGGCAATGGCTGATCGAGCGCGGTACAAGCGCGGAATACGGCGCGCGCGAGCTGAAGCGGACCATCCACAAACATCTGACCCAGCCGCTGGCGACTCTGGTGGCGAAGAATCAGATCGAGCCTGGATCGAGAGTCCGGGTGGAGATCGACGAGGCCAACGAGACACTCACGCTGCGCGCGACGGCGAATGGTGAAGAGCCGGCGCCGTCGCATCCGACGGTTCTGCTGGTCGACGACAACCGGGATCTGCTGCAGTTCCTGGAGCGCCTGATGGCGGAGTCGGGATGGGAACTGATCACGGCGGAAAGCGCCAGCGAAGCCCGCAAACTGGTGGCGAAACGGAAGCCCAATGCGGCGCTGCTCGATTATATGCTTCCGGACGGCAATGGCGTTGAACTGGCGCAGCAGCTGAAGCAGACTGTACCGCATCTGCAGGTCATCATGATGACCGGTTCGATGCTGGCGCCGGAAGAAGAAGCGATCTGCGAAGAGCACGATTTTCCGGTGTTGCGGAAACCGTTTCTGGCAGCGGACGTGATGAACCAGATCCGCAGCCGGCTGGCGGCGCGTGCCACGGGCGGGAGATAACAGCACTAGAGCTCAACGAAACTTCCGGATCAATTGACGATTCCGCAACACCACGCTACGATGGTTGTGCGGGGTGGAGCAGTCTGGTAGCTCGTTGGGCTCATAACCCAAAGGTCGAAGGTTCAAATCCTTCCCCCGCAACCAATC
>DATAZF010000003.1:0-18785 GCA_036272235.1 Bryobacteraceae bacterium | reverse complement strand
TGCCGCTCTGGTCGCCGCGCCCCTGACATTCGCCCAGGGGAATCCTGGCCCTCGTCCCGGCCCGCCTGATAATCCTCCCGGCGCTCCTGTCAGCGCGGGCGCTCCACTCCCCAACCTGAGTCCGGCCGACATGGCTTACTTTATGGAAGGGCTGAACCGTTTCCGCGAGATCGACTCCGTCAGCGGCACGCAACCGGGCGCGGGCGGATCGGGTCTCGGCCCACGCTTCAACCCCAACAGCTGCGCCGGATGTCACGCACATCCGAGCCCGGGCGGCAGCAGTCCGCAGGTGAACCCGCAGATCGCGATGGCTTCGAATTATGGCGCCACCAACACGATCCTGCCGTTCATCACGCAAAACGGGCCGGTCCGTGTGGTCCGGTTCGCGCGCAATCCGGATGGCTCTGCGGACGGCGGGGTGCACAATCTCTTTACGATCACGGGACGCTCCGATGCGGCCGGATGCCAGATCGCGCAACCGGACTTCGCGACGGCGGTGGCGCAGAACAACGCTTCGTTCCGCATCCCGACGCCGCTTTATGGCGCGGGATTGGTCGAAGCCATTCCGGACGCGGCAATCCTTGCCAACAAGGCCGCCAACGCGCAGGCGAAGGGCGCGCTTGGCATTCGCGGCCATGAGAATCGCAGCGCGAACGACGGCACCATTACCCGCTTCGGCTGGAAGGCGCAAAACAAGTCGCTCGAGCTCTTCACGGGCGAGGCTTACAACGTCGAGCAGGGTGTGACCAACGAGATTTTCCCAACTGAGCGTGATGAAACGCCGGGCTGCGTCTTCAATCAGGCGCCGGAAGATCGCACCCATCCCGCAGCCGCGTCCGTTCTGAAAGGGGTGAGCGACGTAACTGCAATCGCCGCTTTCATCCGCCTCCTCGCACCGCCGCAGCCCGCGCCGGATAGTCCGTCGATTGCGAATGGCCGCCAGACATTCACGCAGATCGGGTGCGCTCTCTGCCATACTCCCGCGCTCAATGGGGTCCGCGTGTATTCCGATCTGCTGCTCCACCGCATGGGGGCGGGTCTGGCGGATGGGGTCAGGCAGGGCAACGCGCAGGGCGACGACTGGCGCACGGCGCCGCTCTGGGGCCTGGGGCAACGGCTCTTCTTCCTGCATGACGGAAGGACATCCGACCTCACGGAGGCCATTCAGGCGCATGCCAGCCAGAACTCCGAAGCGAACGGCGTGGTGGCTGGATTCAACGCGCTATCCGCGAACGCGAAACAGGATTTGCTTAACTTCCTCGGGGCGCTGTGATGCGGTACGACGACATCAATACCGCGGATTACGGATCCCTGCCTGAAGTGCCTGCAGCGTTTCGCCCGAGCCGGTGAAGATGTTCGACGGAAACGATCCGGCCTGCAGCATCTGTTCGTAAATCACCGGCGCAAGATATTGATTCAGCCCCATGCCGGCGAGATATTGCAGGCGCAGGTTGCGGTCGCGATTGATCTGGGCGTTTCGCAGCCAGCCGCGCAGGTCCGAAGCCTGCACGGCGTACGTCGAGAGAAGCTCGATCGCCGAGTCATAGCCGACCTCGCGCATGGACGCGACAACCGGTTTGTACTCCGGGCGATCCAGGCGCTCCTGCATCGCATCGACGTTGATCTTCAACGGTTCCACCTGCCCGACGAGGACCGTGTCGTAACCCTGCCCGTCGGTGTTGAGATTACCCCACACCGTGCCGTTCGGAAATGCCTCGAAGAACGTCGCGACTTCGCTCTGCACCGTCTCGATGTTGCTCTCGTAGAGCGGCACCCATTGCGTCACGAAGCCGCCGGGATTCAAATGCTTCTTCACCAGCTCGAAGTATTCCGTGGAGTAAAGCGGCGCGATGCCTTTTACCCACGGATGTATGGGGTCGGAGGTAATGATGTCGAACTTCTCGGTCGAGGTCAGGATGTAATGCCGCGCGTCGTCGTATACAATCCGCGTCCTCGGATCGTGCATGACGTTGTGGTTCTCATGCGCGAAGTACTTCGCGGAAGCCGGCGGAATCAGCGGCTCGATCTCGCAGATCGTGATGTGCTCGACTTCGGGATGCACGACGAAGGATCCCGCGGTCACACCCGCCCCGCATCCGACGACCAGCACCGATCGCGGCTTCGAGTGCAGCAGAGCGGGCAGATGTCCGAGCAGACGCTGAAGCCGCATATCCTGCGGCTCGGCAGAGGCTTCCGTCTTGCCGGCCACGTGGAAGTAGGTCGTGACGTTGTCGTACTTCGTATAAGCGATCGAGGAGTTCATCCCTTCGCCTACGTACTGGGGCACCCACGTTCCGGTCGTCGTCGCAAGCCGGCGTCCGAATGCGATGAGCTGCCAGGGAACCGCGGGTACACTCCATGTAACAAGCACAGTGGCGAGCACGGCGCCGGCGACTTTGACAGAGGGTTTGAGCACCATCAAGGCCGCCAGCATCGATAAGGCAACCAGCACTTGTTCGGAATGCTGCGTGCCGAGGCGTGGAATCATCAGCAGGCTGAATCCGATCGAACCGAAGATGGCGCCGATTGTGTTCGCTCCGTACACTTCGCCAACGAGACGCCCGGGATCGCGCTTGCCTGACGCAACACTCGCCAGCGCCAGCGGGAAACTCGCGCCCCACAGAATGGCCGCAGGCAAAATCGGGATGGCGCAACGCGCCAGATCATTCAGAAAACCATGCCATGGATTCACCGGCAGATCGACGTTACCGCGCCAGTAAGGCAGAAAATCCGCCAGCACGAAAGCCGCGAAGGCGATCGCCAGCACTTGCAAACCCTGGCACAGCGCCAGCATCATGCGCGGCTTTGCATTGTCACGCGCGATCGCGGCGCCGCCGCTGCTGCCCAGGCCGAGTCCCGTCAGGAACACGCCGAGGATGATCGAGAACGTGTAGACCGTGGGGCCGAGCATGAGCGAGAGCGTGCGGGTCCAGATGACCTCGGCCCCCAGCGCACACAAGCCGGATAGTGCGATGGCTATGTAGACCGGCCACGCGTCCGGCGACCTGCCGGCGGTTTCTTCTTCAGCGGGAGGAGCTTTGTATTCGACTCGCTGCGCAAGCGCGAGACCCGCCACACCGACCACGGCGTTGATCGTGACGGCCACATAGCTGGCGGTTGCCATGTCGTGGACGCGCAGCAGATAAAATCCAGCCAGAAGGCACCCGCAGACGCCGCCCGCGATGTTTCCGCCATAGAAGAAGCCCCACCACGACACGGCCTTCGGGGTCGTCTCGATCCACCGCGAGATCGCGGGCAGGGTCGCGCCCATCATTAGCGTCGGCGGCAGCAGGCAGATCCCCGACGCGACGCTGCGCAGCAGAATCCCGGGCATTCCGTGGCCGATGGTTGCCGTGTAAAGATGCTCGACGAGCGGGAGGCCGAACAAGACCGCAAGTCCGAAGACGCCGGTACCGAGCTCGAGAAGCGCGTAGACGCGCAACGGATGATTGCGCGCCGAAATCATGCGGGGCAGAGCGATGCTGCCGAGACACATGCCGCCCATGAAGGTCCCGAGCAGCACCGCGAGCGAGGCGGCGGATGAGCCGATGACCAGCTGCAGCAACTGCAGCCAGACAACTTCATAGATCAAGGCTGAACAGCCACTGCCGACAAAAAGCACCAGCAGAAGAGGCAGAAATCGCTGAGAACGTTCAGGAGAACCGGGAAAATTAGGAGTCACGTGGTGAATCGGCTACGAATCGCAATGATACAACGTCAAGGGGAGATTCCGATGAAATCGAAGCCTGCCGCCCTCGTCACCCTTGCGATGCTGTTGGCCTCAACGGCGGCTTCGCAGGCCCCCGACACGATCCTGATCAACGGCAAAATCGTTACCGTGGACCCGCAAGCTCCCGTTCGCCAGGCACTGGCAATCCGTGACGGCCACATTACCGCGCTCGGATCCACGGCGGAAATCCGCAAGCTGGCCGGCGCGAAATCCAAAGTGATCGACCTGCAGGGACGCACCGCCATCCCCGGACTCATCGACTCCCACATGCACGCCATCCGCGCGGCCCTGAGCTTCAGCACCGAAGTGAACTGGATCGGTGCCTCTTCGATCACGGAAGCTGTCGCCAGAGTTCACGAGGCGTCGCAGAGCATGAAGGCGGGCGCGTGGCTCATTGTGGCAGGCGGGTGGAATGTCCTGCAATTTAAAGAAAGGCGGCGGCCTGACCAGGCTGAGCTTCTCGCGGCGGCGCCGAACAATCCCGTCTATATCCAGCTCGGCTACGGATGGGTGATGATGACGCCCGCGGGATTCAAGGCCCTGAACATCGCAGACGACTCCGACCTTCCGCAAGGCGCGAAACTCGATCGCGACGCGACTGGAAATCTTACCGGCGGTATCACCGGAGGCAACAATGCCATCGTGGCGCTCTTCGACAAACTGCCGAAGCCCAACTTCGAGCAGCAGGTCGCGGGTACGAAGAAGTTCTTTCGAGAGTTGAACCGCCTCGGCATCACGGGCGTCGTCGATCCCGGCGGCAACAATCTCGATCCGCCCGACTACCAGGCAATCCTCAAAGTCTGGCGCGATGGCCAAATGACGGTGCGGGTCGCTTACGCACTTTGCGGCGACCCACCCGGCGCGGAATTCGCGCATCTGAAGGAACTCACCCAGCTGCTTCCGATGGGGTTCGGCGACGACATGCTGCGCTTCAACGGCATCGGCGAGCGAATCACGTGGGCCATGAACAATAACAATCGCCCGAGCGATGCCGACAAGCAGAAGTACTACGAGATCGTCCGCTGGGCCGCCGAACGCGGCATGGCGGTCACAATGCACTGGACCAACGAGGAATCCGTCGACCAACTCCTGACGATCTTCGAACGCGTGAACAGAGAGGTTCCGATTACAGGACTGCGCTGGTCGATCGCGCATCTCAACAATGCCTCGCCGGAAACTTTGCGGCGCATGAAGACCCTCGGCATGGGTTGGACCGTGCAGGATTCGCTCTACTTCGGCGGCGAACAACTGCAGAACACGCCCGGGGTACGGCGCGAGCCTCCGGTCATGACGGCGAAGGAAATCGGCGTGGCGGTCGGCGCGGGCACGGATGCGCATCGCGTGGCATCTTACAATCCGTTCACGGCGCTTCAATGGTTTCTCGATGGCAAGACCGTGAGCGGGATTGCATTGCGCGGTCCTGAAGAAACTCCCAGCCGCGCCGAAGCGCTCCGTCTCTACACGTTGGGCAGCGCCTGGTTTTCACGCGATGAGGACAAGCGCGGATCGCTTGCCGTTGGGAAACTCGCGGATCTCGCGGTGCTCACGAAGGACTATATGACCGCGCCGGTGGAACAGGTTGGCGGGATTGACTCGGTGCTGACCATGGTTGGCGGGAAGATCGTCTACGCAAGCGGGCCGTACAAAAAGCTCGAGGATCTGACACCGCGATAAAGTGGTTTCCAGATGACGCTGGCGCGCTTCGCGTTCTTTTTGAGTGGATTCACCTTATCTGCCCAGACCCTTCCGCTCATGCCCTGGCCCGCCAGTGTTAAGGAGTCGGCGGGCGCCTGCGACATCAACGCCGGCTTCTCGATCTCGCTCGCCGGGTCCGGGGCGAGCGACGTCCGCGTTAAGGCCGCGGCGCTTCGAACCCTCGCCCGGCTGGCGCGCCAAACCGGATTGCCGGTTGCTGTCCGGATGCTTCCAACGCCTGCCAATCCGACTCTCCGCGTGATCGTGGAACGGCGGGATCACAAAGAACCGCAGCGTCTCGGGGACGACGAAAGCTACGCGCTGCAGGCCACCGGCGACCGCTTAACCCTTTCGGCCGACGGACCGCTCGGCGCGCTGCGCGGGCTCGAAACTTTTCTCCAGCTCGTGCAGGAAAACCGCTCAGGCACACCAGGTTTTTCAGTCGCGCACATCGACATTCGCGATCAACCCCGCTTTCCCTGGCGTGGGCTCTCGCTCGATGTCTCACGGCACTTCATCCCCATAGAGGAAATCGAGCGCACCATCGATGGACTCGCTGCCGTAAAGCTCAATGTTCTGCACTGGCACCTTTCCGACGATCAGGGCTTCCGCGTGGAAAGCCGCAAGTATCCGCGGCTGCAGCAATATGGCTCTGACGGCTTGTTCTACAAGCAGACGGAAGTCCGAGCGGTGATCGCGTATGCATGGGAGCGAGGGGTCCGGGTAGTGCCCGAATTCGACATTCCCGGGCATTCCACGAGCTGGCTTGCGGCTTACCCGAGCCTGACAAGCAACAGCGCGCCGATGAATATCGTGCACGAGTTCGGCGATCCGACCGGCGTCATCGATCCGACGAAAGAATCCACCTACCGCTTCCTCGATGGCTTGCTCGGCGAGATGGCGAAGCTCTTTCCCGACGAATACTTTCATATCGGCGGCGACGAAGTCAGCGCCAAAGCCTGGAGCAGCGAGCCTCGTGTTCGCGCTTATATGACGGCGCATCACCTCGCCAATGCCGCCGCTTTGCAGGCTTATTTCAACAAACGCGTCGAAAAGATTCTGGCCCACAACCACAAGCGGATGGAGGGCTGGGATGAAATCTTCCAGCCCGATCTTCCGAAGAACATCCTGATTCAATCGTGGCGCGGCGAGAAATCGCTTGCCGCCGCGGCGCGCGCGGGATATCCGGGAATCCTTTCGGCCGGCTGGTATCTCGACCTCATGCAGCCGGCTTCGCAGCACTATGCGGTCGATCCGCTGCGTGGCGAAGCGGCCGATCTCACGGCAGAGCAGAAGAAGCTGATCCTCGGCGGTGAGGCGGCCATGTGGGAGGAACTCGCCACCGCGGAGAATCTCGACTCGAGACTATGGCCGCGCCTTGCTGCCATCGCCGAGCGGCTGTGGTCGCCGGAATCGACCACTGATGTGGGATCGATGTATGCCCGGCTCGATGACGTCAATCACTGGCTGGAATGGCTGGGGCTCGCACAACGATCCAACCTCGATTTGATGTTGCGGCGTCTCGCCGGAGATTCCGCCGACCGGCTGCGGCTCTTCGCTTCAGTGCTGGAGCCGGTGAAGGGTTACGAGCGCCATCGGAATCATTACGGCGCATCGTCTTCGTTCAATCGACTGGTGGACGCGACACCGCCGGAGAGCGACGCCGCACGCGAATTCAGTAACGCGGTGGACCGCTACCTTGCTGCGCCCGCGCCTGCCGACGGCGACCGTCTGCACAAAAAACTGGAGGAGTGGTCGAAAGTTGCGGCGGACATCCGACCAGTGCTTGAGGGCGAGTCTTTGCTGACCGAAGATCTTCCGGTCGCGGATGCATTGATGACGCAATGCAAATTGGGCGATGAGGCTCTGAGCTATGGGAGCGCGCCTGCACCCACAGGCTGGAAGTCGCGCGCCGCGGCTTCTCTCAAAGAGGCGGATGCGCATCATGCAAGTCTTCTGATCGCCATCGCGCCGGCGGTGCAGAAGTTGATCGATGCGGTTCCGTAGCCAGTAGCGGGCTTCGAACGGCAGGCTGATGCAATCGGGACCGGGCTGCCAGCCTGCCATGCGCGCGCCAACGGGCTATTCTGCTCCGCAGGCCACAGGCGCCGGATTCGCCGGGTTCTTGTTTTCGGCCACGCACCATCCGATCAGCGCGTCCGGAACCTTCCCACCGGTCGCCGCTTTGAGGTCGTCGGTACTCAGTTCTTTGAATTCGAACTCGACCGTCCCGTCGCTCATTACCGTGGCGATCAGATATCCGTAAACGTCGGTCTTCGCGATCTTGCCGCCGCCCTCGCCGCCTGGCAGGCGATACCGCACCGCGCCAGCCGTGCCGACGATCCAGCCCGGCAGTACCTTCCCTTTCCAGTACGGTGTGTTGTAGACGTCGTCCATCACGAAGTGCGAGTGGCTCGCAAGCAGGTAGACCTTCTTGCCGGATTGCTCCAGGTTCCAAAGCAGGTTGTAGACCTCCCGTCCGCGCTCAATGCCGGAGGGCGCGTCGCACATACTGTGGCTCAGACCCTTGCTCCCTGGCAACGCCTCGTGCATTCCTACAACCACGGTTGTGATGGACTTCGATTTCTGATCGTCGGCGATACGAGTCCTCACCCATGCCATCTGAGCGGGGTCGAACGTGTTGCCTGCGGCATTGTCCATCGAAATGAAATCGATCGTGTTGTTCATGACCCAGTGATAGTAAGAGCGGGCTCCGGCGGCATCTTTATCGCTCTCGCGCTGGGCGCGCAGCCGCGGACTGTTCAAGTAACTCTCGAACTGCGTGACAAAAGCCTCGCGCGTCTTTGGATAAATCGTCTCGTGGTTGCCGATTCCAAGAAACACTTCGAGGGATCCGAACGGCTTGATCTGCTTGTCGATAAAGTCCGGCCACGCGCGCTGCAGATAATCGGTGATCGTGATGTGCCGCCCGTTCAGACCGAGCTTCGCGGGAGGCACGATGTCTTCATCAAAATCGAAGATCGCGCGGAAGTCGCCGAGGTGCCAATAGAAACTCGCCCCGCTCTTGAGCACGCCGGACGCAATCGCCGGCATCACGATGTCGCCGCAATTCCGCGAATCGCCGGAGACGGCGAACTTCCAGACAGGGGTGGGGCCGTTCTGCGCAAGGGCCGTAACACCGGCCAACAAAAACGGAACCACTCGGCGGCTAATTCGCATCCACCGCTGCTTCCAGAATCTCCAGCTTTCGCTTTGGTCTCTCTCCATCGACCTCCTCTTTCTCGAACGCATCCAAAACTTCCATGCCCTCGACGATCCTGCCGAACGCCGAGTACTGCCCATCCAGATTCTCCGCCGGTCCAAGCATCAGGAAGAACGACGTTGTGGCTGAATCGGGGGATTCCCCGTGCGCCATCGACACAATCCCGCGCACATGCTTCACGTCGCTGCGAAACTCGCCCTTCACCGGATGCACCCACCGGTCCGCCGCATGCACCCGCCCGGGGGCGGTGCCGCCCTGCACTACGAAACCCTTCACAATCCGATGAAATACCGTACCGTTATACCAGCCGCTCGCGGTGAGCATGAGGAAATTGCGGACGTTCTCGGGCGCCCAGTCCGGCTGCATTTGAATCCGGATATCGCCGAGCGTCGTTTTCAGCGTCACGGTCCTGCGCATCTCAGCGGGCGTTGCGGTCAGGAACGGCTGCACTTTCTTCGGCTCGATAGTGACTTTGAGAATCCGGACTGGCGTATCGGTGAAACCGTTCTCGCCGGCTGGAACGCGCGAGATCCGCTCCACCACGTCCATTCCTTCCGTCACGCGCGCGAAGGTGGTGAACTGCCCGTCGAGCGAAGGCTGCGGCACGACACAAATGAAGAACTGGCTCCCGTCGCTGTCTGCCCTGTTCGGAATGCGCGCGGTTGAAACCACGCCCCTCTCGTGCTTCATATCGCTGAACTCGCCGGGCAACAGATTCAAGCCGCCGGTGCCCCAGAGGTTCTTCGGCGTCTTCGGATTTTTGAGCAGCGGATCCCCGCCCTGGATGATGCCATTAGCGACCACGCGATGAAAAGCGCTGCCGTCGTAATAACCCTGCCGCGCGAAACGAATGAATTGATCCACGTGCTTCGGGGCTTTATCGGCAACGAATTCGAATCGGAACGTCCCCATGTCGGTCATAACGACCGCTTCCAGATCGCCCGGCTGCTGCGACCACGCGGCAGTGCCGAACAGAGCGGCGAACAGCAGGATCGACAGGAATCTCATTTGAATATTCATGCTATCTCCGAACGGCTTGCCCGGCACGGAAACGCCCGGACATTCTGTGAGAACATCCGGTATGCGCTTCTTCGTATTTCTTGCCCTTGCGGTTTTCGCTTTCGCTCAGACTCCGGACGAAACGGCCTGGCAAATCATCGACCACGGGTTGCACGACACGAATCCACTGAAGCGAAATCAGGCCGTGCTCGCTTTAAGCCTGTTGCGCCCGCAAGCGCGGCCGGTCTCATTACTGGAAGAGGCGATCGACGACAAAGACGCCGGGGTTCGTGAAGCCGCTTGCGCCACTTTGGGCGTCATGCAGTCCCGCGCTTCCATTCCGCGATTGCGGATGGCGCTCAGTGACGCAGTGCCGGAAGTGATTTTCGCCGCGGCCCAGTCGCTCTACAGCATGCACGACCCGGCCGGCCGCGAGGTCATCACCGCGGTATTGCTCGGCGAACAGTCGGACGCATCGGGCTTCATGTCCGGCTCGATCCGTTCCATGAAACTCAAACTTCACGACCCCAAAGGCCTTCTGCTGATCGGCGTGAAGGAGGGAGCAGGCCTCGCCGGACCCTTCGGAATGGGAGTTCCTGTTGCCGAAGGTTTGCTCAAGGACAATCAGGCCTCCGGCAAGACCGTTGCGGCGCTGCTGCTCGCCACCGATCGATCGCCCGACACCCTTGCGGCTCTGAAATCCGCGCTCGCCGACAAGAACTGGACTGTCCGGGTCGCCGCAGCCCGCGCCATTGCAACACGTGATGCCACCGCGCTGTATCCCGATGTCGCCAAACTATTGGATGACAAGCGCGAAGAGGTACAGTTTGCAGCGGCTGCTTCGGTAATTCGGCTGAAGCAGGTTCCACCGGCCCGGCCGAAAGCGAAAACCGGTTCGACGAAGAGCCCCACGGTAAAATAATGATTATGAAATCGGGTTTCCTGCTTTGCGTGCTTGTTTGTGCTGCGTTTGCGGCTGCGCCCGACGCCCCGCAAGTGCAGGCGAAAGTTCTCGATCACAATGAATTCCTCTGTTCGAACTGCTTCTTCGGCGCCAGCACTTATTACTATTGCTTTGAAGCCGACAACAAAGTTCTCATCGGCTATCAGAAGACGCCAACGTTGAACTGGAAAGATCAGACGTCGAACGATCTCACCAAAGCGCACAAAGCCTGGGCTGCATGGACACCGGAAGGTCAAACCATCCCGCTGCGCTACGACGACAAGTTCATCTGGGTAACCCGACCCAACGGCAAGCTGGTAAAGCTGAAGCAGGACTACACAACGGACATCTTCGTCAATAACCGCCAATGCCGGGCCGCCGTTAAAGCGAAACCCGAATAAGCCCTGGCATTGCAATTGCACTGTCATCTCCGGCGAGGTGTGAAAACACCCCGGATATGCCCCCGAAAACCCCGAAGACCGGTAAAAAGATCACGATCCGCGACCTGCTGCGCCCGCACCGCGGAGCCCTGGTCTTCGGCACACTCGCGGCTATTGGGGACTCCATTGCCAATCTGCTGGATCCGATTCCGCTCAAGATCGTTCTCGACAATGTGCTGAAGTCGAAGGCTCCGGAATGGCCGAGTACGCTGATCTTTTCGCTCGTGGGCACGGACAAAATGGCCGTGGTCCGGTTCGCCGCTTTCGCAGTCTTTGCGATTGCGGTGTTTGGCGCAATCTGCACCTACACGGAAAAACTCCTCACGACCCGCGTCGGCCAGTGGGTGATGCACGATCTGCGGCAGACACTATATTTCCATATCCAGCGGCTTTCGCTGGCTTTTCACGACCAGAAAAGCACCGGGGATCTCATCAGCACCGTCACCAGCGACATCGACTCGATCCAGACTTTTATCACCTCGAACCTTCTCGACGCCTTGATCAACGTGCTGACGCTGACGGGAATGATCGGCGTGATGCTCTATTACAACTGGAGATTCACGCTCATCGCGCTTTCGGTGGCGCCGTTCCTTGCGGTCGTGGTTTTCAAATACACCCGCAGTATCAAGAAAGCGTCTCGCGAAGTGCGCAAAAAGGAGGGCGAAATCGTTTCCACGATTCAGGAAGTGCTTTCCTCCATGCGCGTCGTAAAAGCGTTCGCGCGCGAGGACTACGAGGTCCATCGGCTGGAAACCGAGAGCCTGGAAAACGTTGAAATCGCCATGCGCGCGCGCGGCATGAAGGCGCGCCTTGCTCCTCTCGTCGAAGTAATCGTGGCAGTCGGCACGGCGCTCGTGCTCTGGTTCGGAGCGCGCATGGTGCTCGCCGGTGCTCTTTCCGTCGGAACGCTTGTCATGTTCATCTGGTATCTGGGCAAGATGTACAAGCCGATGCAGGACCTTTCGAAAATGACCGACTCCTGGTCGAAGGCCACCATCGCCTACGAGCGCATCCGCGCGGTCCTCGATATGGAGGGCGAGGTTCGCGACGAGCCCGGCGCGCGCAAAGTCTCGAAGCTTCGTGGAGCAATAGAGTTCGATCACGTTACTTTCGGTTACGACCCAAAGTCCCCAACTCTCGAAGATGTGAGCTTCAGGATCGCGCCCGGCCAGGTAGCCGCTTTTGTCGGCCCAACCGGTGCGGGCAAGACCACCATCATCAGCCTGATCTCCCGCTTCTACGATCCGATTTCAGGGGCAGTCAAGATCGACGGCGTCGATCTGCGGCGCTACCAGCAGCGCTCCCTGCGTGAGCACATCAGCGTCGTGCTGCAGGAGACGGTGCTTTTTCAAGGCTCCGTGTGGCAGAACATCGCCTACGGTAAACCGAACGCAAGCCGGGCCGAGATCCTGAAAGCCGCCGAACTCGCCAACGCAACGGAGTTCATCGAGAAGATGCCCAACCGGTACGACACGCTCGTTGGCGAGCGCGGCGTTACCCTCTCGGGCGGCCAGCGCCAGCGGATCGCCATCGCTCGCGCCGTGATTCGCAACACCCCGATTCTGATTCTCGACGAGCCGAGTTCCGGGCTGGACGCCGAATCGGAGAAGCTGGTGTTTGAGGCTTTGGACCGGTTGATGAAGGGTAAGACCTCGATCGTGATCGCCCACCGGCTCTCGACAATTCGCTCAGCCGATGTCATCTTCGTGGTTCAGGACGGCAAGCTGGTCGAGAGCGGCAAGCATGAGGAACTGGCGGCGGCCGGCGGACTCTATGCGGAGTTGTATGAAATTCAATTCGGCGCTTTGAAGTAGAGCTGGGCAGGCGGATTGCCAATCTGATTGCGCGATCGGCCGGAGCTTGCCAACCTACAATCTATTCAGCTCTGCAATTCGGCCTTCGAGTACGGCTGAAAATCCGACCACCTGCTTCGGCGAATAACCGGCCGCCCCGAAAGCCGACTGGATCTGCTGGGGCGACAGCTTCGCGAGGATACTTCCCATCCAGCGCGCGTCCTCAATCGGAATGTCCTTGCCGATCCACTCCATATCGACGCGGCCCTTGAAACCACTGATATCAACCGCGGTAAGCAGCTGCGGCCGCCCCGGGACCGCAAAACTGACAGTCGGCGGAGTGGTTTTCGTGATGAATTTCGAGTCGGTGTAGTTTTCCAGATTTCCTTTTGAAGCCGCACGGCTGTACTCGTGGCCAGTGGTCCCGAACGTCGCGCCCAAATCGGAAATCATGTAGATCCGCCTGCCATCGGCCTGGACAATGGCGTTGTTGACATCCTTCAGGTCCCAGTTGTTGATCACTGCCATCAATACGCGCAGACCGTTGAACTCGCGGGTTCCAGTAAACGGATTGTCCTTCCATTGCCAGATGCCGTCCTTCTCCTCGCCCTTCTGATACCTCTCGAGCCGGGCGTTATGCATCAGTCCATCGGGCTCGACTTTGTTCTCCCCGCGTTTCAAATTTGAGGGCACGCCGTCCACTTTCAGGTCGGGCACAAAGTAATCCTCGTCGGTGAAGTAACCGGCTGCCCATACGATCCGTGACGCGACGGTTTCCGGATGCGCTTCCTCGCCAAGCTTGATCTTCCACTTCACGCCGTCCACGTCGGTGACCACATATTTCGGATTCGAACCCGCCCTGTCCTCCTTGACGAAACGGAAGGGGCCTTTCGGCTGGTGTGCGGCGCCACCCGCGCCGTTGATCATGTCTCTCGTGGATATATCCGTGGGGTTCTCCCAAAGGACGGCAGGACCGCCGGCTTCTTTCGCAGTTCTCTTTGTTGCTCCCTTCATTGCTCCCAGGCTCGCGGAACTCAGGACGATAGCAGTCAGAGACAGGAGCGAACAGCCAGCGATTTTTGTCATTTGGATCACTTCCGGACACTCTGGAGCAATACGGGTGCCAAATTGCAGGCAGAGTTCGACAGGCTACATTTCTGCTCGGGGGCCTGGGTCAAAAAGAGAGTCAGATGAGGGAAAAACCTTGCGGAGTCCGACCTTGGAATGTTTAGTGCAACCCGGCGATGGCGTTATGCCTTTGATCAAAGGCATAAACCGGGCAAAAAAGAGCGTGGAGATCATCATTTTCCGCTTCAATCGCAGTGAGATCGAGAAGGCACTGTCGGCCGCGGTAACTCGCGGCGTTCACGTGCACGCCCTTATCGCCTACACGAATCGCGGAGGAGAACAGCGGCTCCGCGACCTGGAAATGCGCCTTCTCGCCGCCGGAGTAACGGTATCCCGTACCGATGACGACCTTGTTCGCTACCACAGCAAATTGATGATCATTGACCGCCGCGTTCTGTTCGTTCTGGCCTTCAACTTCACCTATCTGGACATGGAGCGAAGCCGCAGTTTCGGTGTCATCACAACCAACAGGAAGCACGTCGAAGAAGCCGCGAAACTTTTCGAAGCCGACACGAAACGCCACCCCTATACCGCCGGCAGTGCGACGTTCATCGTCAGCCCCACCAATGCGCGGAAGAGAATCACGGAGTTTCTCAAGGGCGCAAAGAAGGAACTCCTGATCTACGACCCCGAGATCAGCGATCCGGCCATCATCCGGACGCTCGAAGCGCGGGCGCGGGCGGGCGTCACCATCAGCATCATCGGCCAACTCAAAGTCAGAAACAGCGTGCTGCCTGAGCCGAGGACGCTTCCAATACGCCTCCATACGCGCTCCATCATTCGGGACGAATCATGGGCATTCGTCGGAAGCCAGAGCCTTCGCGCGCTTGAACTCGACGCGCGCCGCGAAGTGGGCATTATCTTCCACGACCCGAAAGTGATCGCGCGCCTCACGAAAACATTTCGGGAGGATTGGGAGTCGAAAGGGCAGAGCCAGCCGATTCGCGTGTCGGCGGACGAAGCCCGGGCGGAGGACCAGGTTTCCGCTTCCCGACTGGCAAAGAAAGTGGCCAAGGCCGTAGCCGACGACCTTGATCCCGTAAAACCCGCAGTCGAAACAGCCATGGAGGAGCTTTCCGCGGCCGATAACAGCCTGAAACTGAATCACGCCGAGATGGACGTCTCGGTAAAGCAGGCCGTTAAAAATGCGGTCAAACAGGTCGTCCTCGAGTTTGTCGAGCAGGCGTCGGAATCACAGGGAGCGGGGGCGAAGTCCTGAGATGACAATTCAACTCGGAAACCTGGCGGCCGCGCTTCTGTTGCTTACGGCGGGCCTGCGCGCCGGGGACGTGCCGGTCAACGCGGATTCCGTGATCATCGCCGATTTTCAGAAACGGGTAGCGGACTATGCTCAACTGCGGAAAGGCGTCGAGGCGAACTTACCTCCGCTCAAGTCGAGCCCATCGCCCGCCAGGCTCTCGCGCCAGGAGAATACGCTCACACGCGCGATGCGCGAGGCGCGGAAAAATTCAAAGCAGGGCGATATTTTCTCGCCACGGATCGCCATGGAACTCAGGCGCCTGATTTCAATCGCCATGCAACCATCTGATGCGGCCCACATCCGCCAAAGTCTGCGGCATGCCGAACCGGTGCGTCTGCGCCTCAGGATCAACGACCCGTATCCGGAACGCGTGCCCCTGCAGTCCACACCACCCAGTCTTCTGGCGAATCTGCCGAGACTTCCGCCGGAGATCGAGTATCGCATCATCGGCGAGGATCTCATTCTGCTCGACACGAAAGCCAATCTGGTCGTGGACATTCTCAACGGTGCCTTCGCATGATGTTTGCCCGCCGGCGCTTTCTTATCGCAATTGTTCTGACGGGCGCGGCAGCGGTTGCGGCAGACCTTCCGCTCAAACCGGATTCCGTGCGCTTCGCCGTCATCGGCGACAACGGCACAGGCGACAAGCCCCAGTTCGACGTCGCCGCACAGATGGAAAAATTCCGTCAGACGGTCAAATTCGATTTCGTCATAATGCTCGGAGACAACATCTACGGCGGTTCGAGCGCCGCCGACATGAAAAGGAAATTCGAAGAGCCTTACAAGCCCCTGCTCGATGCGGGAGTCAAATTCTATGCCTCGCTGGGCAATCACGATAATCCGAACGAGCGCTTTTACAAGGGCTTCAACATGGGGGAAAAACGTTATTACAACTTCCGGAAAGGCAACGCGGAGTTCTTCGCGCTCGACAGCAACTACATGGACCCGGTGCAGATGGACTGGCTGAAAAACGCCCTCAGGAGTTCCACCGCCGCGTGGAAAATCTGCTATTTTCACCACCCGTTGTATTCCGACGGCAAGTTTCACGGGCCCGACACCGATCTGCGGACGCGCATCGAACCGATCTTTGAGGCCAACGGCGTCAAAGTCGTGTTATCGGGCCACGAACACCTTTACGAGCGGATCAAGCCCCATAACGGGATCTACTACTTTGTGCTGGGCAACTCGGGCGAGTTGCGTACCCATGGCCTCAAACAAGCTTCGGAGATGGCGAAAGGCTTCGACACCGATCGCAGCTTCATGATGATGGAGATTTCCGGAGATCAGCTCTTCTTCGAGACTATTTCCCGCACTGGCGAAACCATCGACTCGGGGGAAATCGACCGTTGATGCGGTTTTGGAAGCGAAGCGCCCGGGATTAGATCGCCAGCGGTACAGCCCCGGTTCTATGCCGCGCGAATCCTGAACTCGACGCGCGTCCCGCCGGCCGCGGATCGATCCACCCGAATTCCGTCTCCATACATTGCGGCGATCAACTTTGCCGTCGCGAGGCCCAGACCCTGCCCCGGATACTCCCTGCCGTTCAAACGCTTGAAGGGCAGAAAAACAGCGTCGCAGCTTTCCGGCTCGATGCCGATTCCATTGTCTTCGACGGCGATCGCAGTCCACTCGCCTTCAGGGCGCGCGGAAATCCGAATGTCCGGCGCCGCCTCCGGCCGGCGGAATTTGATCGCATTCCCGATTAAAATTTCAAACATCGCCGTCATCTGAACCGGGTTTGCCATAACGACCGGAAGAGTATCAACCAGGATCGTCGCCGCACTGCCGGAAATGGGGGCAGCCAGCGACACCCGCGCCCCCGCCAGCGAAGCGTTCAGGTCCACGGGTTCGGGATGTGACCGCCGCCCGGCGACCTCCATATATTTCCGGACACCGACGACCAGCCCTTCCATCCTCGCGGATGCAGACTGCAGGAATTCGAGCAGTTCATTGCCATCGGCCCCCGTCTGATCTTTGTGACGTTTGAGAAAGAGAGCCAGCAGCGAACCGGCCTGGCTCAAAGGCCCGAGCAGATCGTGCCCGGCGCGCTGCGAAAATTCGGTTAGCGCCGCGAGGAGGGCCTCGGCCTCGATCACCGCCTGGCGATCGATCTCAGCTTGCGGCGTCACTGGCTTCGATTCCATTCCGTTCGCCGCCCAGCATGGCGCTTTGGTGGTTCCTGTCAGCGCCTGGCTCGGGGACGGCTTCCCGCAGCGGCAGCAAGACCTGGAACGTGCTGCCGCGGCCGGTCGCGCTGCTCACGCGGATCGCGCCCCCCAGTGCCCGCACGATTCCCTGCACCGCGGCCAGGCCGAGGCCTCGCCCCGTGAACTTGGTCGTAAAGAACGGATCGAAAATCTGCTCCTTCATCTGATCGTCCATTCCCGGCCCGGAATCGGAAACTTCAATTAACACATATTCGCCGGCCGAAAGCTCATATCCCAGCACATTCGACTGGGGCTTCCCATCCGCAACGGTTTCCCTCTCCAACCTTACTCTTATGGCGCCGGCGTCTTCGCCGATTGCCTCGGCCGCGTTGATAACAAGGTTGGCGACAACCTGCCTCAGGTGGCCCTCGTTCGTTTCGATCGGAGGAATTCCCGGCGCTGTTTCGATCTTCAGCTCGATATGGCGCGCGATGGAACCGCGCACCGCGTTGCAACCGTCGTGAAGCACCCGTGCAATGTCGGCCGGCTCGAGGTAGATCTCGATCTTTCCGGCGTAAGCGAGCAACTGCTGTGTCAACTGCGCGGCTCGCTCACTTGAGCGCAGGACGATGTCGAGCATCGGCCGCGCCACGTGATCCGCTTCGACCGTATCGATCGCGAAGCTCGCGCCGCCCATGATCCCGACAAGGAGGTTATTGAAATCATGCGCGATACCACCCGCCAGCAAGCCGACGCTGTCGAGCTTCTCCCGCTGCCGCAGCGCCTGCTGGGCCCGTTTCTGTTCCTCGATATCCGTAAAGGTACCGAACCAGCGGACCGGCTCATTTTCGGCGGTCGGAATGCGCGCCGTGCGCATCAGATGCCAGCGCCAGGCCTGATCCTGCGCGCGCCGCAAGCGGAGCTCAACCTCGAACGCGCCCCCCGAAAGCAGACCTTCGTTCCACTTTTTCTGCAGTCCCGCCTTGTCATCCGCATGGGCCAGGCTCTCGATGAGGCACAGGCGGGTGTGCGCCTTGCCGGTGAAATCCCACAGGCGCTGGTTCCCGTAGTGAATACCGCCTTCGGAGTCGGCAGTCCACACCAGCTGTGGAATTGCTTCGGCGAGGATGCGGTAGTTTTCCTTTTCGTCGAATAACTCCGCCCGAATGGCTTCGAGCTCCCGGTTCCGCTCTTCGAGAGCCAGCCGCTGCTCGACGATCTCCTGCTGGAGGCGAAAACGCTGGACGGCGCTGGCCACGGTCCGGGAAAGGGCCTGCGAGCTCGCCGGACCCTTCGCCATGTAATCCATGACGCCCAGCTTCATGGCCTCGACGGCAATTTCTTCATTGCCGATTCCGGTCAGCATGACGACGGCGCAGGGCAGAAACTCCCGGCCTTCGTGCATCAGCCGGATCATCTGGAGGCC
>DATAZF010000002.1:0-4903 GCA_036272235.1 Bryobacteraceae bacterium | reverse complement strand
CTCGTATTCGTCAAGCAACTTGCGTATCCCTGCGATTTCCGCCTTCGATGCCTTGCGCGAGGCGAGCGCACCTTGCACCAGCAGTGCGGCTGAGCCGTTGAAAGCGCGTTGCAGGAGATCGCCGGCCAGTTGCTGCTGCGTTGCTTCTCTCGAAATAGCGGCTTCGTAGACGTGAGCGCGTTGCTCCTCGTCGCGGCGCACCAGTCCTTTGCCCGCCATAATCTGAAGGATCTTGAGGATCGTCGTGTATTGCGTCGGCTTGCGTTTCGCGATCGTTTGGTGGATGTCGCGGACCGTTGCTGGCCCCCGGCTCCAGAGGACGGTCAGGATTTCGAGTTCGGCATCGGTGGGCCGCGGCAGAGTCTCTGGCATATACGAAGACATTACTACTATGATCTTCGTATGTCAACAGGGTAAAAAGCGCCGACGACAACATCACCAGCGGTACATGCTAAATCGGTTCGAGCCTCGGTCAGTGACCGCAGGCGTCTCTTCCCGGCGGCGAGCGCATCAAATTATTCAGGTGGATTTACCTCGGCCCCACGGCGCATCCGCCGGTAAGCGTTTCGACTTTCCTGATACAGTTGTTCTCAAACGGGAAAGCCCACGGAGGATTCGTCGCAACCGGCAGATCTTTACATTGAAGACTGCGTTGCTCCTGGTGACCCGATGCCGACCATGCCGAATGGCTGATCCCACCAGTCATGATCGCGGCAGGCTGACCCTTGCATGTCACCGCGCTGCAATCTGCGCAATAGACTTCCTCACACCCGATTACACCGGATGTTACTTGCCGATCATTTTCTCAAGTTTTCCCAGTTTCTTTTGAACGATACCCGCTACTTTTTCGACCCGGCCTTCGGCCTCAAGGTCAGGATCGTGAACCAGTTTGCCCGCGGCCTCTTTTGCCGTACCTTTGGCGTCGTGAAGATCGCCCTCAACCTTTTGTCGTGTGCTGTTTGTCATGCTCTCCATCAGGCACGTATGGGACCAAACGAGCACGCGCCTGGTCTGGTAACGACGGCATGATCTACTGGCTCGCCGACGCGACGCCCGAGCACAAAAAAGCCGCCCGCGCGTTCGATGTCCCGCCAATCGGTATGTGTCGCGTGATCCAACGCGATCCGTCCGGCAAAGGTCGCATGGCGTTGTTATGTGGAGTGGCCGCGTAGCGCGGGCGTTCGATTGTGCCGTGGAATAGAATGTCTGGAGGCCGACAGAGGTTACCTGACGACTGAAATCGGGCAAACCCCATTGAAGGAAATACATCGTGACTACGCTCAACATCAAGACTGCCTCGTGGGCCTTTGGCGTCATCGCCACTCTCACTCTTATTTCGACGATCATCGCCCAGCAGAAGCCGCGCACGGTTGACGCTAAAGTGCTCCAAACCGCCGGTACCGCGAAGGACGCTCTGCCCGGCACATGGCTTACCTACGGCCTGACGCAAACGGAACAGCGCTACAGCCAGCTGAAGCAGGTCGACGAATCGAATGTCGGCAAGCTCGGCCTCGCCTGGTCGGCGCCGCTCATCCCGGGAGGGGGTGGCCGCGGTGGAACCGAAGGCACGCCTCTGATGTGGAACAACACGATCTACCAGTCGATGGACAACAGCATCGTGTATGCCATCGACGCGCGCAACGGCGAACAGAAGTGGATGTACGACGCGAAGATCGATCCGATCACGCCGCGCCATATGTGCTGCGGCACGCACAACCGCGGGCTCGCGATCTCGGACGGCAAGATCATCCTCGCGGCCAACGACGCCCGGCTGATCGCGCTCGACGCCCTCAGCGGCAAAGAGCTGTGGCAGAGCAAGATCGCGGAGATCAACGAATACTACTCGTTGACCATCGCGCCCCGCATCGCGGGCGACAAGGTGATCATCGGCGTGGGGGGCGGCGAATACTTCATTCGTGGCTTCTTCGCGGCGTACAATCTCAAGGACGGCTCGCTCGCGTGGAAGTTCCACGTGGTTCCTCCGAAGCCGGGCCAACCCCTTGAGGACGCGGCTCAGGAAAAGGCGTCCAAAACCTGGGGGAACGGCGACTGGGCGAAGTACGGCGGCGGCGGCTCCGTATGGGATGGCCTGGTATACGACCCCGAAACCAACCTGGTGATCGCCGGTACCGGTAACGCGGAACCATGGCCTCAGGAGTTGCGCAGCATCCCGAAATCGGAATGGGGTAAATGGGATGCCCTCTATACGTGCTCGATCGTGGCCGTGGATGCGAAGACCGGCAAGTTGAAGTGGTACTACCAGACGGTTCCCACCGATAGCTGGGACCTCGATTCCGTCGGCGGCCTGGTCATGGCCGATATCCAGATCGAAGGCAAGACGCGTAAAGTCGTCATGCAGGCGCCGAAGAGCGGCGTGTTCTACATCCTGGACCGAACCAATGGACAGTTCATCTCGGCCGAGCCCTTCGTCCCGGTGAACTGGGTGAAGGGGTTCGATAAGAACAACAACGGCAAGCCGATTATCAATCAGGATGCATTCTACGATCAGACGAATGCGGTCCTGATCTATCCGGGCGGCGGCGGGGCGCACAATTGGGCGCCGATGTCCTATAACCCGAATGCCGGCCTGGTCTATCTGCCTTACAGCGCCGGCAGCTACACCTTCAGCGCCGCGGCGGAACCCGATCCCAAGGCCGGCGGCGGCGCGCATGGATTGGGTCGCGGCGCCCAGAACAAGACGACCCCGATGCCGATCTGGGGTCCGGACAATGTGGGCCGCGGCGGAATGCAGGCGCGCGATCCGAAAACGAACACGATTAAGTGGGTGAAAACGGGACGAGGCGCCGCGACCGGCGGCGGCACGATGACCACGGCCAGCAACCTCCTGTTCCAGGTCGCGGGCACTACACTCTACGCCTACAAGGCAGATACGGGCGACGAACTGCTGGCCCTGCCGTTCAACCTTCCCGGCGGGGCTCCCCCGATCACTTACATGGTGGATGGCACGCAGTATGTCGGGTTCGCCACCGGCACCCGATTCATGGCCCTGAAGGTCGGCGGTACGGAGAAGATGCCGGATCCTCCTCCTGCGCGCGCTGGATTCGGGCGCGGCCGAGGTGGTCCACCACCCGCTCCGCCTGCTCCGCCGCCTCCGCCGGACGGCGACCTGCATGGTCAGGAGAAGCAATAAGCTGAGTACCAGGCGGCAAGCAGCCGGGCATGACAGGCTCGCGTCCGGTCAGATAGATCCAATGCGAATCCTTCGATAGTCTGACAATTGGGGCGCGATTCTGTGGGAATGAAATCCCGGCGAGTGGGGCAATGTCATCGCCGGGATTTGTGAGGACTCTATCTACCGGTATCCCATTTACCGGTGGCCGTGGGGTGCTTCGTGGCCGTGCGGGTCGTGCATTGCCTGGCCGTGAAATTGGGCGCGATGATCCGACGGGTGCTCGCCGCGCGCCGGGAAATGCCCATGGTAGCCCTCGCGGAAGTCGAAGCGGTGGTCTACATGTCCGTAAAAATGGTCGCGTCCGTGATACCAGGGTCCGGCGCCGATGAAGATGCCGCTGGAAAACCAGTCCGGGCCATAGTAGCCGTCGGGAGCGCAGTTATAGGGCGGCACCTCATAGTAACCATAAGGACAAACAGGCTGTGGACCGATGCTGACTGAAACCTGCGCGTTTGCGTTGTGCGGGATAGCTGCGAAAAAGCCAGCAACAATGGCCGCGAGAGCGAATTGCTTGAATGTTTTCATAAATTTGCCTTTACGTTTCACAGCACCTTTTCGCGGGCGCCTGCTGCAGTTGAGGCACTTTTCATTCCAAACAGACTCGTCTGGAGTTCGGATTCATACACCGCAATCAACACGACTAAGGCAGAGAGAATGTTTTTGGTCCGTTACGCCTGCTGCGATATGTGGATCGATGCCGCGGGGTGCGCTTATCCGAATCGTGAAGTGACGCGGTTGGTACAACAGGCTGATTCGCGCGGAGATTACGCGCTGGCGGTGGGCGCCACGCGTGTAGGCTCCGGTGGGCATGCTGCGGCGTCTGGAGGTGCTTGATCGAGCGGTGCTTGATCGAGCAGTCAATCTGGCCGCGGACAAAAGTTGATAAGCAGGTTGCTTGAAAGGGCAGCCCGACAGGATTGTCGTGAAAATCCGGCGGGAGTATAATTTCTCCGAAATGAACACGTCTCTGTCCAACTGGACCAGATTTGCCTCAATGATGATCGTGGTATTCCTGCTCTCTGCCTGGCCTGTCAGCGCTTTCGCACAGGAAGCGCCGCCGGCTCCGGACGCTGCGCGCAGCAGTACCCGCCGCGGCGCACCGCCTGGAGTGTGTGGCCTCGACCAGGCTTCCACGCTGGGCGGTCCTTCGGTTGACAGGTCGGGTTGCCCGCGCCCAGTCGGGCCGCCCGGACCAGTCCCCCGTCTCGCCGATGGAAAGCCCGACCTGAGCGGCATCTGGAACGGATTTGGCGGGAGCGGCGGACAGGGGCCGATGCAGCCGTGGGCCGCTAAAATCGTGGCTGACCACCGCGCGAAAGGAGGCGCTGAAGACTACGAAGCCCGCTGTCTTCCCGGCGGGCCGCCCCGCGCCGCTCCGTATCACACCTCACTTTTTTCAACACCGAATCTGGTGCTGATGCTCTTCGAGGGAAACACTCATATGTATCGCCAGTTCTTCGTCGATGGCAGCACTCATCCGAAGAACCTTAAGCCGACCTTCTACGGTGACTCACGCGCGCACTGGGACGGCGATACTCTCGTAGTCGATACGATCGGCTTCCGCGAGGACTCATGGTATGACTTCGCCGGTACCCCGCACACCAAACAGATGCACCTGACGGAAACTTTCCGCCGGCGCGACTTCGGGAACCTGGAAATGAAGGTCACGATCGAAGATCCCGGCGCGTTAACGATGCCCTGGGTTATCAA
>DATAZF010000001.1:0-4776 GCA_036272235.1 Bryobacteraceae bacterium | reverse complement strand
CCCAAAGCCGTCGTTCTCGACACGGGAGGAAGCATAGCTCTGGGCGAAGCGCCGGTCGTCGAGATATCCGTGGTCCTCAAGACGGCTGATAACGGCGTCGGCGTCCGGTGGATGGGCGGCGCGCAGGCGCAATTTCGACTTCAGATCGCCGCTCGAGTAAGCCCTTGCGCCGAGGCACTTTACGGCGTACTCGTAAAGTTCTTCCGAAGCCAGTTTACGGGGTCGTTTGGAGGATGCCACGCTCGACCGTAGTGTACAGGAAGAGTGGCCGCCGATGTGCTCTCCAGCCGAGGCAGTATACTGTGAGTGACTTTGGATTACGCGTCAACTGGTCAGGCATTGTCTCGTCGGGCATTGTCTCGTCAATCCGGAGGGGCTCGGCAGGTTTCAGGAGAAAGCAAAATGAGCAAAGGCAGATGGGGACACTTTTTCCTTGGCCTCGGGGTCGGCGTCGGTCTCGGACTTATTCTCGCGCCGGAATCCGGTGAGGAAGTGCGCGGCGTGCTGAAGGACAGAGCCGACGAGGGCAAGGAATTTCTAAAGAAGCAGGCGTCGGATCTGCGCGAATCCGCGAGCGGCATCGTGGACAAGGGACGCGAGGTCATTAATCGCCAGAAAGATACTTTGAATGACGCGATTCAGGCAGGCAAGCAGGCCTATCGTGAAAAGGTCGGTCCGGACGGGCCGCCGAACGTGGGTTGATTTTTCAGCGCGCGTTTGGATAACTGAGATAAAGGGATCGGGATGCCGGAAGAGACATTTCGCTGGGTTGTAACGGGCGGCGTTGGCATCGCCACGCTTTGCATCGTCGTGATGGCAGTTATCGCCGTTCTGCTTTACCGCGTGGTGTCGAAGGTTCAGGTTCGGATGAACGATTTGACCGAGCGAGTGGAACCGATTATCGAGACTGTTCGAAAAGTGGCGGCTGACAGCGCTCCCAAGGTGGCGGTGGTCACCGGCAATGTGGTGGAAATATCGGCGAACGCCAGAGACATCTCCGGCGTTGCAAAAGACCAGGCGCATCGTTTCGCGGAAGTCGGCCGCGACATCGCCGACCGCGGCAAGGCCCAGATCGCGCGCGTGGATGCGGTCCTCGACGATACGGTGGAGCAGGTTCACCAGGCGGGCGACAACGTTAAGGCAGCGGTGATGAAGCCGGTGCGCGAAGCGACTGCCGTTCTTGCGGGTGTAAAGGCCGCCGTTACGATCCTCGTGGACGGGCGCAGGCCGACGATCGATCACCTTACGCAAGACGAAGAAATGTTTATTTGATGGCAAGACTCGCGCTGGTTTATGGAGTCCGCCTCCTTCCCGAAGAGGAACTGGAGAGTTTCGAAGACGGGAAGGTGAAGCTGAAGAACGGACAATCCGCTTCCGTCACCATGCATCTGATCGAAGGCTCCAGCGAAGAAGAGATCAAGCGGCAGTTGACGCAGTCGCTCGACGCCTTCTTCGATTTCTATCCGGAGATCTGACCCCGCGCATTCATGGTCGACATTCACAGCCACATTGTGTTTGGGGTCGACGACGGCGCCAAAACAATCGAAGACTCTGTCGCTATGCTCGCGCTGGCGGCAGAATCCGGCACGACCGATATCGTCGCCACGCCACATTCTGATCTGCGGTTCCAGTTCGATTTCAACCTGATCAAAGAGCGCATCGCGGAAATGCAGGAGCGTATCGGCGACCGGATCAGGATTCATCGGGGATGCGATTTTCACCTCTTCTACGACAATATCGAAAATTGCAAGACCGACCGGTCGAGGTTTACGATCAACGGGCATCGCTATCTGATGGTGGAGTTCGCAGATGCGCAGATTCCGCGCACGATCAACGATATTTTCAAGCAGATGATTCGGGACGATATTACGCCCGTGATCACGCATCCGGAGCGGAATGGGCTGCTGATGAAGCGAGTGCCGGATCTGGTGCAGTGGGTGCGTTCCGGCTGCCTGATTCAGGTTACGGCGCAGTCATTCACAGGGCGATTCGGGAAGTCTGCCGACGAGAACGCAAGGCGCCTGATGCGGCAGAATCTGGTTCACTTCCTCGCGAGCGATGCGCACGATACGGAGTGGCGCCCCCCGGATCTGCGCGTGCCGTACAAAATCATTTCAGACGAATATGGCGATCATGTCGCCGAACGGCTGTTTGTCACGCATCCGAAGATGACGTTGACAGGGCAGTATCTGGAATGTACCGATCCCGAGGACGAAATAATCAAGGCTAAACCCTGGTGGAAGGTCTGGTGAAAAAGGATCGGGCTGGAAAGCCGCGCTAGGCGACTTTTTGAACTTTTCCGTTGCGGATGCAGGAGGTGCAGGCGCGGAGGCGCTTGTGCGCTCCGTTGACGAGTGCGCGCACGGACTGTAGATTCACGTTCCAGCGGCGGTTACTCACATTGTGGGCGTGACTGACCTTATGCCCGAATTGCGGACCCTTGCCGCATAAATCACAAACTCTTGCCATTTCCTATCGATTCTAGCAGAAGGGGCGAGTCAGCCGCAAACTTGCATGAACAGCTTCTCTGCTGCCACTCTGAACGCCGGCTTGAGAGCGGCGGCAGAAGGGCAACTGTTCCACGCTCCGGTCGGGCGGTCCGGCGGGCGCGTGGTTCTCCGGGGCACAGCCGAAATCCAGCCCACTCCCGCCCCGGTTGCTTACAAATAAACTCCCGTTAGCCGGCGGGATGCCTTGTATCGAATAAACGAGTAGCCTGATATATTGGCCACTGCGAAGAGTGAAAATCCGCCGCTACCTCTATGAGCTGGTCGCGCTCAGCGCCGTGCTCATCGCCTCACTTCGAATCATATCGACTTTTAAGACGCTGAGCAGTACGACGGATGAACCGGCTCATCTCGCAGCCGGACTCGAATACCTGGCGACCGGTGCGTATACCTATGAAGATCAACATCCACCGCTCGCCCGCATGGTTGGCGCTGCCTGGTTGCGATTAGCTGGTGTTCCATTTGGACACTACCCGGACATGTACGTCGAAGGTGACCGCCTGTTGGGATATCGCGGCCACTACTGGCGCAATCTGTTCTTCAGCCGCCTGGCAATGTTGCCTTTCTTCTGGATAGCCGCCTTCGTGGTTTTCCGCTGGTCGCGTCGAATAGCGACGCCGCGTGCGGCTGCACTTGCAGTCCTCGTGCTTACCACGATTCCCCCGATTCTCGGTCACGCAGGTCTCGTAACGACGGACATGGCGGTAGCCGGGCTCACATGGGCGGCATTACTCGCTGCGGTGGAACTGACTGAAAAGCCGACCCTTGCCGGTAGCCTCGCGTTAGGCCTGTGTATTGGTCTCGCCGTGCTGTCGAAGTTTTCTGCCCTGGTCTTTTTCCCCGTAGCCGGCATCGCGATCGCACTCTGTCGCTATAACGACCTTCGCCATTTGCGGAAGGTTGTCAGGTATTTTCCCGTGATAACTATCGTAGTCGCCTTGAGCATATGGGCTTGTTACTCATTTTCGTTTGGCCGTGTCGAGTATCTTCACATGAAACTACCAGCCCCGGCCTTCTTCTCGGGAATCAGATCCGTCTGGCTTCACAACGAGGGCGGACAAATTTCATTTTTGCTTGGTAAGTTGAGGCCCGGCGGATTCTGGTATTACTATCCCGTGGTTATCTTTTATAAAACCCCCATAGGTCTCATGATCATAGTAATCTGGGGGGCCTTCCGTCGGGACTGCCGTCGGCATTGCGTTATGCTGGCAATCGCGTTAGCCGTTATACTGACTGCGATGCCGGGACATATCAACATAGGTGTTCGCCATGTCCTGCTCGTTTACCTGCCATTGGCAACGTTTGCTGGAATCGTATGTGATCGGGTGCTTTCAGACGGGCACCTGGCTACCATCGGCTGCATGGTCGTGTTGATCACGTGGTGTACTGTGTCTGTCTTACACGTTCATCCGGACTATATATCCTATATGAACGAATTAGCGGGACAGCATCCGGAAAACATTCTCGCCGACTCAGATCTCGACTGGGAGCAGGGATACAGTCGTTTGAATAAGCGTCTGCAACAGCTTGGTGTCCAGCATTTTACGTTCAACCCAAATACCGCTGGTTATATGATTGCAGGAAACCCTTTTCCGCCGTACGAGTATATGACGGCAGGACGTACTCCGCCCCATGGTTGGAGCGCAGTCGCGATCACGCCGTGGCGCCTCTTCGGCCGGCCTGAATGGCCGGCCCGGTACAAGCCAAGAGAAGTAGTGGCACACTCAATATTGTTGTATTGGTTTCCCTGACTTCCTCACAATTGCACGGTTGTTTTTTTCACCACGTGTTTATAAGTCATAGCTGTTAAAAAACCCTTCGACGCTGGAGCTGCGAAGCTACTTTTACAAATCGGTCTGTCTCATCAGCGGGTCTACGCGATCGCCGACCATTCGCCCGAAGACCTTACTTTTGAGCCGCATCAGATTGCAGGTAGGGTCGATTCATTCCTCTGCCATGGACGTGTAATCCGCTGCAGTGATGGACTCACTGGTGCGAACGAATTGTGCACCGCGGGCGCACTCGGCGAATTCGGCGCCGAGTCGGAGAACGTTTCGGCGCTTTATGAGGCGTTGCGCGAGTTCGTCCGCGCTACGCGTTGTTCCAGCACCTGACAGTATTCGAAAGCACAGAATTCGGGCTGCGGGCACAGTCGAAAGCTACGGGCCTACGGAAAAGAGACCGGGCGCCTGCAGTTGAGCCGCGGGTTCTGCTGCTCGATTGATGAACCTTTCGGAGCCCCGGACGTGAAGGTCCGCAAGGAATTGCG